>JAUZQK010000099.1 GCA_030951025.1 Mariprofundus sp. | reverse complement strand
GACTGACAAAAAACCTGCCAAACCTGTTGGCATGAAAGCGCAAAGCATCTGCGGAAAGTCTTTCATACACATCATCGATTAAATCTTCATGCATGCCTTTTACATCAAACATACGCCTTATGGCATCATTGAACTCTCTGTGAAAAAACTGCATGAGTTCCAGCCCATCAACTTTCTTCAGGCTGAGGAAAGGAGTGATTTGGAATTTCAATCTGGCCCATATTACTACAGGTAACTGGCCACTAATATTTTTATGATATGTCTGAGGAGCAACCTTTTGCAGCAGTTTCTTATCCATGGATAGTAGAGTGATTAGTTCTTTCTCGTTTAACCCGTCAACAGAAGCATAAATATACCCCATCACTTTTGTAACCAAAGCTTTATTATGATGATATACGGCACTCAGGTTTTGAATAAACTCGGAGATAACACCTCTTTGCGTGCTTTCCAGTGAGTGCAATATCCCGATATCTCCCTTATGCGCAGGGTCAATATAGTCATAGCTTTTCCAGTGAATGAATTCCTGTTCGGCAATTTTAATATACAGCGGAGCATGCACTTCATTATATTTTGAAAGCACATATTCTGATTGTTCCGCCTGTAATTTCCTCTTTTGTTCTTTCAGTAATGAATCCAAGAAACAAACATCGATTTCAAGGTCAGGCAGGGAGAACAGGTTCTTACTGATATTCGACAACACTTCGAAAGCCCTACTGTCATTCTTGTAATGACTATCTTTCAAGGCCGATATAACCACTTTCAAATTGCCCGGCAATGCTTCTGGTAACCAGGAAAAGGTATCGCTATTTACAAGCTGGTCGACTGCATCAATAAAAACAACGGTTGGTTCACTAATCTCAATCAGGTGCTTATGTACTTTTAAGCTGAATTGCTCAAATGTTCCACTATCCTGTGCTTCAACATCATAGCCAATTTCCCTTAGAATTGAGCCCCATAAATCTTTTGTGTTACCAGATTCCGGTGATACTCCAACAAACCTGTAGACCGTTCTGCTGCTACCATCCCTTAGTGCATCATTGATTGCCTTGGCCATCAGTGATGATTTTCCAAGGCCAGATCTGCCATGAATAATTAATGGTCTCGCATCATCATTTGTAAGGTACCCGGCTATAAAGCTCAGATCCGCCTCTCTACCAGAAAATAGATACAATTTATTCTTCAGATGCAGCTTTTGCCTGTCATGCTCTGCTTCCAGCTCTGTAGAGAGGCTTAATTCCTGAATCTGCTCATCAATAGAGTGCTTAAGAAAATCAGCTACACGGCTTTCAAAATGAGCTAGGTATTCCTTATCCAATTTAGTTTCTTCTGTGAGCTTGGTACTAAGTTCTATGATATTCTCTTTCACAAGAGTGGACTTGATATTTTGTTTAAACCTTACCACATCAGTCTGATCTTTATCCACAAAGTTACTGTCGGTGAAGGCATCGTGATTCTCGATGTCCCTAAGAAAGGAAAACACATGCTTCTTTTCTGAATCTAACAGCAAAGGATTTGTACGAAGTATCTTCTCCTGATTATTTGTATAACCGGAGTAGTGAAATATCCCTTCATTCACCTCCTGCTCAGTAGCTGACAGGAAGTACTTTTCTCTTTGCCCTTCAGGGAAATCCAGCTTGAGCACGCAATTTTGTAAAATCGTCCTTAATCTATCTTCTACATCTGCCCATTCAGTGCTGTCATCGTAGGGAGCGGCTCTTTCCTTTAAAACATAAGATGCGGGCAATTGGTTGAGATCAAGCAGGTACCACTCTTTGAGCAGCTGTTTGTCAGTATCATCTTCAACTCCTTGCCAGATGAGTCCAAATTCTGACTCTTCAATCAGGTAGGGTAATGGAATCCAACCATACCAATTCCCTGACATAATCAGGAAATTTGGGTGAGGGAAATGTTTACAGGTTTTCACTTCAGTCAGACATAATTCCAGGGTCTTTTGATCTAACTGAGCCTCTTCAGTCACGCCCCATCTCAAATCAATAGGTTGAAAATAATACCCTCTGGACTGACAGTATCTATCCAGCTCCAGAAACACGTTTTGCTGTAAGACTTCTCTTTCGCTGGAAAAGTCGCTAAATGTTGAGCTTATAAATACCCTGAAAACTTGTGTCACTAAATTCTCCCCTCAAAGGTTGGTCATGAAACTATTTTATATTCTCAATAAATGCTGCATACACCGTCAATCCAGATGGAGGCATGCCATACACTGTTTCATAAACAATGCTCTCAATCTTAAGCCTGTCCTGAAGTTCACCTGCGTAGTCACAAGGAAAGTCCTCGTCACTCAGCGAATCACCTTCCTCTAACTCACCATGCTCTTTCAAAATTTGTTCAACCACAGTCTCATACTGACTTCGATACTGCTCAGCAATATATATCAAACCACATTCATTCGCCGCGACATACACCGTATGTTCACATGGCTCATCAAAAGGCTCGCAGCCGCAAACGGGGCATATAACATTATCCATAATCACTCCCACAGTTACCACTCTTCTTATTGCTACCTTCCATACCTAACTTTAAAGTGATAGCACATATTTCCTCGGGCAATTTAAGATATTAA
>JAUZQK010000098.1 GCA_030951025.1 Mariprofundus sp. | reverse complement strand
TAACTATTGACTTGACTAAAAGTTATACAACCGGAGGCCTTGGTCTAGGTGCTGCTACTGCTGGTATTGACACGCAAACCAAAGCACAGGCTTATATTGATACGGCTAAAAGTGCACTGAATAAGTTGATTACTCAGCGTGCTGATTTGGGTGCTACTCAGAACCAGTTGGGCTTTATTCAGTCTAATCTGGCTACCAGTATCGAGTAAACCACAGCATCGGTATCATCTATCAAGGATGCTGATATGGCTCTGGAAATGGCCAACTTCACCAAGAACAAGATCTTAACTCAGGCTGGTACGTCTATGTTGGCTCAGGCCAATCAGGCTTCACAGAACGTATTGACACTGTTCAGGTAAGGATAAGGTGATATCCCTCTCCCGGTAACGGGGGAGGGGCATCATTATTAATAAGGATAAGGAGGTGAAACCATGACAGCTATATCTACAATCATTCAATCTAGTCCTGTGTTTGCCTCATCTGCTCCTGTTTCTGCTGCCAGTGTTGCAACAGTCATTGCGCCAAAGGCAGCGCCATCCATGGCTCCTGCGGTGGCTCAGCCAAATATGGTTCAACAGAATATGGCTCAACAAGGCACAGCTCAACAACCCTCATTGCGGGATGTGCAGCAAGCGGTGAAACAGGCTAATATGTCGTTGCCGAGCTCGAATGAATCCATTACCTTTGGTTATGAAGAAAAATTGGGGCAATTGATTGTGCAAGTATCGGACAAAGCGACAGGCCGGGTGATTCAACAACTACCATCCAAAGAATTTATTCAATATCAAATTTACATGAAAGAAATGATTGGCTTGCTGCTGGATAAACAGGCCTAAGCCATGCCGGTTACCAATTCAGCACCGGGTATCTCCAGTTTAATTTCCGGACAGGTTGCAGGCATTGATGTGCCTGCTGCTGTGGATGGTTTGTTAAGCTTAAAAAAGTTTGAAATTTCTCAGATTCAGAAAAAACAAGATGCAGTGACAGTCAGGCAAGATGCCCTGTTGAAAATCAATACTGCAGTTTCCAGTTTGCGCAATACTTCTATTTCGATGGCCGATAGCGCCAGTTTCTTCGGATTCACCGCCAGTTTAAGCAGCTCGTCTTCAGCCGTTACTGCATCATCCTTGCTCGATGTCAGTGGCACATCGGGTCTGGCTTCCGGTCAGCATAGTCTGGTGGTTTCTCAGGTGGCTCAAGCTGAGCGTTTATCATCTTCGGTGGCGGTCAAGGATAGTGCTGGTACAGCCATTACCAGTGCGAGTACAGCATTAAACCTTAGTGGCAGTTTTCAGATTGCCGGGGTTAGTGTTGGCGTTGGTGTTGCCGATTCGTTAAATGATATTGCTGCAAATATTAATCAGTTAAATAGCGGTGCAACGGCAACAGGCGTGAGTGCATCGGTGATGAAGGTGGGAAGCAATGATTTCCGGCTTATTCTGGCATCCGATACAACAGGGGCAACTGGTTTTACACTGACGGGCACAGCCCTCGATGCGGCTGGTACATTGGCTGGCTTGCAAATGGGTGCAACCGGGCAAACGAATGCCTTGCAAACCTTGCAAGCTGCCCAGGATGCACAAGTCTCAATCGATGGACTGGCGATCACGCGCAGCACCAATACGATTACCGATGCTCTGTCCGGGGTGACGTTAAGCTTGAAACAAGCCGACCCGGCAGTGACAGTCAATATGACCATTGGGGTCGATACGGCGGCATTGCAGGCCAATGTGCAGAGCTTTGTCGATGCTTATAATGGTTTGCAGACATTGATTAACGATCAATTCAAGTTCGATGCAAATACTGGCGTGGGTGGGGTGTTGGCGGGTGATCCGTTGTTGACTACGATTCAATCGGCCTTGAGTACGCGCATTATGCAAACGGTACCTGGCTTGCCGTCGGATAAAAATAATCTGGTGATGATAGGTGTGGAGCCGGATGCACAGGGTGTATTGACCATCAATCCTGCGCGTTTTGATACTTTTCTGGCCAATGATCCGAATGCGATCCGGGATTTGTTTGTGGCCACGGGCACAACAGATAATAACAAACTGCAGTTTTTGACCCAAGGCTTGAATACACCATCGGGCACATACAGTGTCAATGTTACACAAGCGGCAACGCTGGCCAGCTTGACCGGCACAACGGATTTATCTGCGGGCTTGGCGGCGAATGATACGGTGACGATTACCGATACGGGTTCAGCACGTTTGGCCACGATCAATCTGACGGCAGGGCAAACACAAGCTTCAGTGCTGGCTGCTCTAAATAGCGAATTATCTGCCACTTATACAGAAAAGCATCAGCTTTCGACTGCCTTGACGGCGGCTGGATCGCCGGCTTCGGGCTCAACGACGCTTTCAGCCTTGGGCTTGGGGGTTGCTGCCGGAGATACGATTTCTATTACGGGCACGCTGCGTTCGGGCGGTACTGTGAATAGTAGTTTTACGGTGTTGAGCCCTACTACCGATACGGTGTCGAGCTTGTTGACTGCCATTCAGAGTGCCTTTAATCAGGAAGTGGCTGCGACGATTGACGTGAATGGTAAGATCACGGTTACGGATATTAATAGTGGTGATAGCCAGTTGACGGTGGGTTTGCTGGCCAATAACGAAGCTGGCGGCACACTGAACCTGGGTACGGACGTGGTGGTCACAGAGGGGCGTTATGCAATGCCGGTTCAAGCGGTATTATCGGGCAACTTTATTGCCTTGGAATCCACATCCTATGGTGCAGGCAGTGGTTTCACGATGACGGGGCTGGGGCTTACCAGCCAAACGGCCATCGGTACGGACGTTGCAGGTACGATCAATGGTTTATCGGCGACAGGTTCGGGACAAACACTGCGCGGCACATCGGGCAATGTGGACTTTTTATCCATGCTGTATTCGGGCACTGCTACGGGTGCTGTGGGTAATATCACCCTGGGGCTGGGTATTGGAGCCAGCTTTGATGGCCTGTTGGATAGCTTCTCGAATCCGGTAACGGGATTTATTCAGGGCAGTGTGCAATCGGAGCAAACCACCTTTGATGATTTGACCAAACGTATTGATAATATTACCCGCCAGATGGAACAGCAACGGGTGACATTGCTGGGGCAATTTAATGCCATGCAGCAAGCCATATCATCGTTGCAAAATAATAGCAGCTTCCTTTCACAGATCAGTGGCCTCGCCAGCGCACGTAGTGCATAAACGCGCATAAAGAGGCTTGAGCGCAGTAAGGGCTGAATCGGGTAGCAGTGACACTTTTTATTACAGTTCAGCGTTTTTCAACCGATACATATATCCAAGAAGCAAGGGGCGATGATCGCTCTATCTCACAAGCTGCACGGAGGCAGATATGACAGGTTATAAGGCTTATCAGGGAAATCAGGTGGATGGGGCAGGGCCGTTGGGTTTGGTGCTGTTAACCTATGATGTGTTGTACAAATCGCTGGGGCGTGCACGTTTGGCGGTTGAACGGGGTGATTTTGTATTTGAAGGTGAGCAGACAGGGCGTGCGCTAGAAGCGTTGATTGAGCTTTCTTCATCGTTGGATATGGAAGCAGGTGCTGATATTGCTCAAGACCTTACAAAATTGTACAGCTATATGAATGATCGCCTGGTTAAGCATATGTGCAGTGGTTCGCCCGAGGGGATTGATGAAGTGATGGCCTTGACGGAAACATTGCGTGATGCCTGGAAGGGGTTGGAAGATCGACAGCGTCAGCCTGCTGCGCGCCCACAATCGAGAATGGCTGCGCGTCCGTCTATGGCGGCTTACGGCTACTAAATGGCCAGCACATTGCCTCAGCAGTTGGATCGTTGCCAGCATGCGATAAAATCATTTGCGCGCTGCATGAAAGAGCGACGATGGCATAAAGTGGCTGAACGTAGTGATCGGATCAATAAGGAAATGACGCTGTTGCAGGTCAATCTTGCTGATGCGCCTGAACTGGATGATGCGGTTATCGAGCGGGTTAAATATCTGGAAATTCAGTTAAGGCGTGTACAGCGCCAGTTATCCATGCAGATGCATATGATCAACGATGATGTGCAAACCCTGGAGCGTGGCATCAGCCGGGGTGATGCAGGCAAGGCATTATTGCAACAGCAGTAATGATTTTCATCCATTCTTTTTGATAGAGATCAGATATCTATCTTTGTCCAAATAAAATCACACGCTTGCTGGACAGCCTCCAGCCAATGGCATGGATCACAATCATCAATCCATTGATCTGATTCAGGGTAGCGTACGGCGACAGCAAAATCTGTCATGGCTGTAATGGAGTCCAAGGGCTTCTTTATTATGCTTCATATAGTTGTACACCCTCTTTTTTCACTCGATAACATAGAGAGCCAACGACTTTTTGCCAGTCCTGAAACTCATCATTTCGATAAACCAGAATATCTTTTGGAACATGCCAGTCGCGCATTGTCTTTCTGGCTGATCGAATAAGATTCAGATGTGATGATTCATTATCGATGATAAATAAAATATCGACATCTGAATCTTCTGAAGCCTCGCCGCGTGCATAGGATCCAAATAACCAAGCCTCCTTTGCACATAACCTGGCAGCCGCATTTGAAATGTTTGTGTGAATTTCTTTGATATCTATCATCACATAACGATATGGTCATTACAAAAAAAATCACCTTTTTTTTGTAATGATTGAATGCAGTCATAAAAACGCTGATGTTTTTCAGTCAATGTTATGATGCTCAGATGGTTGCGTGTTGCTCTGTGTGTTTGGCGATGAGATGTGTTTGAACAGATGATCGGGCTAAAGTCTCCTGTCAGTTATTCGATAGATAGAAGTATTCCAACAGCGCGATGATCGCCGCTGATCAAGCAAAGCAAGGAGGCAGATATGACAGGATATCAAACATATCAAGGTAATCAGGTTGAAGGTGCAGGGCCATTGGGTTTGATTCTGTTGACCTATGAGGCACTGTATAAATCATTGGGGCGTACCCGTCTGGCTATTCAGGCCGGTGACTTGGCTGCTGAAGCCGATCATACAGGGCGTTCAATGGAGGCCTTGATTGAGTTATCCAGCAGTTTGAATATGCAGGATGGTGAAGATATTGCCCAGAGTCTGGCCAGTTTGTATATGTATATGATGAACCGTTTGACCTCTGGTTTGTGTTCCTGCTCGACAGAACATATCGATGAAGTGCTCAAGTTGGTACAAGACTTGCGAGAGGGTTGGATGAGTCTTTCGGTGCAGCAGCATACACCGGATCATCTTTCTCTGGTGCGCAAGGCTGCCTGAGATTCGGAGTAGATAATGAGGTTAGTGCGTTGCTAAAGAGATCAGATTGTTCCATTAAACATCAAATGCAGCGCTGCCATTCGGTATTGAATGCGTTTAGCCGCAGCATGCGAGAGTGTCGCTGGCATCAGCTGATCGAGCAAAGTGGCAGGGTGAACCGGGAAATGGAATTGTTACGTATGCACTATATGGATCATCAGATTATGGATGATGACATGGCCATAGAAGTGCGCGATTTGCAAATGCGTTTAAATGAACTGCAATATCAGTTGAGTCTGCATCTCAATGGCGTGGATGCTGCACATGTTTCGCTCGATCCGGGTATGCAAGGCATTACCGCCCGGGCGGTGTAATCCAGTTTATCGCTCTTAAATAATAAATTTAAAGTCATTTCAAAATCTTTCACTGCGGAGTACGCAGAGTTACGCAGAGGAAGACCTTAACAATTATCAATGATAACGATTTTGATCTTGATTTACTCTGTGTAACTCTGCGTACTCTGTGGTAGATGAGTGTTATTCTCGGATTGGGAGTCGCGAAGCGGGGTGATGCGCTATTCAGTAGCCTTACTTTTTTTGGCATCTCTTGCGTTCTGAAGGTGATTGCGTAGCAAGAGAGACCACCCTTGGGGTGCTGCGCTGCAAGGTTTTGAATCTTTTATTACTGAGATCGAGAGTTTTTTTCAGCATGGCCGGAAATGCCGAAACGGCGGGCTAATTCACGCAATACATCATCGTGGGATAGACCTTTTTGTGCCAGCATGACCATGGTGTGAAACCATAGGTCGGCAGTTTCGTAGATGATCTGATCCGGCTTGCCATTTTTGGCGGCAATGATGGTTTCAACCGCTTCTTCACCGATTTTTTCTAACATTTTATCCGGTTTGGCATACAGCGATGCAACATAAGATGCATCGGCAGATTCCGATTTTCGAGCTTCCAATACGGCTGCCAGTTGTGTGAGGATATCCGATGATTCAGGCATGTTTACTCCAGAGGTGATTCAATGGTCAACCATTGATCAGCCTGTCGCTGTTGGTAAAAACAGGATTGGCGGTTGGTATGGCAGGCGGGGCCTGTTTGTTCGATTTTGAGTAGCAGGGTATCGCCATCGCAATCGAGGAATATATCCACGATGCGTTGCACGTGGCCGGATGACTCGCCTTTTTTCCACTGCGTTTGCCGTGAGCGGGAATAGTAGTGGGCAAAGCCAGTTTGCAGCGTTTGCTGTACTGCTTCTTCATTCATCCACGCCATCATCAATACACGGCCATTGCCGGCATCTTGTGCGATGGCAGGGACCAGTCCAGCATCGTTGAATTTAATTGTTTCCAACAGACTCATAACGTATGCCCTCTGTCCTTTTTTTGTCCCCCAAAGAAAGAACGAAAGAAAGGGGCTCGCGGGCAGAGATGAACTCCCTCACTCACGAGTAATCTAATCTGATTACTTTGTGCCTTTGTGTCTTTGTGGTTCAGACTCATGCAGTCAGTTTTCTCAGGGCACGGCTAGCAGCAGCGATGGTGGCATCAATATCGGCATCGCTATGTGCCGCAGACATGAAAGCCGCTTCATATTGTGAGGGAGCCAGATAAATACCTTCATCGAGCATGGCGTTGAAATAACGGCCAAAGAATGCCAGGTCACAATGTTCACTGACATCATTGCAGCATGTGACAGCATCGAGTTTAGTGAAGAAAATGGTGAACATCGCACCGACCTGATTGGCAACCGCAGGCACACCGGCAGCCTTGCAACCAGCCAATAACCCTTCGACCAAACGTGTGGTTTTGTGTTCAAGCGCGGTGTAAAAGCCCGGCTCTTGCAAGCGTGTCAGGGTTTCAAGACCGGCTCGCATGGCCAATGGGTTGCCGGAGAGGGTGCCGGCTTGATAGACAGGTCCATCGGGTGAAATTTGGCGCATGATTTCTTCACGCCCACCATAAGCGCCGACAGGTAAGCCGCCACCAATAATTTTACCCAAACAGGTTAAATCAGGCATAATATCAAAACGCTGTTGTGCACCACCAGCACCCACACGGAAGCCGGACATCACTTCATCAAAAATCAGCAACGCACCTTCAGCATCGCAGAGATCGCGCAGTTGTTGTAAAAAGCCATTGTCATTGAGCAGCATGACACCGGTATTGCCGGGCACAGGCTCAACAATAATGCAGGCGATTTCATCTTTATTTTCGGCAAACAATCGTTTGACGGCTTCAATATCATTGAATGCAGCCGTGAGAGTCAGCTTGGCATAATCAGCCGGTACACCGGCAGAATCAGGCTCGCCAAAGGTGGCTGCGCCGGAGCCTGCTTTGACCAGAAAACCATCGGCATGGCCGTGATAGCCGCCATCGAATTTGATGAATTTATCGCGGCCGGTAAAGCCGCGTGCCAAACGCAATGCGCTCATGGTGGCTTCTGAACCGGAATTGACGAATCGGATGACATCAATGGAGGGCACCATACCAATGACCAGTTTGGCCAGATCAATTTCCAGTTCGCATGGTGCGCCAAAGCTCATGCCGAGTGCGGCGGTTTCCTGCACGCCTTTAACCACAGCTGGGTGAGCGTGACCGAGTATCATCGGCCCCCATGAACCGACATAATCAATATAACGGTTATCATCGACATCGCGTACATAAGCGCCGCTGGCTGAAGCAAAGAAACGCGGTGTGCCACCGACAGATTTGAAAGCGCGGACGGGAGAATTCACACCGCCGGGCAATAGTTTCTGAGCTTGCTCAAAATCGATTTTTGATTGTTGAATACTTGGCATGAATAATCCTTATGAAATGTAGAGCGACGTTAAAAACTGCGTTGGAATATGTCAATCGCGTTTTGCTGCTGAGTGTTCTGGGCTTGAAAAGCTAGAGCTGATTGACTTTGACGTTGGTGAGGCCCATTTCATTGCGTAAAACATCACGCTGTTGTTGGGCTGCTTGTTGGCTGTGAAAACCTTTGATCTGAATGAAATGACGAATTTCCCCATTGTTTTGTACCTGGATGATTTTGCTATCGAGATGCTGGGCTTTAAAACGAGCTATGTATTGTCTGGCTGTTGTATTGGATGTTACGGGCGCAAGCACAACCCAGTGCTTATCAAACGTGTTTTTAACAGGCTTATCTGATTGTATGGGTGTTGTGGGTTGAATCATGGCGAGATGTGCGACTGTTGCTTGTTGGGTGATTTGGACAGGTGCGAGGTCTGCTGCTGGTGTGGCACTATCTTGCGATAGTGTTAAAGGCTGAACAACGAGCAATTGTGTTGCTTTCGACTGTTCAGATGGTTGTGTATTTGATGATGGTTCAAGCGTTAAAGGGTTTACCACCAGCAATTGCATAGGTGCTGGTTGTTGGGGTATTTTCTTGGGTAGTGTGTCGCTGATCTGTTTGGCTGCGTGATTGGTGCTTAAGTTTGCAGTCGAGGTCATTTTTTTGGTTGGGCTTGTTGTTGCAGTGTTGTTTGCGCTAGCTTGGTGAGATGCGTGAACCATTTTCTTCAACACCGGCTGTTTTGACACCGCCGTTGTTGGTGCTGGAGATGCTTGATCGCTTGTTGGTTCGGTTACTTGAGCCACGTTGTTTTGAAGGCTAGTGCGTTGGGTGTTTGTAGCCTGTTGTTGCTTACTACCGGATGTGTACCAGTATATTCCAGCGGCAATAATCAGCAGCAGTGCCATTGCGAATGCAATGGTCTGACTGCCAGAGCGCTGTTCATCAGGATCTTCACTGGATAAATCAGCATAAACTGGTGCTTCATTTTCAAACAGGGCATTGGAATCCAGTTCGGACTCAGGTTTATCCAGGGCTTGGGCTGGCGCTATATCTGGTGAAGGTATGCTATTGTCATGCAGATGAGAGAGATCAAATTCATCTGCTGTTTTGGCATCGGTAGTGGCTTGAGTTTTGTCGGCCTCATCCAAAAAGGAGATATCTAAGGCATCGGCCATGCTTTGCGCTTTGGATGCGCTTGGCTCAAGTTCGGGTAAAGACTCCTCCAGACGAGCAACAAAAATATCATCTTCCTTTGATGCTGTTGTTGAGGCTGTGTCGTCAGCCGCAAAGGCATTGGCCAAATCATTAAAAGCATCACCGGCTTCTTCGTGTGATTCAGGTGCGGTGACATTTTCATTGACTGAGCCGGATGGGTTTTCGAGGTCATTGAAATGCTCTTGCAGGTGATCAAAATCATGATCTGCATCGGAAGCATTTTTAAATACATTTTCTTCATGCTGAAAACCAGCAGTCTCTTGATTGTCGTTATCTATTGAGCGTTTGTCTGGCATGCGGCTAATCCCCTATTCCATAGACGGCCTATGGTAATCAACATTGATGCCGGACGCGACTGCTTTGTTTGATGTGTGCTAGGAGTCTGTCGGACTTATGAGAAATCTACTGCGCGGCAGGGTAAGTGGCCTAAAATATCCTGATTTATCGTCACATAGTTGCCACTATGATTCTCAAAATCATGCTGTTTTTGACTCACTTCTCCACCTGCTCGCTACGATCACCCTAAGTCCGACAGGCTCCTCGGCTGTTTATACTATCGGTTGAATGGATGTCTGCTCAAAGTCTTAGCCGAGCAGCTTGAGGATGTCTTGCGATAGATGTGTAACTTTAAAGGGCTTTTGGTGCAGGGTACAATGATCAAAAGCATGGATTTCCTGCATGGCATCCTGTTTATCATGCCCGGTAGAGAAAATGATCGGTAGATCCGGTGTGCTCATGCGCATGCGGCGGGCAGCTTCCCTGCCGGACATGCAGGGCATGACCATATCCAGCACCGCCAATTTGATATCCTGTTGATGTTGATCAAACAAACGCAATGCTTCATTGCCATCGGCGGCCTGAACCGTTTTGTAATTAAGCATGTGCAGTGCTTCAACGATGAG
>JAUZQK010000097.1 GCA_030951025.1 Mariprofundus sp. | reverse complement strand
ACTGCGCGGCAGGGTAAGTGGCCTAAAATATCCTGATTTATCGTCACATAGTTGCCACTATGATTCTCAAAATCATGCTGTTTTTGACTCACTTCCCCACCTGCTCGCTACGATCACCCTAAGTCCGACAGACTCCTAGGGGTTGCTGCATTATTTTATCCATCCGCAGCATTGCAATCACTTGGACGCAACGCCCTCTCACTCAGACGATTCAATGCGCCTGCATCGAATGCCCGTTTCACCGCCTGCTCCCCTTCAGCAATTGCCTCCGATGAGCGATCAAATTCCAGCAAGCCCATATGCGCCAGCAGCGGACTGATCAATATATCCGGTGGATCACCGGCCAAACGGCTTTTGGTGATCCGATCCTGCATAATATCAATTGCACCCGTCATGCTTTCAAACATCCCCGGCACTGCGTCTTCTGCCGCCTTGTTTAGCGGCAATATCGACTCAACACGCTCTTTCACCGGCTCGAGTGCATGCACCAGCTTCTGGATCAATTCATTTTCCAGCAAGCCCAGCGTCAGCCTCGTTTCCCGACTTTCCGCACGCACGCTGTTGCCGATCAACCCATTGTTCAGATTAACGGCAATCACAATCTCCGCCCCCATAGCCCTGCACATTGATATCGGCACCGGATTCACCAGACCACCATCGACCAGCCAACGCCCCTGATATGCAAACGGTGGAAACAGACCCGGCAAGGCCATCGATGCACGCACAGCATCGAGCAACCGCCCCTGACGAAACCACTCTTCACGCCCGGCCTGCAAATCCGTCGCTACCGCACCAAAACGCAACGCCAGTGTTTCAATGTCGACATCTTCAACAAAGGCGCAACAGGCCTGAGCCAGTTTATTGCCCTGAATCAGACCACCACCGAGTAAAGATACATCCAGCAACTTGATCATATCCCGCACGCTCAATGTACCCAGCCAATGCTCCAGCGCATCAATGCGCCCACAGGCCAGAGAAGCCCCGACCAATGCGCCAATGGAGCTGCCACACACAATATCCGGTTCAATACCCAGATCAGCCAAAGCACGAATCACACCAATATGCGACCAACCGCGCGCCGAACCACTACCGAGCGCCAGACCGATACATGGAGCTCGCGCTGCCTCCATTCTCATCGCCATAGCCTGGCAGCGGCATGACGCGACATAGTCCAACTGGCTTTCATCATATCATTCCCCATGAATACAGATTGCATAAACCCAGGATGCCTTAAACTGCAACCCCGCATCCCAAAAGCATCAGCATGATTGTTATGCTCATCCAGCCTGTAATCCTGTGCCATCTGTTGCAAGCGTTCAATGCGTTCGTCTGTAGCCGGATGCGTCCGCCACCACGATGTAGCATCGTACCGACAACCCGGCAACAACTGCCGCCACCAGGGCTGAGAGAAATATTCAATACGCTGCAAGGCACTGGCCAGAGCCAGAGGGTCACCAGTCAGGCTGGATGCCTCGACATCGGCATCAAATTCACGTGTCCGCGATAATGCCAGCTGCAATAATGTCGATAACGATGGAGCCAACAGCAGCAGAAACAGAGTCCCGACAGGCAAGCTCCCATCAACAAGCAGTCCTAAAGGCAGCAGAATCACAATCAATATCATGCCGGCATAGGATAACATCGTGGTGATCCGGTGAAAGAAACCAGCCAGCATCATGACATAGAGATCAGCATTACGAATATGGCCTATTTCGTGCCCCATGACAGCTGCCAGCTCACGCCGAGTCATACTATCGAGCATACCAGAAGTTAATGCAATCAAGGGTTTACCCCGCTCCTGCATGGCAAAAGCATTGAGTCTTTCAGATGGAATCAGATACAACTCAGGCAGATGCGCTAATCCGGCACGTCGACTCAAATAAGCAAGCTGATCATACAATGCTGGAGCCTGACGGTAGCTAAGCGCTTGCGCCCGATGTAAACGCAAGCTCAACCATGCTGGTGCCTGCGGTAACAGCATCAATAACACCGCAGAAAACACCAGCATGATCATCGTCAGAGCCAACCCGAACAGGCTATAGCCCAATACAAGGATGAGAGCGAACATCGCGACAAAAATTATCATCGTATGCAAAGCATTGCGTTGTTTATGTACTTCACTGTGTGTCATCACTGCCTCCAGATCTCCAACAGGCTCAGACATGAACGGGGCAACAGGCCCCATCCCATGATTACCGACAATAATTATATATACACCATGTTCATGCACTTCAAGGGGTATAAATCAAGATTTTTCACCATCATAAAAACAACTCTGGCAACAACCTATGACAGACTTGTCGCATTCATGAATACTGCGCTGCATGCCAACCACCATGCAGCGCGCCCGCCACATCTTGAAATCGAGCTTTGGATATGATGATTTCCGCCATCATCAAGCTGATATCATCGATGCAGTCAGTCAGGGGCAAGATGTACTGACGCTGATGCCAACTGGTGGTGGTAAATCCATCTGTTATCAAATACCTGCGCTACTGCGCCCCGGCACAGCCATTGTTGTTTCACCTCTGATTGCGCTGATGCAGGATCAAGTCGATAGCTTGCAACAGCTCGGCATCCAGGCTGCTTTTTTAAATTCCACACTCACTGCGGCTGAGCAACGTGCCATTGAAAGCGAATTATTGGCCGGCAAACTCGATCTCCTTTATGTCGCACCCGAACGCTTACTCAATGGCCAGATGTTAAGCATGCTCGACCAATGCCAGATATCTCTGTTTGCCATTGATGAAGCCCATTGTGTGGCACAATGGGGACACGATTTCCGCAAAGAATACCAGCAGTTATCTCTATTGCATGAACGCTACCCCGCAGTGCCGCGCATTGCCCTCACAGCCACCGCCGACCAACGCACCCGCGATGAAATCATTGAGCAACTCGCACTGCAGCAAGCCCATGTGTTCATCAACAGCTTCGACCGCCCCAATATTCATTATGCCATTCATGAAGCAGGCAATGGCCGCGATGCGCTGTGGCAGTTTCTTCAGTCCAACCACCCCCATGATGCCGGTATTGTTTATTGCTTAAGCCGCAAAAATGTCGAAGCGACAGCGGAATGGCTGCAAAAAAAAGGCCGCACCGCGCTACCCTATCATGCCGGTTTGAAGCAACAGCTTCGTCAGGAAAACCAGCAGCGTTTCCTGCGTGAAGATGGGATTATTATTGTCGCCACCATCGCGTTTGGCATGGGCATCGATAAACCCGATGTGCGATTTGTCGCTCATCTGAACTTACCCAAAAACATCGAATCCTATTATCAGGAAACCGGGCGAGCTGGCCGTGATGGGCTGCCCTCCAATGCCTGGATGAGTTATGGCCTGAAAGATGTGATCAATCTGCGCCTGTTCACACAAAACAGTGATGCCAATGAATTGTTCAAACGCATGATGTTACAAAAAACCGATGCCATGCTGGGGCTATGTGAACTCACCAGTTGCAGACGACAGGCCATTTTGGCTTATTTTGGAGAAACATTAAACCAGCCCTGCGGTAACTGTGACAACTGCATCAATCCCCCCGAAACCTGGGATGCCACCATCGCCACACAAAAAGCCTTATCCTGCATCTACCGCAGCGGCGAACGCTTTGGCAGCCAATATATTATCGATATCCTGCTCGGAAAAACTGATGAGCGCATCAGCCGCAATGGCCACGATCAACTCTCCACCTTCAACATCGGATCTGAACACAGCAATGCCGAATGGCGTGGCATTTTTCGACAATTGGTTGCCCACGGCCTGCTTGCCAGCGACAGCGAAGGTTATGGTGTTTTAAAACTCACAGAAAAATCATGGCCCTTACTCAAACGCAGCAAAATACCGCAAACAGTCATGTTAAGAAAGTTACGTAAAACTTCGAAACAACAACGAAAAAGATCATCAACATACGGCGCTAGCGCGCAACAATCAGCCCAAGACTTGAGCCAGGAAGATCAATATATTTTCGAACAATTGCGCACCTTACGCCGCAAACTGGCCACAGAACAGAATGTACCGCCTTACGTTATCTTCCCCGATAAAACCCTGAACGAAATGGCCATCATCAAGCCCACCACCCATGCACAGATGCTGGATATCTCAGGCATCGGTGCAGTAAAACTAAGCCGCTACGGCGAAGCTTTTTTACACGCCCTCAAAAACCCTGATGAATAACTCAGGTTAAATGCATGCCGCTTCGCTTTTTTGTCATTACCTGCATGAGCATGCTAAGCTTTGGCCATCATCCTCGAGGTAACTGACATTTTAACCAACAAAGAACAGGCTGCACTAAAAGAATCACTACAATCTTTTCTAGCACTCATTCCATTTCAAACGTTAACAAGCCAAATTGCTCTCGAACACGGACACCCTAAGGCAGAGATCCAAGCCTTATTTGATACATTTTCCAATGAAAGCCTGGTCACGCTGGATTTAATTCTAGCAGATTTGGATACAGGGCAGCGTATACTCGAGGTGGGAGCTGGGCTTTGTTTGACTTCGCTATTTCTCAAACAGCAAGGCTATAATATTATCGCACTGGAACCGGCGCTGGGTGGCTTTGATATTTTTGAAAGCGTAAAGAATGCCTTGCTCAAGCATTTTTCCGACTTAGAGCTACACGTAATATCAGAACCCGCAGAGCAATTAAACACGATTCAACACGGAAGCTTTGACCTTATCTTCAGCAACTATGTTATTGAGCATATCCCCGAGTGGCGACTGGCACTGAACAAAATGGCTTCCGTATTAACACCTGATGGCAAAATGCTGCATTCATGCCCCAATTACACTATTCCCTATGAACCCCATTATGGCACCTTGGTATTTCGACATTTTCCAACTTTCAGCAAACGTATTTTTCTACCCAAAGACTGTGACCTTGGCATTTGGAACTCACTGAATTTCATTACGCTGCGTGAAATAAAATCATTTTGCATCTCAGAGAAACTAAGTTACACATTCAAAAGGGAATTATTATACCTTGCCTTTAAACGTATCGGTGACGATCCTTTATTTAAACAACGGCATAAAGGTCTTGCAGCATCGTTGGCTTCAGTGTTGCTAGCGACAGGCTTGGTCAAACTACTAAAGTATATTCCGCCAGCCTGCGCAACACCTTTGATTGTCGAAATAAAAAACAATCCAACTGTTTCGACTTCCAGTCGCAGTAACTTCTGTTAATCTTCCCTCATGCCGCATCTTTCTGTTGTTATCCCCGTCTATAAAGCCGCCGACTGCCTGGCTGAGCTAAGCAATCGCCTTGTTTCTGCGCTTGAAACCATCACTACAGACTTTGAATGTATTCTAATCGAAGATTGCGGCGGCGATGACTCATGGGAAATCATTTGTGACATTGCTAAATCAGACCCTCGCTTTAAAGGCATCCAGTTTTCCCGTAATTTTGGCCAACACTACGGCATCACTGCTGGCCTGGATTATTGTTCTGGGGATTGGGTCATCGTCATGGATTGTGATCTCCAGGATAGACCGGAAGAAATCCCCAACTTGTATCACAAAGCATTGGAAGGCTTCGAAGTCGTGCTTGGTCGTCGCAAAAACAGACAAGACAACACCAGAAAACGATTATCTTCACATTTATTCTTCAAGCTATTTAATTATTTAACGGATATGAATTACGACCCAAAAGTTGGCAACTTTCGCATTATTTCGCGCAAAGTAGCAAACAATTGCAAAAACATCCGTGAAAATCTACGTTTCTTTCCCGGCATGATCGAGTGGATGGGCTTTCCTACAACGACCATTGATGTCAATCATGCCCAACGCAGCTCCGGCGAAACATCTTACACATTAGGCAAACTATTAGAGCTTGCCACCGATACGATTATCGCTTACTCAGATAAACCGCTAAGGCTTTCCATCCGTCTTGGTTTCAGTATAGCCGCCTTAGCTTTATTTTTTGGTAGTGGTTTATTAATCTATGCAACTTTTTTTAATGTACCTATCATGGGCTGGAGCAGTTTAATTGTTTCAGTCTATTTCCTTGGCGGGGTGATCATTGCTAATTTGGGCATTATCGGCATCTATTTGAGCAAAACCTTTGATGAAAGTAAAAAAAGACCATTATACATTATCAATGCAACAACATTTACGCATGAATAATATGAACTTCAAGGTGTTCAATGAGACACCGTGGGAAGAAAGAAATCTCGGCATAAAATCTTTCAGCCTGGATGAAACATCTCTGACGAAGCTGGATCAACAGACACTTGCGAACGCACTCGCTTGCTTGCAACAGGAATTTAAAAAATTCTTTATTTTCGCCAGACTCCCAAAGGCGCATTTAAACTTGGCACACAGCCTGCAGCAGTGCGGCTTTTATCTAGTGGAAGGGACCGTCTGCCCTGTCATTCAATTCAATAAAAGCCGAAAGATGCAAGCCTTTGACGACAACCCATTGCAATTTATCCCCGCGCGTTTCAAACACAAAAGCATTAGTTTTTTAACACTGGAGCACAGACAAGATACAGCTATAAAAGTAGTTTCCGCAATAGCTAAAGAATCCTTCAGCAACGATCGCTTTCATGAGGATTTTCAGTGCCCAGAAAATACTGCCAACCGACGTTTCGAGTTATGGGTATGCGACCTGCTACATAACAAAAACGTAATTTTCGACATTGTTGAAGTCAATGGGGAAGCTGCCGGTTTCATGGCTCGAAAAGAAAACCATCTGATCATTGCCGGATTTTCAAAAAAGTATATTCGTGCCGGTCTAGGAGATTATCTATGGTTGGGTTCACTGCAACGCATGCAGGAGAGTGGCTTGCGTTATGCGGAAACACTGGTTTCTACCAATAATATTCCTTCGCTGAATCTGCATGCCCGGCTCGGTTTCAAGTTCAGAAACCCACAATATTCATTCCATCGTTGGCAGCAGTAAATGCTACAAAAACTCAACCAACTAGGCATGAAGCCTACACTAAAAACGTTGACCTGCATCGCAGCCCTATTCATGTTACTACCCCTGCCTGTGATGCAATATGTCGGTGAAGAAGGTTTGATGGCCTTGAAGTCCTACGAAATGTTCGTACGTGATGACTGGTTGCACTCCTCTATATTCGGCATGATCTGGCCTCACTCGGTGTTATGGCATTGGCCAGTCATCGCGATCAGCAGCTTGATCGGCTGGGAACATGTGGATCTCGCAGTGCGATTCACCTCTGTCATGGCAACATGGCTGGGGGCTACCTGTGCGGCAATGACTGCACGCTGGCTGTATGGGTCTAAACATGCTCATGTGGGCTGGTTAGCTGCTCTGGTTTATTTATCCATGGGCGAAGTTGCCTTTTGGTATGGCTGGCTGGGTTATGTCGATGCGACATTTGGCTTCTTTATCTTTGCAGCCATCACATCGTTGTGGCGTGCGATTGAAGATGAACGGTTCACATGGTTTTTGCTCTCCCTATTTTTTATATCACTAGCATTTTTAACCAAAAACATCACCGCTTATGTACTGTTTGGTATTTCAGGTTTTATCTTATTATGGCAGCTTAAGCGGTGGTCTTTATTGAAGAAATTCTGGTTTATTCCATCCGGCTTGTTGGCGCTCTCTGTTCCTGTTCTTTGGCAAAGCTTTGTTGTGCCCAGCGGAGCCAATACAGCCACAACGAGTATCAATGATGTGCTGCGTAATTTCACCGGTTATAGTATTTTTGATTATCTAAAACACTGGATTAGCTTCCCGCTTATATTTCTGTTTCGTGCTTTGCCTGTCTCTCTCGTTTTAGTTTGGTTATGGCTGCGCAAGAAACATCGTTTTATCTTGGATCAAAAACTGACTATTCTGGCTTTGTTACTGATCGCCTGCTTTTTACCCTTCTGGATTTCCGCCGGTGCGACACCGCGTTATCTTGTGCCACTCTATGGGCTGGTTGCCCTGCTACTTACAGGCTTCATGTTACAATTGAATCCACAACATCTACGTCAAAGCATCATGCTGATTGCGCTCGTCGTTCTGCTGAAAATACCTTACAGCCTAGCCATTCTACCTTATATCAAAGACTGGCGGCCAGAACGCGATGTCAAAATCGTATCTACTGAGATCATGCAGTTAACTGAAAACGCACCGTTACGCACCCAGAATGATGTTGCTTCAGGGCTTGCTATCGCAGCTTATATCGATGTCTGGCGGCAACAACGAAAACCCATTCACTGGTATGATGGTCAGGAAAACAATGTCTATATTCTAGCCGAAGTTGAAACACCAGCATTCGGACGGCTGGTTAAGAAATGGCATTTACGTGGCAGCTATGTGTATCTCTATTGGCAGGAGAAAGCATTACCATGACATCCAGCGAATCATTTATTCCGTTCAATAAACCGTATATGAGCGGTAATGAAACCACCTATATGCTCGAGGCGCACCAACGTGGCCAATTGGCTGGCAATGGCCCGTTCACACAACGCTGCCAAAGTTGGTTAGAAGAAAAGACAGGCTGTACAAAAGCTTTATTGACCCATTCCTGCACAGCAGCTCTGGAAATGGCAGCACTGCTGATTGACCTTCAAGCCGGCGATGAAGTGATCATGCCATCTTATACCTTTGTTTCCACCGCCAATGCCTTTGTATTGCGTGGTGCAACACCTGTATTTATCGATATTCGTGCCGACACACTGAACATGGATGAAAAGCTGATCGAAGCAGCCATTACGGATAAAACCAAAGCCATTGTCGTAGTACATTACGCCGGTGTGAGCTGCGCCATGGATCGCATCATGGAGCTGGCCGATCAATATGACTTGTTTGTGATCGAGGATGCTGCGCAAGGTGTGATGTCCACCTATCAAGGCAAAGCACTCGGCGGCATCGGGCATTTGGCTGCATTCAGTTTCCATGAGACCAAAAATGTCATTTCCGGTGAAGGTGGCGCACTGCTGATTAATGACGGGCGTTTTGCCGAACGGGCTGAAATCCTGTGGGAAAAAGGTACCAACCGCAGCAGTTTTTTTCGTGGTGAAGTGGATAAATATACTTGGGTGGATATCGGTTCATCCTTTCTGCCCGGTGAATTGATTGCAGCTTTTTTATGGGCGCAATTGCAGCATGCCGATGCCATTACCGAACGCCGGTTAAATATCTGGCACACCTACCACAAAGCATTTGAAACATTGGAAGGTAAAGGTATTTTACGTCGTCCCATCATCCCCTCCGACTGCCAGCACAATGCCCATATGTATTATTTACTGCTGAATAGTCAAACAGAACGCGCCGCTTTTATCAGCACCATGAAAGCACACAATATTTTAAGCGTATTTCATTATGTACCATTACACTTGGCTCCGGCAGGTTTATCTCATTGCCGCACATCCGGTAAACTTGCCAACACCGAGCAATTATCTGATTGCATAGTCAGGCTGCCTTTGTGGCCAGACATTGAAGAGCAACAGCAACGTGTCATAGACCAGAGCCTGAAAAGTTTGCAGAATCGCTAATCTCGTTCTCATAGGAGTATTATTTTGATTCTTGTCATTGGTGACATAATTGTGGATGAATTCATCTGGGGCGATGTGACCCGCATTTCTCCCGAAGCACCGGTGCCCGTGGTTTCGGTTCATGAGATTGATCGCAGACTCGGTGGTTCAGCAAATGTGGTGCGCAATTTGCACGCGCTCGATACATCATCGGCGATGTTGGGCTTGGTGGGTGATGATGAACCCGGTGAATGGGTGAAAAAACGATTGGCTGAATTAAACTCGGATAATCGTGGTGTATTGACCAAAACCAATGATCGCCCCACCGCCATCAAAACCCGCATTATTGCCCGCCATCAGCAGGTTGTACGTTATGATCGCGAATGGACACAGACTGCCCAACCAGCCAGCCAGCAGCATTTGATCAATAGTCTGGATGAATTATTACCCACAGCCGCTGCTGTTATTTTATCGGATTATGGCAAAGGTGTATTAAGCAATGATTTCATCAAGCAACTGATTGAGCGTCTGCAAGGCAGCATTATTGCAGTCGACCCCAAGCCGGAGCATACCGATGCCTATCGGGGCGCTACGGTGATCACCCCGAATTTATCCGAAGGTGCTGCCATGGCTGGCATGGAGGCCATCAATGATGATGCACATGCCGAAGGCATCGCCCGCGCATTACATCAACAGCTCGATTTGAACTATGTGTTACTGACCCGCTCCGAACGCGGTATGACACTCTATGATGGCAAAGAGAGTCATCATATCCCCACCGCCGCACGTGATATTTTTGATGTAACCGGTGCCGGCGATACTGTCATTGCCGTATTCACTGCCTGTCTGGCGCGTGGTGATGATGCATTGAGTGCCGCCAAGATCGCCAACCGTGCCGCCGGTGTGGTGGTTGGAAAAGTGGGTACAGCCACCGCCAGCTGGAATGAAATCGAGGGCTTTTAATATGCATATTAGCCACAGACACACACGGATGAACACAGATATAAAGTCTTTAAACTGGAGATGTCGTTGTTTCCATCTGCATTCATCTGCGTTCATCTGTGGTTCCCAATTATGAAAATCGCCATTGGTATTCCCGCTCGCATGGACTCAACCCGTTTCCCCGGTAAACCGCTGGCGCTATTGGCCGGCAAGCCAATGCTTTCGCACGTCATCGAAAAAGCCTTGGCGGCTGATGTCGGGGCTGTATTTGTTGCTACAGATGATGAGCGCATTGCCGAAGTCGCGCGCCAGGCAGGCGTGACGGCCTGCATGACCCGCTCAGATCATCCAAGTGGCAGTGATCGATTGGCTGAAGCTCTTGCCGATAGTGATTGTGATGTGGTGATCAATGTGCAAGGTGATGAGCCTCTCATTGATCCTGCCGCCATTCGCGCTGTGATCAAGCCATTTCAATCCGATGCCTATCTGCCGATGGCCACTCTGGCACACCCCATCCGTTCGGCATCTGATTTGCACGATGCCAATGTGGTTAAGGTGGTGTGCAATGCCAAGGGGCGCGCCATGTATTTCAGCCGCGCCGCCATCCCTTATCCGCGCACAGGTCAGTCCATAGCGCTACAACATGTCGGCCTCTACGCCTACCGCAAAGAGTTTCTGCTCTTGTATCCTTCGCTCGAGCCATGTGAAAGCGAACAAACCGAACAACTGGAGCAATTGCGCGTGTTGCATCATAATTATGCCATTGCTGTAAGCGTTGGTGATTTCCACTGCATCGGTGTCGATACACCAGCCGATCTTGCGCGTGCTGAAGAAATGTTGGCAACATAAGCCATGGCTTCGCCAAAGCATAAAGCGGACACTTTCATTTGGGCTTACACAAAGAGCTTCGATGTGGTATTCGTGAATCGTTCAGGTTAGCGTATTAGCCATGATCAGGATGATTTTAACCCAGTCATTGACGACGAATAAAAAGGTGAAAATACCTTGTTAAGTCAATACATCATTGAAAACTGGTTGTTAAAACATGGTCAGATCAATGATCAATTCTTATCAAAAACACAAATCGAACAGGCTTATGCACGCCTCGCTTTTGCCTCGACCGGCATTCTCTATCTCTTTTTACATGCGGAAAATTTTGCCTATTATCAAAACCTATTGTTGTCTGTTTCGGCAATATATTTCCTAATCACCTTGTTCTCGATCCCCGCCATACGCCGCATGCCTTTATCACCCTATCGCATACTGCTTTTCCCTCTGCTCGATACCCTTGTTGTCAGTTTCAGCATGCTCATTGATGGTGGACAGAGCAGCGGCCTTTATTTTCTTTTACTGGTCATTATTTTGGGCAATAGTTTTCGTTTCGGCAACGCCATGATGCGCTATTCCCAAACCTGCAGCCTGACCACCCTTCTATCGATGTGTGTATATGCCAACTTTTATACCTCAATCGCCATCGATTACACCCTGCTTAGCTGGCAAATTACTGCTTTATTAATCATTCCGTTATACATCGCTCTGGTTGGAAAAAAGGCAGAAGATGCTCTGAAAAGGCAAAGAGAAGCAGAGGAAAGCTCATTTCATTTGATGGATAAAGGGCCGTTGCCAGTATTCACTTTTCAACTCGATACAGAGCAAAAAGCGAAAATCATGTATAGCAACACAGCCATGCGTAATCTGTTTCAATACGACTCCGATGATCTGCTTGGAGCGCATGTTGATACACTCACTCTGCCTGAAGACCGTCAGGAGCTACTACTTTTCTGCCGCTCTGTTTTCAATCCGACAAACAACGAGCAACACAATGCCCAAAGCATCTATATTCGCGCCCAGGATAACAAAGGTAATATTCTCAAGCTAATGATGACAGCCATCTCCATGCGCTGGCGCAAGCGTTCGATCGGTGTTTGTTTTGTCTATGATATTACCTTGCGGGAAACCATGCAGGAGGAGCTCGAATCGGTGCATCGGCATGCCTATATGTCCACACTGGTGGCTGGCATTGTGCATGATTTTCGCAATGTCCTGACCAACATGATCGGTTATGCCGAAGTCATCCAAATGAACAGTACCAACGAATCCGAAAAGCAACAGCTTGAAGCCATCATTACCGCCGGTGACAGAGGCGCTGAACTGATCAGTCATTTGCTCACCTTGGGTAAAAACACAGATACCGAGCTTATGCCCCATTACACCGAGGGACATGCCTTACATAAACCATTGGAACATATCATTGGCCTGGCTCGTTTGCAGTTGCCTCAGCATATCCAGCTCATATCAGCCATTGATGACTCCCTGCATGATGTTGCCATCAGTGTTACTGAAATCGAGCAAATGCTCTTAAACCTCATCAACAACTCCACCCAGGCCATTACCCATAGCGGCCATATCAAGGTTCGTATTTACAATGATTACCAACACCAGTTAGCCAAACCTGGCCACCCCTGTTTGTGTATTCAAGTCACCGACAATGGCATTGGCATTGCAGCCGAAAACATCGACACTATTTTTAAACCCTTCTGGACATCCAAAAGCAGTCAGGGTGGTTCAGGTCTGGGTTTGACCATGGTTCAACACATTATCAAGCGCAATCATGGTTGCATTGAAGTTCAATCCAGCTGCGAGAAAAAAACCAGATTCAGTATTCATTTACCACCTTATATTGCTGATACTTCACAGCAAGATGATCAAACAACTGTTGAAAAAAGTGCCTCGACAACAGCAGTAGAATGTCTGGATCGCCATCATCATGCCCTCATTGTCGATGATGTAGCTGACATCCTTAAGATTCATCAGGCCATGTTGTCACATATTAATATTACATCTGAAACTGCTGAAAACGGCAAAATAGCCCTCGAGCTCTTTCAACAGAAAGACAGCCATTTTGATCTCATTATCAGCGATTACAAAATGCCTGTCATGGACGGCTTAAAACTGATTGAACACATTCGGGAACGCGATGCCACGCTGCCGATCATCATGATTTCAGCCTTTGCTGAGGATCATCAGCTGCAACAGGTCATCGACCATAATGTCACACTGTTAAATAAACCGATCAATATGGAAAAATTAAAAGAGGCCGTGATACAAGCCATCAACAACTAACCCGGGCTAAGAAGGACACCCGTTTCATTCAATCGAAGCGATCAATGAACGGCTACTAAAATCATCATAAAGGGCATCCATAAAATACAGACCATGTGCAGGCGCAGTGGCCGCGCCAAGGCTTCTGTCTTTACCCGCCAGTAAACGCGCAAAGGCATCTGGATTCGATTTACCGCGACCAACATCTACCAGGTTACCCACCAGGTTACGTACCATATGATATAAAAATGCATCCGCTGCAACATCAATTGAAATACAATGGGCATGCTGTGTGACCGATACGGTATGAATGCAACGCATTGCACTCGTGGCCTGACAACCAGCTGCGCGCAAGGCGCTAAAATCCTGTTTACCTATACAATGCAGTGCGGCCTCGCGCATAACCTCAATGTCCAGCGCTCTCGGCATCCACCAATGTTGCCAGCGCTGCAAGGCTGATGCGGTATTACGGTTCCAAATTTGATAACGGTAAGATCTAGCCCGACAATCAAAGCGGGCATGAAAATCAGCCTGCACCGCTCGCACCCCCACCACCCGAACCTGATCAGGTAAAAAGCTGTTACAGCCATGCACATAAGCCAGATGCGAGCGCTGCCAGCGCTCTAGACTAATATCAGCATGCACCAACATCGCTTCAGCATGCACACCTGCATCGGTACGACCTGCAGCCGTAGCAGATACGAAGCCTCCTTCTATGCGCTGCAACGCATTCTGCAAAGTCTCTTGCACCGAGATCGCATTATTCTGCTGCTGCCAACCATGAAAAGTCTGACCATCAAACTCCAGCACCATGGCAATACGTTGTATGTCCTGATTTTTCATATTCTGGCCCTTCTTATCCTGATCCATCTTATCCTGATCCATCTTATCCTGATCTTTCTTATTCAATTGTCTCTGGCTTGCCATCGATTCATAAGAAAACTTGTACAAATAACCCCCAAGCCAGCAACACCAGCAATACAGACATCAAATAATACTGCACAGAACTACGGCCTGTTTCATCTACCAGGGGGGGAGCCAAAGCATCCGGCCAACGCAACCATAACACAGCGGCATGATCGCCTGCATTGGTCAGCGTCTGTTGAAATGCTGACATCAACAGCAAAGCAGAGCATTTCAAATCTTTGCGTAAACGAAACTGCATACGCAAATCGACCAGCAATAACATAATATTTATTTTCATCGAATGCATCATCCAGACATACACCGCCAAACGCTGACCTATATATGGTATCAATAAAATATAATACAACCACTCAGCCCGCCTGAGCAATCGAAATATCAACATGGCTACAAAAAAAACAGCGGCTAGATGCAAGCTCAAACGCAAACCCTGCATTAAACCTTCTTTCGTGATGAAGGCAACCAGTTCCGGCCATAACAATTGACCCGGAGATAACAATGCATGCAATAGTAAAATCGGAATCAAGAACCAGCGCATCAGACGCAATAAACGAATACTGGTCAGCCAATGACCATCAAGCAGGCGCAGCATGAATATCGAGGCAACCATCAACAACACATACCAGGCTGTTGACTGCGTCATGATGACCAAAAGCAACAAAGCAGCAGCCAGCAATAATCTGGACAGCGCATGAGTATGATACATTTTATGCATATTTCAGATCACAGCGCAAAGACTGCAGCTTTGAGGCTATTTTATTGGCTCTGACTGCTAGCTTAGCTTTTTTTCTTATCATCCTCATCGTCATCGCTAAACTCATCCAGCAGATGCCCCAACACTTGTGTTGCACCCTGATCGATTTCACTTGTCTGATCGGCACCAGAAAACTCACCCAGTAACGTATTGAGTTCCTGGGTCGCACCATGATCCAGATCAGCAGCATCTTTTAATGCAGCGCTATCATCAGTGGATGCGATAAAGGACAAGCCGTCATCATCATCGTCCGAAAACTCCGCCAACAAGCTATCCAGCTCTTGTGTTGCCCCATAATTGGCATCTACATGCGTAGTCGCAACATCCATCGAACCGGTTGCCGTAGAATCAGTATCAGCCGAGGCTCTAGCCTGATCAATTACAGCCGGATCAAAATCATCTGCGCTGCCAGCAAAACTCAGATCATCATCATCTGAAAACTCATTCAGCAGCTTATCCAAATGCTGTGTTGCACCGGCTTCGAATGTATCTTCAACACTGTTTTGAGTCGCTGCGGTTTCATCCAGATGAGATAAACCGCCATCAACATCATCCTGCTCGGTAAACTCAGACAACAAACCATGTAACTCGACATCAGATTGATCGTCGGTTGTTACAAAAGCAACAGGCTCTTCAATCGTTTGTTCGTCATCGGGGAACTCACCCAGCAATGAATCCAGCTGCTGTGTTGCCGCACCCATACTCAATAAGCCAGAATCATCCGTCCTGTTATCTGTATCCAACGAATTTGAAGCCAGCGCAATGGTTTCGATTTCAGATTGATCATCCACAACCTGATCGGAAGCACTGCCATCTAAGCCCGTTTCTATTTGAGCCTCAAAAGCAGGATCACTTAACCAGTCCAGTTCTTCCGAGACTGCGAAGTCTTCAGTTTTATCGGTATTACTTGAGCTGGTATTGGTTTCAATGTCTGTAGCCTTGCCTATTGCAGCCTCTGGATCTTCGACATCCATATTCAAATCAGCCAGATCAAAATCGAGCGCATCGATTTCTGCATCATCAATGGCCAGCGTGACCGGTGCTACGGTATCAACACCTTCAACCATCGGCAGCTCAGATTCATCAGGGCGAACATCAACATCGCCACCAAAAGCTTCAACTGCGGCCTGATATTGAGCCAATCCTGTTGCACCAAGTATCGCAGTTGCTGCGGCAACTGCAGCAGCAAAAGCCTGTTTATCCTGTTTGCCATGCAGCACTTCAGCTTTTTTGATATGTGCTTCAGCATGTTCAGGATTCAAACGCAAAGCCATATCCAGTTGCTGCAAAGCCTCATCATCCATACCGTAACGAATATACACATCGGCTTCAGACAGATAATCCACATTCGGATCCAGCTCTTGTTTGGCATCCACATCAAAAGGTTCTAGCTCAGCCGTATCGGTATCGCTGAGTTCATCGGTAAAGGCCGCCATCGCATCAAATGTGCCGGTTGCCTTGGCCAGAGAAACCTCCTGCTCATCGATTTCAATCGCATCTACTTCCTGCTCAACGGCTTCTTCCAAATGCCCCATAGCAGAGTCTGACTCGGCAATCACTTGCGACTGCTGAGTCGATGTATCCAATGCTGCCTTTTGCTCCACTGACGCTGGATGGGCTGGCTCTTTGCGCATAAGCATGGCAATCACGCCGAGCATCACAATTAACAAACTCAGCAATAACCAGGTCACCCAATCCAGCGCTTCAGTCTTGATTGTGGGCGACTTCTGCGTCTGTTTTTCCAGCTCTGCCTGCAAGCGTGTTAATAACAGCTCCAACTTTTCCATGCGGGCATTCGATGCTGCGGTTGCACCTTCATCAACTTTTTCGTTGAGTGCATCCACGCTATCTTTGTTAGCAATCAACTGCTGTTGCAGTTGTTCATTTTTTTGCTGCAATGCAGCCAGCAGTTGATTGGTTTCAGCTTGCCTCTGCATCAATGTTTTCAGTTCCGGCACTATAAGCTGTGCTGTGACATTATTTCCAGCCGCTTGCACAGTCTCGGCACCTACTTTTGCAACAGCTGCTGGCGGTGTTGCATGCTCCGGTTTCAGCAAGTCCTGCGTTGCTGGCACGGGTTTGACTGCTGCCAACTGAGCAACGGCAAGATGATGATTCGTTTTGACATCAACCTGAGCATCAGCCTGTTTACCAATACTGACCCGGGGACTGTATCGACGGCGCTGCTCTTCAGCCTCAACAGCATAACGCGGCTGTTGTTTCCATGCCTGTCTGTGCTCACGGGTGATGCGAAAGGCTTCTGATTTATTATATTTCTCAACTTCGGCAGCACTGGGGATTTGTAAAAATGAATTGGCTTTAATCAAGTTCAGATTGCTTTTGTTAAAGCTTTTTTTGTTCTTCTCAAACAACGCAACCATAATCTGGCTGGTGCTATAGCGCTGATCAATTCGTAAACGCCGTGCTACAACAGACAATGTATCACCACGTACAATCGGCCCATATTTCTCAGTGCGCGCCCAGCCTTGATAGACTGCCGGTTGGGTCTGTTGCGCCTTCAACTGCGCTTCGGCCGCCTGCATATCCTGCTGACTGATTAAAGCCTTGCCCGCCGTTGCTGTGCGGGCTGGTTTGGTTTGAATTGCTTCAGTTTGAGCCGGCCCAGTTTGAGCCGATCCAGCTTGAACCAATCCAGTTCCAGTCGCTAAAGACTTGACCGGTGCAATCGCCTTGACCTCTGGCACAGCAGGCTGCTCGGCAATACGTTGAATTGATTTGGCCGCATCGATAAAAACGGCATATTTTTTAAAATGTGAAACACGACCATAACGAATTTTTAATACCAGATTAAAAAATGGGCTCTGCATCGCGATGCGTGATGTCAGCTTAACACGCACACCACGCTCATCACTGGCCACATCGGCACGAATATTATTCAGAACAGGATCACGATACACTTCAAATATTTTATAATCGCCGGCAGATGCAATTTCAATAAACACCTTCGAAGCCAGTTCATTGCTTTTAAGCTGCAGCGGCACTTCAGCATAAAGTGGTTTACCAATCGGGCTGGCAACTTCAATTTTTCCTAGCGATGCAGCCTGCACAGCACTGGGGGCACACAGTAACAAGGCAGTAAAACAAACAACCACAGCATGACGCCAAACGCCAGCGCACTGCATTTGCTTCCTCACCTGATCCCTATCCCTCATAATGCCCCCTGAGCTAAGCAATGAAACACTAACGAATTAAAATTTCCGCTATTTGTACAGCATTTAGAGCTGCACCTTTACGTACATTATCGGCAACAACCCACAAATGCAAAGAATTGGGGCACGATAGATCATCACGAATGCGTCCCACCCAGACAGGATCGCTGCCTGCAGCTTCTGTTGGCATGGGATAATCTTCAGCCGATGGATCATCCACCACGCATATACCATCAAAATCAGCCAACAGCCCACGTGCTTTTTCAGCATTCATCGGACCGTTAAAGGTGATATTCACCGATTCGGAATGGCCATAAAATACCGGCACACGCACCGTTGTCGCCGTCACAGCAATATCCGAGCCCATGATTTTCACTGTTTCATCCATCATTTTGCGTTCTTCTTTGGTGTATCCATCAGCCATAAAATCATCGATATGCGGAATCACATTAAACGCAATACGGGCTGGAAACACATCCACATCAACACTCTGCGCATTGAGCAACTGAGCTGTTTGCTTGGCCAGCTCATCCATGGCTTTGCCACCTGCACCACTGACTGCCTGATAGGTAGACACCACCACCCGCTCAATCGGCATCGCATCATGCAAGGGTTTTAAAGCCACCACCATCTGAATGGTCGAGCAATTCGGATTGGCAATAATTTTATTTTCACGTGCCATATTCAATGCTTGCGGATTCACTTCCGGCACCACCAGCGCGATATCCTGATCCATACGCCATGCACTGGAATTATCCACCACATAACAGCCTGCTGCTGCAAAGCGCGGCGCGTGCGTCTTCGATGTATCGCCACCGGCAGAAAACAATGCAATATCGAGACCTGCCGGATCAAAACCATCCAGATCTTGAACCACATAATCTTTACCCTGATGCGTAATCACCGAGCCAGCGCTACGGCTCGAAGCCAGCAGGGTTAATTCGGCAACCGGGAATTCACGTTCAGCCAGAATATCCAGCATAGTTTGACCCACAGCTCCCGTTGCGCCAACCACTGCAACATGATATCCGTCGTCCTTTTTATCCAGAAAACGCTCACCCATACTCATTAGCCCAGTTCCTTAAGTGCAGCACACACCGCATCACCCATGGCCGAGCAACTCACCGAGGCCTCGCCCGAAAACGCCAAATCGACAGTACGCACACCGGCATCGAGGGTGTTTTCTACAGCCTGCTCCAGCTTTTCAGCCAAATCATTTCTATCGAGTGAAAAACGTAACATCATCGCCAGCGACAAAATTGTCGCCAAGGGATTGGCTTTGTTTTGTCCGGCAATATCCGGTGCAGAACCATGAATCGGCTCATACATGGCAAACTTTTCACCCAGCGATGCCGATGGCAACATGCCAATCGAACCGGTCAACATGGATGCTTCATCGGATAAAATATCACCAAACAAATTACCACAGACAATCACATCAAACTGACGCGGATTGCGAATCAACTGCATGGCAGCGTTATCGACATACATGTGCGATAATTCCACATCAGAGAATTCGGCTGCGTGCAATTCAATCATTACCGTGCGCCACAATTCAGACACATCCAGCACATTGGCTTTTTCAACACTGCACACACGATTCGAACGCAACCGCGCCGCCTCGAATGCGGTGCGACCAATGCGACGAATCTCGCTCTCCGTATACACCATGGTATTGTAACCGCGTCGTTCACCATCAATCGTTTCAATGCCGCGTGGCTGACCAAAATAAATACCACCGACCAGTTCACGCACCACCAGAATATCCACGCCATCAATGACTTCCGGTTTTAAAGTCGATGCATCGAGCAACTGCGCATGCACCTTGGTCGGCCGATAATTGGCGAACAAACCCAAGTCTTCACGAATACCGAGCAAACCAGCTTCAGGCCGCAAGGGTTTATCCAGCGCTTCCCACTTCGGCCCACCGACAGCGCCCAACAACACTGCATCAGAAGCATGCGCTAACTTGCGTGTGCTTTCCGGATAAGGGTGACCATCCACATCATAAGCAATGCCGCCAATCGTACCCTCTTCCCAACTCGCACCGAGCCCGAACGTACCATTCAATACGTGTAAGACCTTGATTGCCTCAGCAACAATTTCAGGCCCAATACCATCACCCGGTAATACTGCAATTTTGATCGCCATTGTTTACTCCTAAACCTTATTCTTTTTTCCCTACCGCCGTTTTTACTGCCGAGAGAAATTCGTCCACATCGGTAAATTCACGATACACCGAAGCGAAACGCACATAAGCCACACCATCGAGACTGCGCAACTGCTCCATGACAAATTCACCCAGACTCTCAGCTATAATTTCCGACTTGCCACTTTCCTGCACCGCACGCAGCACATCGTTCAAGCCTTTGTTCAACTGCTCAACAGAAACCGGCCGTTTTTCCAAGGCTTTTTGCATGCCTGAACGAATCTTTTCAATATCAAACGACTGCCGTGTGCCATCCTTTTTAATCACCAAGGGTAGACGTAGTTCAGCCCGCTCGAAGGATGAAAAGCGTTTGCCACAGGCCTCGCATTCACGCCGACGACGCACCGCTGTACCATCTTCGACCACACGCGAATCCACCACTCGGGTATCATCATGGGCACAGAATGGACAAAACATCAGAGATCAACCATCATGAATAAATCATCGTGAATAAATCTATCAACCCAACTCAGCCAGTCTTATGCTTCCTCATAAACCGGAAATAGATCGGTCAGCGCACGCACTTGTTTGGCTACGTCCTGCTGCACAGATACATCTGCCGGCGCTTGCAATACCTTGATAATCATCTCGCCAATCTGGCTGGCTTCGGCTTCTTTCATGCCGCGCGCCGTAATCACCGATGCACCGATACGAATACCAGAAGTCACAAATGGTGATTCAGGATCGAATGGAATGGTGTTTTTATTGGTTGTAATACCTGCTGCTTCCAGCGCTTCTTCCGCCACCTTGCCCGTAATGCCTTGAGGGCGCACATCGAGTCTAAACATGTGGCAATCGGTACCACCGGAGACCACTCGGAAACCAGCCGCCGTTAACGTCGCTGCCATGGCACGAGCATTGGCAATCACCTGTTTTTGATCGGCTTTGAACAAATCACCCAACGCCTCACCAAAAGCCACTGCTTTGGCAGCAATCACATGCATCAACGGACCACCCTGAATACCGGGGAAAATACGTGAATTGATCTTTTTAGCCAGATCATCGTCATCCGTCATAATCATGCCACCGCGCGGACCACGCAGGGTTTTGTGTGTTGTGGTGGTAATCACATGGGCATGACCCACCGGACTTGGATAGACACCTGCAGCAATCAAACCGGCATAATGCGCCATATCGACCATCAGAATCGCACCAACAGAATCGGCAATTTCACGCATGCGTGCAAAATCAATACCGCGTTCATAGGCCGATGCACCACCAATAATCATTTTCGGACGTTGTACTTCAGCCATTTTCTGCATCACATCATAATCAATCAGCTCATCATCTTTACGCACACCATAGGCCACCACTTCATACAAACGACCGGAGAAATTGACCGGAGAACCATGGGTCAAATGACCGCCATGCGATAAATCCATGCCCATCACCGTATCACCGGTGTTGATCGCAGCCATGTACACCGCCATATTGGCTTGTGAACCGGAATGCGGCTGCACATTAACATGTTTTACACCAAAGAGTTCACGCGCCCGATCCTGAGCCAGGCGTTCCACCGCATCGACATGCTCACAACCACCATAATAACGGCGGCCGGGATAACCTTCGGCATACTTGTTGGTCATCACCGAACCTTGTGCCTGCATGACCGCTTTGGAGACAATATTCTCACTGGCGATCAGCTCAAGTGTATGTTGCTGGCGACCAAGCTCGGCTTCAATCGCCTGCTCAACGGCGCTATCGGCCAAAGGCGCGTTAAAAAAACTGTTACGGTCAGACATGTAAACTCCTGGATTCATTGAGAAAGTGAGGCTATCTAACCCACACATGCTGCAGTTTTAAAAACCACATAAATCTATATCGCGCATTATGTCGAATGTTCATGCCCGCGTCACCCCGTTACATCTGCGTTCTTGGGTCATAAAATTTGAATCATAAAATCAAAGACAATCAGCCCAAAGGACACGCAACACACAAAGGAAAAACAATCTTGTTCCAGGCATCATTCCACAATTCGATTGGAGAGACTATTCAACCAGCTTAATCTTCATCAAACCCAGTAAGCTACCATCCGGTTTGAGCTTAAAACCGGATACACGAGGGCCTGAAACAGCAATGACTGGATCATACCAAAGCGGAATATACACCATATCCTGCTGCATTTTTTGCTCAATCAATGCATACAATGCCTTACGCTTAGCTTGCGTATTTGCTGCTGCAGCATCATCGAGCCAGGCATCCATCTGATCGCTGGCATAACGCCCGCGATTGGCTCCCTTTGGCGGCCACATCGATGAGTGCAAAATCCAGCGATAAATATCCGGATCGGTAATACCCACCCAGGCCAAGGAAAACACCTGAAAATCACCACGTTTGATGCGGGCATAAAAACCACCCCACTCCAGCGACTCAATCGATACCTGCACACCCAACTGCTGCCACATGGCAGCAATGGCCGTCGCCAATCTTAAACGGGTTGGGTCTGTACTGGTGCGATAATTGATTGTAAAACGAATACCATCAGCACCACGTGGAAAACCAGCTGCATCCAACAATCGGCCAGCCTCAAGCAAATCAAAGGCCAACGCTGGCAACTTGGATGATGCCCAATGCGAAGGTGTTAAAACAGTTTCAGCCAGTTGTGGCAAATCGGCAAACAAAGCCTTTTTTAATTTCGCGCGATCCAAGCCCAGCGCCAATGCCCTGCGTACCCGCACACCCTTTAAGGTTTCATCCTGCATATTCAGGCCAATATAGGAAAACGTCGTCGAAGGCCGTGTTTGAATCGTTAAATGCTGCTCTTTGATATAACCGAGCAAATGCGGCGGTAAATCATTTTGCACAAAATCCAGTTCACCACGGCTTAGTTTCAAGATCCGGGTGACCGGATCTTTTACACCGGAAAAACGGATCAACGCAGGCCCTTCGCCTTCACTCACCCGCTTCAACATCAGCTCACTTTCCGCCCACGATTGCAGTTTGTATTGACCACAGCCAATCGTCTGATGTGCCTGATGCGGCGCATGCGCGATTGATTCCGGCAAGATACCCAAATTCAAGCGGGTCAATAAAGATGCATCGGGTCTATTCAGGCGAATCACCACCACGTCATCACTTTCAGCCGTCACCGATGCAATCGCTGCAAAGCTTGCTTTCAATGGACTGGTCAGCTTGCTATCCAGCACAGCTGTCAATGTCGCCACCACATCGGCAGCATCCAGACTCGAGCCATCAGAAAAATGCACACCAGCTTGCAAATAGAATCGCCATAACAAGGCTTCCGAATGCTCCCAACGGGTCGCCAAATCCCCCTGCACATTGAACCTATCATCCAGTTTTAACAGGCCACGGTGGATAAAACCCTGCACCCGCACTGAAGCAGCATCGGTGGCATAACGCGGATCCAAGGTGATCGGCATTTGTGCCATACCCACACGCAGCAGCCCTGCATCCTGCTCAGGCGCTTGGCAGCCCGCCAACAACAGCAACAAGGCAATTCCACATAATCGTTTCACTCCGGCTCCCATAAACTCATCGCCTCAACATGACCTGCGAAGGGGAATAAATCCAGTGCCCGCAAGGCTTTCAAACGATAGCCCTGATCACGCAACAGTTCACCGTCACGCGCACCAGCTGCCACATCACACGATATCATGATGATCTTTTTCGGCATCAAAGCCCTTAGCTGCTTACACAAGCGTTTCGCTCCCCGTCGCGGCGGATCGAGTATCAATACATCCGCCCCGATATACGGTTCTTTATCAAAATCTTCAAACAAATTCGCCACCACGCATTGGGCTGAAATAGCCAATCTTTTGGCATTGCTGGATGCAGCCCGCACACTGGCCGGATTCAACTCAGCCGCAAACACTTCAGCACCTGTTGCCGCAGCCAAGGGCAAGGATAAATTACCGATTCCACAAAACAGATCAGCAATTCGATTCACCGAACCCGCCCATTGCTGAATCTGCCGAATCAGCTGCTCATTTCCATGCTGCTGCCCCTGCACAAAATCATCAGGCCCTACAGCCAGAGAAATCTCTCTATCCCCCGCCGGTAATACATCATGAAATACGCGCACAGGCTTATGCAATGGCCGCGTAATGCGCTGCGCATCACGCCACCACCATTGCACGGCAAATCCATCTATAAGGTCAATATCACTATCGACATCTACCGGACAAACATCCGTTTCCAGCACAATATGTATGCCATCATCAAGCAATACTGCCTGCACGCTATTGATAGCCTCCAATGCAATATGATGCTCAATCCATTGACGCACAGCATTCAATGCCGGTGCCACAACCATACAGCTATCGTGCCGAATCGCCTGATGACTGGCAGGCGCATAAAAGCCCAAAAACGAACCCTGCTCATCCGCTGCAACAAACCAACGTACCCGCCGCCGATAACGTCTGCCCTGGCTCTCGACATTGCTCTCCCCATTGCTCTCGACATCGCTCTCTTCATCGTAGCCTGCATCCATCACAACCGTATCAATCTCAATCAGGTCTTTAAAAGCAGCCCTCACCCAGCCCGATTTGAGCTCAGCCTGTTGTGCTTCAGCAATAAACTGCAATGCACAACCGCCACACTGCGCCGCCACCACACATGGCGCTTGCACCCGCTGCTGTGATGCCTCAACTACCCTGGCAATCTCGCCGCGTAATACCCCGCGCCGCTTGCCCTGCATCTTCAATTCAAGCACATCACCGGGCACAGCATTGCTCACCAATACAGATGCGCCATCCATACGCACCAATGCATCACCACCGGGTAAAATCTGTTCAACCATTCCAGTATTGTATTTTGCTATGCACTTCATAATATGCCCAACTGCGCCATCATCATAATACTTCAAGATGATTGAACTGGCTTAAATAGGCTGGTTTCTTGGCATCAAGACCTTTACTTTGAATCAACAGCTTAAACACCTCACCCATACCGAAGGGCATGAGCATGCGTTTGGCGTGCGCCAGCAGATGCATACTGACGGCATCATTTTGAGCTGCCAGTGATTGAATCAATGCTTGCACCGAGGGTGATTGCGCCAACCAAGCACCTTGCGACAGCCACAACAGCGGTTTTAAATCGCCATCGCGGCCGGCGCGTACAAGGGCGCTAAAATCCACATGGGCGGTAATATCGCGGCTGCCCGGATCGGCCAGCACATCCTCCGTCGCTGTCTGATCGACATGCGCCAATAACGTGCCTTCAATGCGCGCCTCGCGGTAATACTCTTGCTGTGAATAACCATAATCGACCGTAAACACAAAACCGCTTTGAATGATGGCAGAGAGCTGCATCTGCCATGCAGCCAAAGCCGGATTCCATTCGCCCTTATAATGATCCGGCCAAGCCTGAATCAACGCTGGCGCAATATCAGGCGACTGTGCCATAATCTGATCTGTATCCAGCCAGCAAAAGCCTTCACCCTGCACAGCCACCAAACGATCATAAAAGACCCCGTCGTGATGATGAAAACAAGACACCGGAAAAGCGTCCGGCAGCTCATTACTATAATAAATCACATGTTCAGCAGGTTTCACATCATCCAACGAAGCCACATATTGTACATTCCAATCACGATCGGCAAACAGCTTCGATTGCCGAACGCGCAAACTGGCACAATGCTCAACTGAAATAATCTGTTGCGGCTCTGGCATGGAGAATTGAACCAGAATATCCAGCAGAGAAAGCAACTGCTGACCGGAACCGGAACCCTGCTCCATCAATATCCAGTCATGCGGCTTACCCATTTGTTGCCAGGCATCAAAGACCAGATCAGCCATGGCCAATGATGACCAGGGACCTAGTTCTGAGGCAGTGACAAAATCGCCCTCAGCACCGAATACGGTCTTGGTATCGTAATAACCCAGCCCCGGTTCATACAAAGCAGCCTGCATAAATTGATCAAAAGGAATCGCCCCACCTGCCGCATCAATGCGCTGGCGAATGATTTGAGTTAATGACTCTGGACATAAACTTTGTTCTGACATGGTTGACGCTTTTCTCCCCTCGAACTAACGTATCGACTATTCCACCAACAAACGATGAACACATATGACTTCAGATTTAATTATTCATGTTAGCGACGAAAGCTTTGATGCCGATGTACTCAAGGCTTCCGGTCCTGTTGTTGTTGATTTTTGGGCACCCTGGTGCGGCCCCTGCAAACAAATCGCGCCAATTCTGGACGAAGTAGCAGGCGAGAAGCAAGGCCAAGTCACGATTGCCAAAATCAATATCGATGATAATCCCAACACACCGGGTAAATATGGTGTGCGCGGCATCCCTACACTAATGCTGTTTAACGACGGCAATGTGCAGGGCACCAAAGTCGGCGCAGTCAACAAAGCCAAACTATCCGAGTTCATTGAAGAACATTTGGATTGATTGATCCGCTGATCGCAACAGTTTAATATGAAAGGCAGGGCTTACCCCCTGCCTTTTTTGATCCGATGTATCAATTGAGTCTGTTGCAAAAGTCACAAACGACGATTTCCTTCAAGCTCGGCTCTATTGATCCCTTGATATAGTAGTGCTTTATGCCATCGCCTAGCAATCCGATTATAGATGAATGATATGTCCACGATCGGGGCCTGTGGAGAGCATGGTGATCGGGCATTCGCACACCGCTTCGATGCGCTTGAGCAGCGCTTTGGCATTGGCTGGCAGCTGATCCATTGAAGTTGCGCCAAAAGTATTCTCAGACCATCCCGGCAATGTTTCATACACCGGAATCACAGCATCAAGCTGATTGCAGCAAGCCGGAATCGATTCCAGACGTTCGCCGTTCAATTCATAAGCCACGCACAACTTCACTTCATCCAATCCATCCAACACATCCAGCTTGGTAATGGCCAAACCAGTCACACCATTGATGCGCACCGCATGCTGAACGACGGGAGCATCAAACCAACCCGTACGACGTGGCCGCCCTGTGGTGGCACCAAATTCATGACCGCGTTCCGCCATGTGTTTGCCTGCATTTTCGACATCACACATGCCATCTGCATTGTACAACTCGGTTGGAAAAGGCCCAGCCCCCACCCGCGTGGTGTATGCCTTGCAGATACCCAGCACCGCATCCACCTGACCAGGGCCAACACCAAGACCGGCCAAAGCAGCACCGGCAACGGTATTCGATGAGGTTACAAACGGATATGTGCCGTGATCCACATCCAGCATCGAACCCTGCGCACCTTCATAGAGCACCTTCTGCCCTGCTTTGATAGCTTTTTGTAAGATCAACGGTACATCCGCTGCCAAGGGCAACAAGCGCTGACGCGCTAAATCCAAGGCCTTATCCACATCAGCACGCGCAACAGGCGCTGCTTTGAGGTATTGGGTCAGCATAAAATTAACATATTCGAGATTCGACTCGATACGCGCATTCAGATCAGCCGATGTCAAATCAATCAAACGAATACCACGCCGGGCTGTTTTATCTTCATAACACGGACCTATGCCTTTACCCGTGGTGCCGATTTTATCTTTACCTTTGGCCGCTTCACGAGCCGCATCCAACGCTTCATGGTAAGGTAAGATCAGCTGACAGCGTTCGGAAATCTTTAATCGATCCGCCACTGGAATATCAGCCGCCAGTAATTTATCCATTTCTTCCACCAGGTGAAATGGATCAACCACCGTACCGTTACCGATCAAACACAGTGTATCGGCATGCAAAATACCGGATGGAATATGATTGAGCACCGTCTTCTGATCACCGATAATCAGCGTATGACCAGCATTCGGGCCACCCTGAAAACGAGCCACCACATCCACATCGGGCGCTAACAGGTCAACGATTTTACCTTTGCCCTCATCTCCCCATTGAATTCCAATTGCTACAGTATTATTTGTCATCTTCTCAACCCCATTTTAAACCACGGAAGCTACAAAAAGTACGAGGATAACAGCGCAAAAAAACTACCACACCATTGATTATCAATGCGTCACCCCTTCTACTTCTCTGCCTCTGCGTACTCTTGCGTACTCTGCGGTGAAAGCTTTTATCTTGCGTTGATCAACGCCCACAAATCACATGAAAAACCAGTCGCAGGCATATCACGCCCATGCGCTCTCATCATGGCATCGTAACGACCACCATGCAGCAACGCATGCGCCACACCATCTGCAAAACCGGCAAACAAAATACCACTGTGATACAAAAAACGTGGCATCACGGCAGCATCGGCATGAATATTCACATGCCCTTCCATTTTTTCACCCACTTCTTCAACCAAATCTAGCAAGGCATTGGCCGCCTGATCAAAGGCATCATTGATACTACCGATATGACCGCGCAACCACGGCTGATCGGCCGCACCGGAAACCATTTCCAACAAGGCTGTTTCAACCGCATCTGATAAATTATCCTTAGCCATCAATGCAGCCAGATCATCGGGTGAACGACGTGAAATACAGGCTGTCCACACATCCAGAGCATGGCTGCTTTCCGCCACCAGCGCTTTTAACAAACCAATATGCCCAACCTGCAATACAGGCTTATCAAAGCCTGCTGCAAGCATGGTACGCGCTGCCAAATGCATCACTTCAATATCACCGACATGACCGGCCACACCCAAACATTCGACACCTGTTTGCCACTGCTGGCGTGAGCCACCACGCACATCCGGCCGCGCCAACATCACCGTGCCTGAATAACACAGCTTCAGCTCTGCTTCATGCTGCAACCGTGTTGCAGCAATACGCGCAATCTGCGGAGTCATGTCCGAACGAATCGCCAGCGAACCGGCTCCTGCAGGATCGGAGAATACCACGGTCTGATCAGCCAAAAAACGACCAGCACCGGAATTCATGGAGTCCGGCCGCTCCAGAATCGGTGGAATCACCTCATCATAACCTGCCGCGTCAAATAGACTTAAGATCTTACCCTGCAACGAACGCAGCGCCTTGGCCTGTGCGCCAAAAGCATCGTTCAAACCAATAATAGGTTTATGAACCGACATTATGATTCTCCTGTTTCACGCATCTCACCCAGTTCTGCATAACGCACCATCAACATATCCGGCAATGCGGCCAGCTCATCCAGCACCGCCTGCGATGGTGATGTATCCACCTGAATCATCGCAACAGCCGTATTGGCATCTTCCCTGCGCCCTAACCTGAAATCACCGACATTGATGCCTGCATTGGCCAGAATGGCGCTCATGGCCGCAATCATGCCTGGCTTGTCTTCATTTTGGATCATAATCAAATTGCCTTCCGGTGCCATCTCCACCTCGCAGGTATCAAAGCTGACAAAACGTGGCCGCGTTTCATCAAATAACGTGCCTGAGACACAGCGCACACCCTCATCACCTTCTACTTCGAGTTTAATCAATGTAGAAAAATGATCGGCTGCATCACGTGCTGTTTCAACGATTTCAATACCACGATCCTTGGCCAGCATGCCCGCATTCACCGCATTCACATCTTCCATGCTATGCGACAACAAACCCTGCAACATGCTATTGATCAACGGTTTACGATTAATATGTGAGGCCTGCCCTTCAAAATTAACGCAGACTCTGGAGTAACCCGGTTTCATGGTCTGACCGATAAAGCGACCCATGCGTTCAGCCAGCAAGACATAAGGCGCGAGTAAACGCTGCTCTGCTTCTGACAACGATGGCACATTAACTGCATTGCGCACCACCCCAGAGAGCAAATAATCAGACATTTGCTCAGCCACCTGTACAGCCACATTCTCCTGAGCTTCATCGGTCGATGCACCAATATGCGGTGTAAAACTGATATTATCCAATTCAAACAGTTTATTTTCTCGTGCCGGCTCCTGGGCATACACATCCAACGCCGCCGCACGCAAATGACCCGATTGGCAGGCTTCAAACAAGGCATCTTCATCGACAATGCCTCCACGCGCACAATTGACCACAATCGAGCCTTTTTTCATGCGTGCAATAATATCGGCATTAATCAAATTGCGCGTCACATCCAGCAACGGCACATGAACAGTCAACACATCAACCATGGCCGCCAATTCCGCCACCGTCTCCACCTTGCTCACACCCATCGCATCAGCCCGTTCATCAGAAATAAACGGATCATAGACAAACACACTCATGTGCAGACCTTTCAAACGGTCACAAACAATCGAACCAATATTACCTGCACCGATCACACCGGCTTTTTTGCCAGTCAATTCCATGCCCATAAAGCGAGATTTTTCCCAACGGCCTGCTTTGGTCGAGGCCGATGCCTGTGGAATCATACGTGCCGCAGCCACGATATGGGCAATGGCCAGTTCAGCAGTGGTGATGGTATTACCGAACGGAGTATTCATCACCACGATGCCGCGCCGAGAACAGCCTTCGACATCAATATTATCTACTCCAATACCAGCCCGGCCAATCACCTTGACGCGTTTGGCCGCATCCAGCAACTCAGCCTTTAAGGTAGTAGAGGAACGTACGGCAATGGCATCATAATCAGCCACCACGGCCAGCTTTTCGGCATCGGATAATCCCGGTTTGTAATCCACTTCAATACCGCGCGCCTTGAATACTTCAATCGCACGGGAAGACATTTTATCTGCTATCCAGACCTTAGGCATAGTGTTCTCACTCCGTAAAGGATTATCACACCGATAACGGAGTGCGAGGGCACTCTATAGCGCCAACATGCATAATCAACTTCACATACCTTAGCCTATCACTCATGGCTTGCGCACATTTATAACAATGCGTTTGTCCGCTCTTTTATAATAATGCTGAAACAAGCCTGATGCGTGCTTATCTTTGCTTTTAACGTTCAAGTACAATCGGAAGCAGCAGCCCTCCTTTCGGCATCTATACTTCTACGGAGCCACTACAACTACGTTCAACTATGGTGTAAAACTCATACTGCGAAAGCTTTTATCAGTATTCTCAACGCGTTTACAGGCTTTGCCGGCCACCTTGTTCGTGCCATCATCGCTGAGCAATTGAATCATGTCATCGCCATACACCACAACCGATTCAGGTTTTAAATCACCCAAATCAATGTTTTTGATGAACACAGGCTGTTGCTGTCTCATGCCCGACCATCGATAAATCCGAAAATAATCATCATGGCCGAATGAACCGGCAATAATTATATATTGCCCCAGTCTCGGAACATATTCCATGCCTCGAACACCCAAGCCATCTAAAGACAACATGAGTGGCTCACCCAGGATGGCCTGCTCTCCAGTCACAACTGCTTGCGGATTCTTCAAGCTGACCAGCAAGGCTTTAGCGTCTGGAACCGGATTACGAAAGGCAATCCATAACGAACCATCGGGTGCTGCTGCAAGCCCCTCAATATTTAATCCGCCATTTGATTTCGGTGCGTAATGGGCCGCCTCAAGCAAAGCAAAAGCACGCCATTGTGGCATCTTATTCAAATCATTAACCAAGCTTTCATACGGATGCCCGATAAATTCAAGCCACACCTTGCTTCCAACTTGTTTGATCTGCGTGGCAAAAAACTTATGCCGACTGCTACGCTGTTTGCCCTTTTTGTTCGCACCATGCGAAGTGATCCAATAGACACGATCACCTATACGTGTCGCCGCTTCAATATCGGCTTCCGGATGTTTGGTATCGAGATTTAAAAACGGACTCAGATCAAAGCGTTGTATGGGTCCATGTTCAAGACCATCACGACGATACAATCGCAAAATATTATCCTCATCATTGCCTACAACGAACAACGATGAACCCACCGCCACAGCAGCCGATGCATCACACATTCCAGCATGCATCAGCGTACTATAAGATTCCGCCGCATTGACCTGAGAAACCACAGGATTATGCAATAATCCAAAACAAACAATCGCCATCAGCAACACCAGATTCATTTGCTTCATCACCCCCCCTATAGCTGCTAATCACACAAAACCCAAGCTATAAAATCAATTTTATCCACCACTGCAACAGCTTAAAGTGAAAACTGTGGCACAATTCAAAGTCAATCCTGTTTACATGAACAAACGCATCACAAGTATCTGTTTTTATTGAACTAATAAATATGCCTAAATTTTATGCATGACTTGTTACTGTCACACAGATGTAACAATTGCAGGGGCATTCATACATTCATCCACAACGTTATCCACAGCCTCTGTGGACACTTGGCAAAGCCATTGCAAACAAAGGGTTTAAAAGAAGTCAAGCGCATAATAAAACTTTTTCGAGCATCAAACGGCAAACTTAAAAAATAGTTTGATCACACGCTTTCTGGCTCGTTACTGCATTCAATCCATGCATCCAGCAAGGGAAAATATAATGCCGTTTTGATCACACAATCCGGCTCCATTTCTTTCAACACCCCAGCATAACGCTGCAGCTGCGGAGCATGCCGTTTTTTCTCTTCAAGCAAAAAATAATTCAAATCTCCGCCCTCATGTGAGGCAGTTTTATAATCGATAATCCAACGTATTGTTTGAGTGTCATCACAAGATTGAACAATAAAACTACGATCGATAATATGGTGTGAAATATGCCGCTCATATTCCATACTCAATGCCCATTCACAGTGTGCCTGCTCATGCTGTGATAAAATCCATTGACCACGTTCACTGCCCAGCATGCGCGTCAAACCATCGCTGCAGCGTTTTGCAGCCATCTTTAACAGCTCACCGGACAAGCCTTCAGCCATCAGCAACCGTCTCATCGCTTTTAGCTCAGCCTTTTGATGATCATCACTCCAATGTTCAAAACCAAGCTCGGCCACATGCTGCAATGCTGCATGCAGCACATTGCCGACTGGCGCGGCTTCCGCACCAGCCCAAACATATTCGGTTTCAGCCAATTCACTTTTTTGCTGCTGAACACCATCATCCGTATCTGTTTCTTCTAACAACGCTGACACATCAGCCACCCGTTGCAGCGCCATCTGAGCGGAAGAAGCACTGCTTTCATGCCCCTCCACATGCCATAACCGCGCACCAAAACAATCAGCATCAGCGCCGAGCAAAAGCTGTAACAATGAGCCGGACGTGGCCAAACCACTCTGCCCATTCACATGGCCAAACATGTGCAACAATGTTTCCGGCCGTGTGCAGGCCACATACAGCAAACGCTTTATTTCATTGTTGTCTTTACTTTTCTCTATGCCGTTGACCAAAGCATACAACGCATCCTTTTGACGCGTCGATGCCTTTGCAGCCATCAACGGCATCGCTCCACCAGGACTTGGCACCTCACTAAAGGCCAACAATGGTGTATCGGCTCCGGCCCCTTTATGTCCAAGGCCAGGCAAAATAACCATATCCCACTGCAAGCCCTTGGCTCCATGCATGGTCAGCAATTCCACTTGCGCAGCCGCTTCGGATACATCCGCTGCCGCATAGAGTTTCTCGAGCCCTGCATCGAACAAGGCAAAATCAATGCGTCCGCCCTGCTGTAACGATTCCAGCAAAGCCAATGCCGCATCCACATTCAGGCTGGCTGTTGCATCAATCAAAGCGGGCATGGATAGACGCAACCAGGCCTTATGCAACAAATCACGCACAGCCACTTTACCGCTATGTAACACACACGGAGCCAATGCCTTACGTATAAAAGCAATGCGTGCCTGAGCATCCATACTGAGCTGTTGAATCAGCGCTGTGTTTTCAATCAACTGCCAGACGGAATCATCTGAAGATCCAGCGCCATCCGCTTGATCAGAGCGATCAGTGCGACCACCAGCCATTAATACATGCAAATCATAACTCTCTAGACCACAACATGGTGAGCGCAATAATGCAGCCCAGGATAAGCGATCGGCAGGATGCAACAGTGCCCGCAACAATGCCCGCAACAATCGCACTTCCGGCCGACTATCCAGAGGCAGGATTTTGATTGCTCGAAAAGCAACACCCGCAGCCTGCAAAGCCGGCATCAGCACATGCAAATGTTTGCGTGAACGTGCCAGAATACCAATACGAAAAACCTTATCCCGCTCGCCGCTCTGCTGAGCCCGTTTACCATCAGCCAGTGCCTTGGCCACCAGTGCAACAATATGTTCAGCTTCCAGTGCAGTATCTTGAGCATGTTGTAAATGCAGATTCACAGCCCCATCATGCGAGAGTGCCGCCACAGCCGGCGCATGAGGCACAGCACCGGAGATCACATCCTGCTTATCTGAAAAAACCGACTTAAATGCCCTGTTCACCCAATCCACAATGGCCGGTGAAGAACGAAAGTTTCGTTCCAGCCGTAGCGCTTCAATAGCTGGTAAACCCGCATCATTGTTGGCTGTATTGAGAAATAAACCGACTTCAGCTTTGCGAAAACGGTAAATGGACTGCATCGGATCACCCACCAGAAACAGGCTACGATCTCTACCATCACCAGCCTGCCAACCGGCAGTCAAACACTGCAACAAATGCATTTGCAAATGCGATGTATCCTGAAATTCATCGACTAAAATATGATGAATGCGATAATCCAGCTTCATCAACAAATCACCCGGCGCTGCATCATTGGCACCCAACGCATCCATTGCCCGCAACGCAATCTCGGTGAAATCCGCCTCACCCTGCTGACTGAACTGTTGCTGCAAATGTTTATTGGCCAACACCAGCAACAGGAATAACGATTTCAACACCTGCCATTGTTGATCATCCATTTGTGCTTTTTCAGGCAGTTGACGCAAGCCATGCAATGATTCTGCCAGCATTGATTGATCGGCCAATATATCAAGCAGCGATTTAAACTGATCTTTCATTTCAACAAAGCTTTTACCAGCTGGAAAACCCAGACGTACGTTCACACCACCGGCTTTTCGAAAAGAAGGTCCTGTCGCCGTCAATAAAAAGTCTGCGATCAACTGCCATTGTTCAAGCCTGTCCAGTGCTACTGCAGGCCATGCATGGATCTCTTGCAGCGCATCATCACCCCGCTGTTCACCGGCAAAACGCATCAAGGCTGGCAGCTCATGTTTAAGCTCAATCGGCAACAGCGTTTCACAATCAGCCAACTGCTGCTGCATAATATCGGCCAGATTGGATTCCAGCATTTGGCGCAAAGCATTCATATCTCGGCCATGCATGGCAATCTGATCCAGCCACTGCTCGCGTTTGGCCAACATATCGGCCATCAGCCCAATCACGGCCACCGCATTATGATCCTGATGCAGCAATACGCACTCAGCATCTTCAGAAAAATCAGCCATCGCTTCATTCAATGCAGCTTCCGCCGCATCACGGTAACTCTGTTGCACATGCTCCGATGGTGATGGCATGGCACCAAAACCAGACAGCAAGGGTAGTTGCCGCGCCAGCCCATGACTTAGGCTATCAATTGTCATGATGCGCAAACGCGCCGCGTGCTGCAGCAAATGCCAGCCCCGTTCTCTCGAATGTGCCATGGCTTGCTGCGCCAATAACCACGTCTCCATTTTATGGCTTTCGCATGGATCAGGTTTGGCTGCGCTTAATGATTCGAGCACCCGCTTGCGCATTTCAGCTGCGGCCTTGCGGGTAAAAGTAAGAGCCAGGATCTCTTCCGGCTCATCAACGATGGCCAGCAATGCTAGAATACGCTGGGTTAATAATTCTGTTTTACCGGAACCTGCCGGTGCCTGTACTAGAAATGAGCCACCCGGATGGCGTGCTTTTAAACGGATGTCAGCACTCATGAGCCATCACCTGACTTATCAACTGAGCCATCACCCAGACCAATTGATCCTGCGGCATCACCCATTTCCTCAATCCTGCAAACTGCTTCAAGGCCGCAATACTTGCAGGCTCCGGCATCGCGTGGTGACACATCGCAACGCCCTTCAACAAACTCGCTTGCCAATGCATTGATCGAGCTTTGCCAATCATCCAACACCGTCTGCCAATCATCAGGCAGGCCACGTTTACCATCACAGGCCACAACACCTTTGATGCCAATGTCATCACCGCATAAACCCTCAAAAGACATATCGCCATTGCGCACCCGTGCAAAAGCCACCGCATCATCCGGCCCTAGATCAGCAGCCAAAGCATATTGCGGCAACTGCGGCTCTTCGATTCGCGCATGCATTTCATCCGGCAACCATGTCTTGCTTGACTGCTTGGCTCCGGTTTTATAATCGATCAACACAGTACGCCCCGAACCATCGACATCCATGCGATCCACTTTGATATGCACACTAAATTGTTGCTCAGCCGATTCCGGCAAACGCATGACATACTGCTTTTCAATGCCTGCCACTCTAAAAGCTGGCCGCTGCAATTCTAGCGCCAACCATTCCTGCAATACAGACCGCATACGTTTTTTTTCATACTCACGTGCCCTGCTATCCGTCACCACAAAAGCGTTCTGCCATGCATGATCAATAGCTGCATCCAGCAAGCTTATCAGCTCCGCATCTGTCAGTGCCGCCAAGGCATGCTGATGCTGCAACTGCTGCCAGATATATTCCAACGCCAGATGAATCAACGAACCTTTGCTGCTCGGCGCAATACCCGGTGCTGTTTCATCCAGTGCCACAATAGCCAAACGATGGGTAGCAAACGCTCTGAATGGGCAAGCCGACTGATGTTTAATAATCGCCGTACCACCTTTAACCAACTGATCCGACGGCAAGGGCACGGCCGAGATATCATCAAAGGCCTGCATCGCCAAACGGCTCGTTTGCACATCCAGCCTATCGCAGGCCTGTATTTCAAGCTCAGCCACAAATGGTGAGGCCAACAAGGCCTTATCATCACGCTGGCTGGCAAACGATATCTCCACTTGAGGTGCCGCCCGCAATACCGATGCCCACAGCTTTTGAGATGATTCAAATACAATGGCCCCATGACTCATCGGCAACGCATATTTCTGTTGCAGACTGTTTGGCAACAAGGGATATGGGCGTGCAGCGGGTGGAAAGGATTCTTCATCCATACCCATCACAAACACATGATCAAACTGCAAACCAGACATCTGTGCCAATGGCAATACCACCACATTGGCATATTTTGCACTCTCTGCCAACTGCACTTCGGTACAACTGCTGCGCAACAACGACAAAAATTGAGACCATGACAGTGTTTTTTCAAACAAATCCACCGCCACCAATGCAATCAACACATCACGAAACGCATTCATCTGCCTGATCTCATTGTTGCTACGCGGCTTCTGCACATCTGAGTCTGTAAAAAACTGCACAAAACCAGTGCTTTTCAGCAAGCCATGCACCGCCTCCACCCAATCATGGGCCGAGCGTTTGTTTTTATTCCAGCCGGCCAACACCTTCAACACCGCCAGTAACTCCGGCAACGCCTTGACCGATGAAGAGCTCAATAGATTATTAAAACGCAAGCGATGACGATTCTGCTTTCGAAATGTTGCATCCAGCGCAGCACGCTGGAACCGTTCCGCCTCAAAACCCTTCACCCAGGGTGCAAACAACAGCATTGAAAAAGCATCAAATGAAAGTGAAAACTCACCCGCCAAGGAGAGCGTGTGCAGCAATTGCCGAATCATCGCTGCATCACTCAGAGCATCACCGGCCACCACCACCGCCTGCATTGAACTCGACAGATCACAACGCAGCTCCGGCATCAGTAGCTCATTCAGTGTTCGTTTCAACAGCGCTGTATCTGTCAGCGATTCAGAGCTGGCAATGGCGATTCGCGCATGCGGATCAGCCTGCAATAAAGCCCTGATACGCAAACCAATATGATCACATTCAGCCTGAGCATCGGCGCATTCAAACAACTGACTGATGGCCTTCTGCGAGTCAGGCTGCAGCTGCATCAGCTCTAAACCTGATTGCTGCAAGAGCAACAACAGCTGTTGCTGCATCGGCGTAAACACATCAAATCCCGCCAATATGATTGATGCAGGCGGCTCGATAACATCGATATATTGCGACAATTGCCGGGCTACATCGGCAGCCAACAAACGCCCTTCCAACTGATCACCCGCCAGGCGTTCATGCAGCGCGGCAATCCAGCCCGATAAGGCATCAGCCTCTTCACCCGAAAAGTTCAATTCGGCAACATCAATGCAATATTCCTGCATCAAGCCATAAGCTGTACGCGCATGCCTCGCCAGCCCACGCACTGATGCCTCGCTCTGCATTGAATGATTGTCTTGTTGTGATAAATCATCACGAATCACCTGCTGCCAAAGCCAATCTTCCTGTGCCCGGTTCAAGCACACCGGCATCAGATCATTGCCCGCCAGTAATCCGTTCAACCATGCCTGCCAACCCAATACTGCCGGTGTCTCACAAACCCCATCATCAGCAGCTGAAATCAAACGCCGTTTCCAGTCCACCGCCAATTGTGCTGAAGCGGTTAATAGCAATGCACCGGACTGCAGATGTTCTGATAATTGTGCATGATCAACGACAGGGATATTCAATGTTTCAGATTTCATCAATGGATGGCGTTTTGCATCCGCCGAATTCAAGTCGTAATCATCGTGCTGCAAGTCACTCTTTACCTTTCCAGCCGCCAGTCACAATGTTGCCTGATTCATCGACATAGGCGGGTACATAATGCTTGATCGTAGCATCATCAGTCTGCTGCAAATGGATGAATACAGTCACCGCACTGGCCAGGCTAACGATGATAACAATGGCATAAAACCAGTTCGGTGCGCGATCTTTTTTGACCGGAGTGATATCAATCACCTCCGGTTCAGAGACTTGTTCGTGTTTCTTTTTGGCTCGTAAAAGCAGCAGCAAGGTGAGATTGCGCAGCATGAACAGCAACAAAGCTGGGCCAAAGAAGAAAAATAGCGCTACAAATAAACTTCGAATCATAATTTCACCAACCCCTTGAGTTGCTCGGCATAAGCAGATACATCCGGCTCAATACCACCGCGCTGCGACTGGTAGACTGTCTCAGCCAATATTTCGAGAATCTTGTGCAGTGCATCATGACGTTCCAAGTCATCAGCAGTCATCAAGTGATGCAATGCGCGCGCCATTTCAGGCGGGTGCTTGGTTGCCGCCTGCTCTTCTAAAGCCAGGTGCAGCGAGAGATGCAAATATGGATTCATGCCATCATCGACCTGAAAGTCACGTTCAAGAAAATCATCCATATCATCAAAAAAACAGTGATATTCCGGATGCATCTGAATCACCCGGGCAATGCGCACTTCCAATGCATTCAGCGGCAAATCGGCCTGCGCTTTATGCCACGCATCCCAAAATACCTGTCGATGCGCGCGCAATTGATCACGGCTTGCGGCATGTTCCCGGCTGGTTGAGTTCTCTGCATTGGCCAATGTGTTTATCCTCCAGTTATCTTACATCGAAATAGTAACATGATCGGAGCAATGAAAGATAAATATTTAATCACAACGTGGCAGCGTACAGATTTTGACATCAGCAGCGTCAACATATCTGCAAGCCCATCAACATCCCGATCTGAATATCAATCTCAATCATGGCATCAATCATGCTTTATCCACTTTTATCAATCGACTTATCAATCATCAAACAAACCAGGAGCACACGACCACATGGATAGTAAAATCAACCAAACACATATCGGCAAACAAATACAAACGACCATTGGCAGCAATCACCTTGAAACGCAGATCTTTGATCAACAGTATATTGATGGCGCACACTGCCTGAAATTCGGTGCTATCCTACAGGAGAGTACCGCAGATTATCGCCTGTATTACAGCTTTGATGGTGTCGGCATTGACCTTATCAAACACAATATTCACATTATTTTGACCACCACCAATTTTGGCACACCATTCCATCAATATACATGGTTGTTTATCGGCCAGGATGCGATACGCAATATATTCAGCAAAGAAACCATCCTGGAAGAACACCGCATTCGTATTTCAGATAGAATGATGAAAGAGAATGGCGAATCCATTGCAACATTTCACCGTCATATTACAAAAGTCATACAGGCCGACATATAATTCGGCCGATATTAGCACAACTGGCATGATGTATGCTCATACATGATGACGTTGTTACACTGGCTTTATGGCTTATACGTCTGAGCCTATACGTACCAAACGGGAGTGATCTATCCTGACTGTTGCGAATCCCTGCTTGGGATACCTGATGTCGGGACGAAACGCCCACCTTAACGAAGGGTTTAGTTCGGTATAGGTCATAAAGCCAGTGTAATAACACTTTCCCCTGGAAGGCCTGCCTCTCCCCTCCCCCCTTGGCAGGCCTTCTTCTTTACCAATAACAGATTCAAAACCTTGCACCGCAGAGTCACCCCAGGGTGCTTTCTCTTGCGCAAGCGCAATTCACCTTGGCGCGAAGTACGCAGAGGAAAAACCTTAACAATCATCACTATAGAGGTTTTGCTCTTGATTTCCTCTGCGTTCCTCTGCGATAAAAAAACTCCAAAGTTATGCTTAGATTGGGAGCCGCGCAGCAGGGTGAGGCGCTATTTTATAATCGATTAAAGAACTGCATTATTGCTGATAATAATAATCATACAGGCGCAATAGGGATTCCGTCAGATTCCATGCCTCGGTATAAGACAGGCCGCTGTCATCAGGGAACACAATCCGCACATACAGCTTCTTGCCGAGTTTTTGTTGCAGAGCCGATAAACGTTTATGCAATGTGATGCCATTCACTGGCACATATTGCCCATCGCCGGGGCCTCTCATTTCAATACTCAGCACACCGCCTTGTTTATGGTAACGCACAATCACAACCGCTTTACCCAAAGGGGAACGCGCCGGACGAATCAGGCGTTTATACTTTGTTTCAAGATTGTCATATTCTGATTTCAAACGCTTGAGTCGCGCAAGCTGGGCTTTATTATCGCTTTGCAACAAGCCCATCGCTTCCAGATTAAGCTCATACTGATGTTGTTGTTCAGACAGCTGTGCCATGAGTTCCGCTTTATTCTGCTCTAACGCTACTTTATTTCGCTCTAACGCCACTTTATTCTGTTCTAATTCAGATGCAGTTTGCTGCAATACAAGCTGTTGGCGCTCTAACTCTGCTTTCTCATCCAGCACCACACTACGCGCCTGCCGGGCAGTTGATAAATCTGCTTGCAATCTGCTATTTTCCTGCTGACTGCGCTCCAACTGCGTCAAGCTACGACTGTGCTCCTCACCGAGATCCATCAAACGCATGCGTAACATGGCTGATTCTTCTTCTAAATGTCTGAGACGTAAATTTAGCGCAGTGTTTCTGTTGCTGGTCGATTGAGCTTGGGCTGTGGCCGTACGCTCCGATTCAAGAGAGGCACGCAGTTGATCCACCAAATACATGTTTTTTACCAATAATGTCAGCATCGCCAATAAAAAAATCAGCACAATCACCATCATAATATCGGTGAATGTCGGCCAAAAACTTTGTTCATCGCTATCACCGTTATTCAGCCGTAGATCAACGAATCCACCTTGCTGCATGACTATGCTCCCGGCAATCTAAAACCATCTTTGATGGTCGCGGCAAGCGACTCTAGCTGCGCCTTACTATCTTCATGCTGCTGTTGTAATTGTATTTTATTTTCTTCATGGATGCGTTCCGATTGCAAACGACTATGTTGTATTTCTTCCGTTAATGATGCCATATTCAGATGGTTCAATTGCTCATTGATGGCTTGCATAAATTGATGTGCCTCTCTAACCAAATCCACCGCATGCTGTGAAATACTTTCTTCACTCAGCTGATACAACGGCAACAAATGCATCGAGGTAAACTCTTCCACTCTGGCCAATAAACGTGTTTGAAGATTTTGAATTGCCGCCAGAAAATATGCCAACACCAGATAACACAAAATCGCGCTCATGGTGGTGGATAAAGCAGTCGACATACCATGAATCACCATGCCCATACCGCCGGAAGATACGGCGTTATCAAGCATATTGGATGCACCAAACAGCGCAATCGACAATGAAATAATTGTACCCAGCACACCACACAGAATCATAATTTTATGAATAAAACGAACCAAGCCGGTGCGTGTGCTCTCGGTGGCCAATAAGGTTGCCGCCATGGCCTGATGATGAATCGGCGCATGCTTCAAACGCATGCTCTCCATCATCGACACCCGCAACGCAATCATAGAAGCAGCATCGACATGATCGAGCAGAATATCCGGCCCTGAATCCATATTATGCTGGCATCGCATCAAGGCCTTTTCTTCCCTGTCATAAGCCAACAACAACCATACAACCCGTATCATACCAAGCAAAAACAACACCACGATCAAGCCATTGAGGGCAAAACCTGCGGAAGTCTGCTGATTGGAAAAATAAATCATATTCAGCGTATCAGAAAAATAACTGGCCAACGCAATCAATGCCAGAATCACCACCAGCAACTGAATCAAAATAGACCGACTTAAGCGTAACTGCTGCATAAACTTCCTCCGCATCAATGCTAAAAAAGTGACTCTAAAACAAGTAAGCTGTCTTGATCAACAAGCATTCATCATTGTGTGAACTGAATAACGTCTCCCCCCCCCATCTTGCCACTCCCCACATTGCCACTCCCCATCTGCTCAAGTCTTAGCCAAGTCAGCCAACGCCCATCTGGGTCTGGCATCCCAATCATCGCTGGCTGGCAAAGCACTGCGTATATGTTGAAAGCCGGCATAAGCGATCATGGCCGCATTATCGGTGCAATGTTTAGGCTGCGGTAGAAACACCTCAATGCCAGCATCATCGGCCAACTGCTGCAATAACAGGCGCAGACTATTGTTCGCCGCCACACCACCGGCAATAACCAGCCGTGGCGCATCCATCTGCACACAGGCGCGAATGGATTTTTTCACCAACACCTCACAAATCGCCGATTCAACTCCGGCCGCCATATCCTGCCGATCACAGGCATCCATATTGCTTAAACCACCGATGCCTTTCACCGCATACATCACAGCTGTTTTTAGACCGGAAAAACTAAAATTCAAATTATCCCGGTTAAGCATCGGACGCGGCAGCTTGAAGCGTTTGCCATCACCACCAACGCCCAGCTGTGCAATCTCAGGACCACCCGGATACGGCAGCCCCAGCAACCGTGCCGATTTATCAAAACATTCACCCGCCGCATCGTCGAGTGTTTGACCTATCACTTCATATTGGCCAATTGCTTTGACATGCACCAATAAAGTGTGACCACCGGAGACCAGCAGGGTAATGAATGGAAAAGCAGGCAACGCCCCTTCCAGACCAGGAGCCAGCAAATGCCCTTCCATATGATGGATCGGCATCACCGGCACATCGTTCACCATGCCTGCGGCACGGGCATACGATGTACCCACCAACAACGCCCCCATCAAACCCGGCCCTGCCGTCACCGCGATATGATCAATATCTGACCAGGCCAACGATGTGTGCTTTAACACCGCATCCACCATCGGCGGCAAGGCCACCAGATGTTCACGCGATGCGACTTCCGGCACCACCCCGCCAAATTTAGCATGTGTTTCGATCTGTGAAGCAATCTGTTCGGCGATGATCGCGCCCTTGCCTGTGACCGAATCTCCATCAAAGATCGCCACGGCCGTTTCATCACACGATGTTTCAATGCCTAAAATAATCATAGTATTTCCTTTTTACGTTTCAAACCAAAACCACCACCGCCGGGGGTTTCGATGCGAATGATATCACCGGCTTTGAGTGCCCACGATCCTTTGGCTGGCAAATCCTGCCACTCACCATACCGGCATAAACGATTGCGCCCCATACTGCCCGCATCACCCCCGATTAATCCATAAGGCGCAGTCTTGCGCCGTTCTGTCAGCAAGGATAAGGAACAATCAGACCGAATCACCCATTCCCGTACAATGCCATCACCACCCTGATATTGACCCGCACCACCGGAATGACGGCGCACAGCATACTCAGACACCTGCAATGGATAATGCATTTCCAGCACTTCGATGGATGAGTTTTTGGTATTGGTCATGTGGCACTGCACAGCAGACAGGCCATCACCTACGGCATGCGCGCCCATGCCACCACCTACGGTTTCATAATACAGCCATGCATCAGCAGGGTTGTTCTCTCCACAGTTGTTTATCTCACCAGCAAACACGACATTGTTCATCGTACCCTGTGCAGCAGCCGGAATACGATCAGGAATCGCCTTGGCCAAGGCACCCAAGACCACATCCACAATGCGCTGACTGGTTTCCACATTACCCGCCGCCACTGGCGCACCTGCTGCGGCATGCAATAGACAGCCTTGCGGTACAATAATCTGAATGGCTCGAAATACCGCAGCAGTCTGCGGTGTATGCTTGGGCATCAAACAACGAAACACATACAATACGCTGGCCGCTGTCACCGCCATGGGGCAATTCACAGGCCCGCGTGCAGTGTCGGCTGAACCTGTAAAATCAACCATGGCAGTATCAGCCCTGATACTGATATTGACCCGAATCAATAAATCTTCCGTACCGCAACCATCATCTTCTAACACATCTTCAAATCCATAATCACCATCTGGAATCGAGGCAATTGCACTGCGACCATAAGCTTCAGATATCGCCATCAAGGCATTCACCTGCTGCTTCAAGCTGGTGATCGAAAACTCAGCCAGACGCGCCCTCCCCACCACACAAGCAGCCTTTTGCGCCGACAAATCACCCAAACGCTCTTCTGCCGCCCGAACCTTATGACGAAACAATTGAGGCAAATCTACCACCTCTTTACCCGCCTCAAACCAATAACAGGGTGCAATGATTAACCCCTCATCTTCTAAGCGAGTCTCCACCCCCATCGAACCGGGGCAGCGGCCACCAATATCCGCGTGATGGGCTCGTGCTGCTGCAAAAGCAAACAGTTCTTGATCACCGCATGCATGTTTCAGGAATACCGGCATCACCACCGTCACATCGGGTAAATGTGTGCCGCCCAAAGCCGGATCATTGAACACCACCACATCACCATCCTGCCAATCGAAAGACCCCACCACATCGGCCATGGCAAAGGCCATCGAACCCAAGTGAACCGGAATATGTGCAGCTTGCGCAATCAATTGTCCGGCCTGATCAAACAGGGCGCAGGAAAAGTCCTCGCGATCCCGGATATTGGGTGAAATCGCACTGCGTTGCAGCACAGCCCCCATCTCCTCGCAAATGGCCGACAAACGATGCGCAAACAAACTGACCTGAACGGCATGATTAACAGCCATAAACATCAGCTGCGTGACAATAAATCTGTTTGATGATCATGGCGCATACTCCAGCAACAAATGCCCATGTTTGGAGGCATGCATCTGCCAACCCTCAGCCAACCATAACGTCGCGGTATCTTCCAATACCAGTGCAGGGCCTGCATAAAATACGCCGGGCATGATATCTCTGCGCCGATAATGCGCCGCCTGGCTGGATTGGCCTGCGTCCATAAGCCAGATTTTAGAATATGCCATCGCAGATGCCGCTTTGGCACTGGCTTCAAGCTCTGGCAATACCGGCACCGGCCGATCAACAAAGGCTGTCAAACGGGCGGTCATGATTTCAATCGGTCGATCCAGTTGATGGCCATAAGCCTGCTGGTGCGCCGTTTCAAAACGCTGCGCCAGATCACCCAGATCACCTGATAGACCATCTGATAAAACACCTGACAAACCACCTGGCAAATCATGGCCGGCTGGCTCCCAAGCAATGCTAAGATGAAAACCCTGACCAACATAACGCAGATCAACTGCATATTCGAAATTCAACTGCAGCCCCCCCATTTCCTGGGCGGCTTCTGCTTCCATCTCTGCAAACAGCTCTCTTAGCGATGCTGGCGTATGTTGATCCGCCAAAGCCAAACGACGGCTACGCGAAAATTCACTTTGCTGTTTGCCCAGCACCATACCAAGCGCAGAAAACGCGCCACTGCCAAGCGGTATAATCACGTTTCGCATACCTAATTTTTCAGCCAGTGCACAGGCGTGCAATGCGCCCGCCCCACCGAAACATAGCAATGAAAAATCAGCCGGATCATGTCCCCGCTGTACAGATACCAGTCGCAATGCTGCGGCCATGTGTTGCTCGGCTATTTCAACAATCGCCTGCGCCGCATATTCAGCACTCAAATCCAGTGCTTTCCCATACGCTGCACAGGCCGCATGAGCTGCTGCCAAATCCAATCGCATGGAGCCTGCCAGACAAGCATCCGCCGGTATTCGACCCAACACCAGATTCGCATCGGTCACTGTTGCTTGTGTACCACCCAAAGCATAACAAACCGGCCCAGGCATCGCTCCGGCTGATGCAGGCCCCACCTGCGGCAAACCAGCTTCATCAAGCCAGGCCAGCGAGCCGCCACCCGCACCAATGGTGTGGATATCCAGCATCGGCAAAGCTACCGGCATACCGGCAAGCTGCCCTTCAATCGTTTTGCGTGCTCTGCCTTGCAATAAAGCCACATCGGTACTTGTGCCACCCATATCAAAGCTCAGCAGGTTTGTCTTACCGAGCGCTAAACCAATCTCCTGTGCTGCCACCAAGCCACCAGCAGGACCAGATAATACCAGTCGCACCGCCTGCTTGGCTGCCTGCTCTGCCGGCATCACACCGCCAGCGGAATGCATCACAAACAAGTGTTTGGCTGCCAAGTTATCTTGTAAACGCTGCAAATAGCGTTGCACCAAAGGCCCGACATAAGCATTCAGCACCGTTGTCGCGGCACGTTCATATTCACGGTATTCAGCCAACACCTGATGCGATAAAGAAATGAACACATTGTTTGAAGTGATTTTATCCGTTTGATCGGAGGCTTGGGCGGATGGCTGGGCGGAGAATTGCGCCATGCACTGATCTGCCAGTTCAAGCTCATGTTTCGGATTAATAAATGAAAACAACAAACATATCGCCACCGCTTCATAATCACCGACTCGCTCAAGCACCGCTTGTATATCCGAGGCCTGCAATTCGGTTTGCTCTTCACCCTCGGCATTGATGCGCGCCGATACACCGATGCAATCATCAGACGGCAGCAGTGGCGCAACAGCATCAGGGCATAACTGATATAGCTCGGCACGTGTCTGCCGTCCAATACTTAACAAATCTTGCAGGCCGTGCTGGGTGACAAAGAGCGTGCGCACACCTTTGCGTTCCAAAATCGCATTGGTCGCTACCGTTGAGCCATGCACCACATGCAAGCTGCTGGAATCGAGCCCCAGCTCTCGAATACCTTGCAGAATAGCTCGCGACGGATCATCCGGCGTTGAAAGCACCTTATGAAAACGCAGACCACCTGCATCAAAACACACAAAATCGGTAAATGTACCACCCGTATCCACACCCAATAACATGCTCGCAGTGTAACGCTTGTTAGAGAGAGCGACTAACGCGGATTCTAAAGCCGGGAAAATGATTCAGAACAACAACGGAAAATTACTCTTCAGCCTGCCACAACACCGAAGCTGCGACTTCAGTCGCGTAACGACTGATCAACGATTAAGCAGCCCTGCGTGGCTAAAGCCACACCTCCAGCATCTCCTGAATCGGTACAGTTGAGCGCATGGATTGCCGATAAAAGCCTCGGGAATGACACAATAAGTCCAAGCTCAATGAACCCATTCATCGGCTGGAAAATCATCCACCATGATTGCTAGCCGCACGGCCTGGCGTGTCTCGATTAACAAATCGGCCTCTTGCTGATTTAAAGTCTTCTTCTCCACCAAACCTGCAAGCCATGTTTCATAAGGCTGATCTGATCGGTGTTGATGACCATCTTGACGCAATTTCCGTTCAATCGATTCCGTGCGAATTGTCATGTTCATGGCATGCTGCAAACGCCCTGTGATATCATCCTCATTTACATCCGCACCGGCTCGATAAATGCCATCAACCAAGCGATCTCGAGCAGCTGATGGGGTAATGAGCAATTCGGCAATTTGATGCTGTAGTTGATCATCAGGTAATGTCAGACGACAACCCAGAGGAAACACCCAGACTCTCATTTTCCAAGCCACCCAGCGCACCGGAAAATTCTGAATTATCCCGTCTAATGCCTGCTGCACCTGATACAGGCAGAACTGACAAACCCAATGAATGAGCGCTAAATCCGCTATCGGCCGCCCATCATCTTCAAAACGTTTCAAGCTGGCTGAACAAAGGTACTGATACGCCAAGGCATCGGCAAAGCGACCTGAAATCGATTCTTTGCGTTTTAATGCACCACCCAGACTCAATAAGCCCATATCAGCCATGGCAGATGTCGCCGCACTGAAACGAGCAAGTTGCCTGAAATAGGTGGCTGTTTCCCCATGCACCGGTGAAGCGGCCAAACGGCCTCCGGATAATCCATACAACAGCGAGCGCGAGGCATTGGCGATGGTATACGCCAGATGCCCCATCAAAGCTTGATCGAAAGCATCGAGCCCTTCATCCCCATCTACCGATGCAGCAGCAATCTCCTGTTGTAAAAAAGGGTGACAGCGCATGGCTCCCTGACCAAAGATAATCATGCTGCGGGTCAGAATATTTGCCCCTTCGACTGTAATCGCAACAGGAATCGATTGGTAAGTGCGCCCCAGATAATTCGATGGCCCCATGCAAATACCACGTCCACCATGTACATCCATAGCATCATTGATTACCTGCCGCATTGATTCGGTCAAATAGCATTTGGCAATAGCCGTTAGCACGGCTGGTTTTTCACCTGCATCGAGTGCTGAAGTGGTCAAGCGTACGGTGGCATCCATCATATAAGTCAAGCCACCGATGCGAGCCAGAGCTTCTTCTACGCCTTCAAAGCGGCCGATTGAAGTATGAAACTGTTGCCGCAATCGCGCATAAGCGCCGGTGCTATCACAAGCCATTTTACCTGCTGCTGTACTCAATGATGGCAGCGAAATACCGCGTCCAATTGATAAGCGTTCCACCAGCATACGCCAACCCTTACCAATCATGCTCTGCCCGCCGATAATCCAGTCCATCGGTATAAATACATCTGTACCGCTGTTCGGACCATTTTGAAAAGCAATATTGATCGGGTCATGGCGACGACCAATCTCCACGCCCGGCGTAGTCACAGGAATCAAGGCGCAGGTAATGCCCAGGTCATCATCCTCACCAAGCAAATGCTCCGGATCATAGACATGAAATGCCAAGCCCAACACCGTCGCCACGGGACCTAAGGTGATGTATCGTTTTTCCCAGTTGAGCAATAAACCCAGTGTATCCGCACCCTCAAACGCAGCCCTGCACACAATGCCGGTATCAGGGATTGCACCAGCATCGGAACCAGCCGATGGCGCAGTCAGAGCAAAACAGGGCACTTCTTCACCCTTGGCCAAACGCGGCAAATAATAATCCTTCTGCTCATCCGTACCATACGCCAACAACAATTCGGCTGGACCCAGCGAATTGGGCACCATCACCGTCACGGCAGCTGCCGCACTGCGACTGGCAATTTTTTGAATCACACAGGAATGGGCATAAGCAGAAAAAGCCAGACCACCATAGGATTTCGGAATGATCATGCCAAAGAAACCGTTCTTTTTCAGAAACGTCCACACATGCGGCGGCAGATCATGCAAGTGATGGCTAATCTGCCAATCATCCAGCATGGCACATAATTCATCGGTTTGGCCATGCAAAAAAGCCTGCTCATCTTCAGTCAGTGTTGGCGCAGGCATATCCAATAACATAGACCAATCCGGATTACCCTGAAACAGTTCCGCATCCCACCACACCGATCCCGCTTCAATGGCATCACGTTCCGTATCAGACATCGGTGGCAATGATCGTTTGATATAAGCTTTCAGTGGCTGGCTGAAATATTTTTTACGCACATCATCCAGCACAAAAAACACAGCGACCACTGCAATCAAGAACAGTAGTTCGAAACCAGCATACAGATTCATGCCCATCAGCATCAATGCCACATCAGCAGCAGAGAGCAGGATCAGCCAGATAGCTAAGGAAATGCCACCCCTGCTTAACAAAAATAATATCCCAAACAACAGCACCGCAAGAAAAATCCAAAACATCGTGGCCTCCTTGAACTATTCAGTCTTCAGTCTAACCCGATTCCTTTCAAACACCCAGCAAAAAGGGGCTCGTAAGAGCCCCTTTTCATCTTTCAATGCATATCCACCTAGAATTTATAAGACAAAGAGGCAGCCAGAATATGTACATCTGAATCATACGTACCATTTTTCACTGTA
>JAUZQK010000096.1 GCA_030951025.1 Mariprofundus sp. | reverse complement strand
GGGTATTCGCGGTTAAGGTTAAAAGGTTTTGATGTGCGTGTTCGCGGTTCAAAAGAAGATTAGGGGGCATGATGGCGAAGATAAAAGTGTTGATTATTGATGATTCGGCTTTGGTGCGGCAGATGCTGAGCAGTATATTTGAGAAGGCGGCAGGTATCGAAGTGGTGGGTACAGCCCAAGATCCGTTGATTGCGCGCAATAAAATCAAACAACTGAATCCGGATGTATTGACACTCGATGTGGAAATGCCGCGTATGGATGGTTTAACTTTTTTGGCCAATTTGATGCGTTTAAGGCCGATGCCGGTGGTGATGGTGTCATCATTAACCCAGAAGGGGGCGGATGTGACGCTCGATGCGCTCGACTTGGGGGCGGTGGATTTTGTCAGTAAACCATCGGCACTCGGTAGTGGCCTGGATGAGTATGCCGATGAGATTGTTGCCAAGGTGCGCATGGCTGCTGGAGCGCGGGTAAGTGCGCGTAAACATAGCACAGCAAAAATAGCGCCGGTCAGTGCCAATCAGACGGCCGATGCGGTATTGAGCAGAAAAACAGGTAGAAGTCATTTTAGAACAACGGAAAAAATTGTTGCGCTCGGTGCATCAACCGGTGGCACGGAAGCCACTGCACAGGTCTTGGCAGCTTTGCCCTCAGGCTTTCCTGCGATTGTGATTTCTCAACATTTGCCGGTGGCATTTAGTGCATCGTATGCGCAGCGGCTGGATAATAATTGTCAGATGAAGGTGAAGCTGGCTGAACATGGTGAGCAGATTATTCCCGGTCATGTCTATCTGGCTCCGGGTGAACAGCATCTGTTGGTCAAACGTGATGGTGCGCGTTATGTCTGTAGCCTGAATGATGGGCCGCCAGTCAATCGACACCGGCCGTCAGTCGATGTGATGTTTCGCTCTGTGGCGCAAAATGTGGGTCCTAACGCCATAGCAGTGATGCTGACTGGCATGGGGGCGGATGGTGCAGAAGGCATGAAAGAGATGCTCGATGCCGGTGCCTATACCTTGATTCAGGATGAAGCGACCAGTGTGGTGTGGGGTATGCCGGGCTCGGCGTATAAACTGGGTGCAGCCAACGATGTGAAAGCATTGAATAAAATTGCGCCAACATTATTAAGTCATTTGGATTGTGTCGAGTTGAGTCGAGTTGAGTTGAGTTGAGTTGAGTCGAGTCGAGTCGAGTCGAGTCGAGTCGGAATGGGCTTGCTTGAAAGCCATGAGATTGAGTAGAACTGTAAGGAGATTATGTTATGCCAAATAACAATGAATTATCATTAACCCAGTCAATGACTGCGGTATTACGCGATATGCAGGAGAGTATGTCGGGTGAAGTGACGGCGATCAGTAGTCAGACAGCGCAGGTTGAGTCCTTACTCAAGGATGCCATTGCATCCCTGCATGCTGCGTTTGAATCCATTCATCATGCATCCGATCAACAGATGAACACGATGACTGCGATGATGATGGATGTGGCGGGTTCCAAAGAAGGCGAAAATATTTTTCAAAAAGCAGAGAACGCCAGTGATATTTTAACGGGCTTGGTGGATACACTATTGCTCAGCAGTAAAAACAATCTGAATGCGTTAACCACCATGGATGTGGTTCAAAAACGTTTGCAGCTTGTGGTCTCGATGGAAAATGAGCAGGACAGCTTGATTGCTCAATTGTGTGCATGCAGTGAGGCGGAGCAGTTGGATGCGGACAGGGTACGTGAACTGATTCAGTGCTTGCGGGATAAGCAGACTGTGGAAAATGAATATGTTGCCAAAACGATGGCACAGTTCAAGAAAACGCATCGTATGATTGATGTTGCTGCTTCAAAAGATATGGGTGAAGTGTTTGCCGCCAAAGAAAAAGTCGAAGAGATTTTGAAACACTTTTTCCAAATCAATGAAGTAGTGACCAATAGCCGTGTGAAGGTGAACCAAGTCAATGCAGAAATGCGTCAGCATCTGGGTTCTGCTATCCGGGCATTGCAGTTTGAAGATATTTCTACCCAGAGTCTGGGTCATACTGATCGGCATCTGGGGCGCATGGCTGGCATGATAGAAATTTTGACCGATGGGTTGCAGGAGCTGGATCAGTCGGATATCAGTATCGAGGACTATGTATCGAAAATTGCTATGATTCATACTGCGATGGCAGCTTATCATCAGACCTTGCAGCTGGAAGATAGTAATCCGGTTTCACAGGAGAGTATGGATGAAGGCGATATTGATCTTTTTTAAAGCGAGAGCCTTATAGATGGACGAGGCAACACGAAAAGCACTCGAAGCGATGCAGAAAGAGGCTGATGCTGAACAGGCCGCAGCTAATTCAGGTGCGTTGACAGAAGCTTCTGAAGAAGCAGAAACACCCATGCAACGTATGCAGAGAGAAGCCTTGGAAGAGCAGGCAGCAGCGGATGCGGGCACTGTGAGCGAACCTGCGCTCGAGACTGAAACACCCATGCAGCGGATGCAGCGAGAGGCGCTGGAAGAACAGGCTGCAGCAGATGGTGGCAGCACTGCTGCGATGTCAATGCAGGCCATGCAAGATGCGGCGCTTGCGGAGCAATCAACGGCTGATCAATCAGCAGCTGCATCCGTACTAAACATTCGAGATACGCTGAACCGTTATCTGTTTGATATGAATACAACCGGCGGCAAGGTTGTGAATTATGGCATTCTTGTGCTGATCATTGCCACGGTGTTTATCTCGATGTTCAACACAGTGCCAAATATCCATGCCCAATGGGGTGACGATATTTTCATCTTTCAAATGGGCGTGCTGTATGTCTTTCTGTTTGAATATGTGTTGCGTATCTATGCTGCCAAAGAACGTAAAAAATATGTATTTGGTTTCTACGGCATGATTGATTTCCTGACCGTTTTACCGCTGGCATTCGGTAGTCCGGGTTCAGCTATTATGCGTTTGTTCCGCCTGTTGCGCATCATGAAGTTGGCACAATATTTTCCAGTATTGACTACCTTATTGCGCTCGGTATCCGATGCTGTAAATATGATTCTGGCAGTATTGGCAACGATCACGGCAGTATCCATTTTTGCCGGTAATCTGGCTTATATGCTTGAACCTGAAACCTTCGGTAATGCCTTTATAGGAGCATGGTGGAGTCTGGTGACCATGAGCACGGTTGGTTATGGTGATCTGGTACCGCATAGCTCGGCAGGCATGCTGTTGGGTGGTGTGTTGATTCTGGTCGGTATCTGTGTGGTGGCGATGATGACTGCGGTGATTGCTGTGCGGGTAGGGCGCATGGTGAATATGACCAATGTGTGTTTGGCTTGTGATAAGCCGGTTTCTTCAGAGCATAACTACTGCCCGCATTGTGGGCAGGATCAATCGGATGAAATTGATTTGTTCACCGATGACGAATAATGCCAACTCTTGAATAACAGATTTAAAACCTTGCACCGCAGAGTACTCTGCGGTAAATATTTTGATCTTGTCCTTCAGAAGCGGCCTGTTAAATCAGTCGAATGCCGTCGTTTTCTAATGTGATCAGCTTCTTTTTATACAGTGCGCCAACGGCTTTTTTGTACATGCCTTTGCTGATGCCAAACATGGCATGAATATCATCCGGAGAGCTTTTATCTGTGAGGGCGATAAAGCCATCTTTGCCTTTGAGTTTGTAGATCACCATTTGTGCGATTTCATCGGTTTTTTCACTCGGCCTGAGATGCAGGCAGAGGTCGATACGTCCATCATCTCGGATATTTTTGACGAAACCAGCAATATTTTCACCACGTTTCAAACCTTTGGGAACCTCATTATTATGCAGCATGCCCCAGTGGCTATGATCAACAATCACCTGATAACCCAGATCGGTGCGGTTGGCGATAAAGAGATTTACAGCTTCACCGGCTTCGAATTCATCTTCTGACTCACGATGCAAAAAACCATCCAGCCTGGCCGAGCCTACAATACGCTGGCTATCTTCATCGATATAGATGCGTACGACATAGAGTTTGCCTTCTTCCATGCGTGGTTTCTGCTCAGGAAATGGCACAAGCAAATCCTTCATCAAACCCCAGGCCATAAAGGCTCCGAATTTATTGACGGATACAGCTTTAAGCAAAGCAAATTCTCCGACCATGGCAAAGGGTTGTTCGGTCGTTGCGACCAATCGATCTTCGGAATCACGGTAAACAAAGACTTCCAATTGATCATCGATTGCGCATGTTTCTGGCACATAACGGATGGGCATGAGAATTTCACCAAGCCCACCACCATCAAGGTAAACACCGAAATCCAGCTGTTTGATAACGCGCAAAGTATTGATTCGTCCGATTTCAGCCATGGTTACCTCGTGTGATTGATGTGGCAATGCTAAACAGTGCGAGAGACTTTGCACACTGATTGACACCTTGAGGGGCAGTAACCTCGTTTCAAGATAGGCCGGAGTATACAGAGAAAAAACATGATTGATGGGTTTGTGGCGATGCTCGGTGGTAAAAATGTCAGGATAAATTGCGCCGTTCGAAGATAATCATGCCGATGAATAACAAAAAGGCGATTTCACTGGCTCCATACATGATGACGTTGGCAAACTGTGCGGCCGGGAATGATTCAATATAACCCGCGCCGTTTCTCAGATTCACGGCTTCGAGATTGGGCAGGATATAAAACATGGTCTCAGTCAGTCCGCGCAAGGCCGTGGATGATGCCTGTTCGCCGAATTGCTGAATGACGGAGGTGAAGCGGCCGGTGATATCGACACTGACGGTGAACAAAATCGCCAGAAATAACGAGCTGCTTTGGGCAAATAACATGGCAATGGCAATCACCAGCCAGATTTCAATCACTGTTGCGATGCTGGCTTGTATAAACGATAACCAATAAATATCACCGAAAGGCAAAATGCTTAGCGCCAGCAGGGCGCACATCGCGATGATTTGTAAACCCAGCACAGCAGCTAAACCACAGAATTTGCCAAGCAGATATTTCCATCGCCCATCTAAACGGGTGATCAGCACGTACAGGGTTCGATTTTCTTTTTCCTGTTGCAGGGTTTGAATGGTAATCACGATAGCCATCAGGTTGCCGAGAATAGAAATGGCTCCCAGCCCCAGATCGAGAATCATCAGTTCGGTGCGTCCCATGGTGACCGATGCAAGTGCAATCGATGTGGTGATAATGATGATCAGAAATACAAATACGCCATAGCTGATGCGATTACGAATGGCATCGGAAAAGGTGAGGTGGGCGATTTCAAATATTTGATACATGGCTTTTTTCATGAATTTTTCCCACGCAGTAATTCGACAAAAGCCTGTTCCAGGGTGCGGCGCTCGGGCTCTACCGAGATTAATTGGCTGTGACTCGATTGCAGAATCTGGTGAATGATTTGGTTGCGTTGTTGCTCTGTATTGCCTGTGATGCGCCATGTGTCATCCGCATCGCGTTGAATATCAGCGGTGCCGACCTCTGTAGTGCAGATATCTGTAGAGCCGATATCTGCAGTGCCTAGGGCGGGCTGCTGATCATCTGCCCAACGGGCGCGGATGATCCAGTTTTCTTCTGTGTTCAGTAAGCTGTTGGTTTTACCTGAAAACACAATTTGACCATCGTTAAGCACGATGACGTTTTCACACATTGCTTCTGCATCAGCCAACACATGCGAGGAAAACAGCACCGTTGCGCCGCGTTTCACTTCGGCCTGAATGATTTTACGCACACATTCGCGGCCTAAAGGGTCAAGACCAGAAAGAGGTTCATCGAGCAGGATGAAATCGGGTTGATGCATCAAAGCCTGCGCCAGCCCGACACGTTGCACCTGCCCTTTGGAGCAGGTCGATAGTTTTTGTTGAAGAATATCCGAGAACTCCAGTTTTTCGGCCCATTCGGCGATGCGCGGGGTTAAACTCTGTTTGTCCAAGCCAGAGAGTTTTCCCAAGCCTTGTAATAATTCGTTGGGGCTGAGGTTTTTATAAAAATACGGTTGCTCGGGCATAAAACCAAAACGGGCAGGTGGTAGGCCTGCCTCAACCGACTGACCATCAAAATGGATGCTTCCGCTAGCGGCTGCTGCGAGACCGCATAAAATACGAAACGTGCTGGTTTTTCCTGCGCCATTCGGGCCTAAATAAGCTGTGGCTGCACCGCGCGGAACTTGGAACGAGACATGATCCAGGATTGTTTTGCTACCTTGAAACACATGGCCTGTGGCTACGCTGAAACATAGAGACTCCACTGTTAATAGCGCTGTCATTGGCGCTGCTGCCGTAGTTTGGGTGATACAAATGTTTTGAAGCGCTTGCCCGCCACACTGCTCACTGCTTCACCTGCCTGATTCATGCGTACAAAACCT
>JAUZQK010000095.1 GCA_030951025.1 Mariprofundus sp. | reverse complement strand
AACAGCACTGATTGAAGGCGATATGGATGATCCTGGTGCCGTAGGTGATTCGCTGAATAATGTCTTGCCTGAGATGGTGGGTAATGCTTGTGATCGTGTCTGTATTGTGTTAAATGGAGGTAAAAAACTAACGCCTATAGGGCTTATTTTTGCCGTCCAACAGATTGAGCTACCCGAACATTGCGAGATTCAATTTCTTTACGGTGATCATCAGCCTGTGCAAATGAAGTCCTATCCAGAGAACATTATGGAAGCTTATGAGCTTATCCAATACCGTTCAGATAAAATGTTAAAGGTTGATGAGGTATTCCAAGTGAATGGGTTGGACACCTCATACAGCCAACACTGGGTGTGGGGTCAAGGTTCTCAAAAGGAGCGTTATGGTGTTGATGCTGATTTTACCAGGTTGGTTCATGATTGCTATGCAAGAGGATTTGATGAAGGTGTTAGTGATCCATCAAGCACTACCGATTGGCCAGCCTATACAAAGTGGACCGCGCATTCACAAGCTACCTGGAAACAGGAAATAGCCAAGAAGCTGGATCGTCTTAAACTATGTTATTCAAAGGCAAAATTAAACGAGCTGGCGGAATCACTGACGACGGTTGTTCGTCGCTTCAACCCAAATATCAAACAACGTGAATTTACTCCAAGTGAACATGATGAATTGACAAAAGAAGGATGGGTCAACAAAAAAGGTAGTATGCAATTAGGGTTCCGCTTTGAAAAATCGGTGTGGCATCGCACCGTCAATTTTTTAAAGTTGCATACAGAATATAAATCGATTGTTAAAGAGTGTGTTCTTGGTATTCAGGTCAAAAGAGATGGGGTGGTAGAGAGTGAGCTGGATGTTGTGCTTGTGTTGACCAATGGAATCCTTATCCATTTGGAATGTAAAACATGGGCATTCAAAAAGAAGGATGCAGATGCACGCATTCAAGTGCTACAAAAGTCTTCCAGCCGATTGGCTACCATGTATGCCGTTGCACCGTTATTTCCCTCCATGGTCGATGCTGATTGGTTTCAGGGGATGCACCAGCGTTTTACGTCTTTAAAAGAAACAATTGGTGCAGGAAAAGTCATTGCCTTTACGATGCCGAACCCACCTGATCAATACCTTATAAAAGTAAAAAGGCATACTGAGAATATAGAATCACCCCCTGCCTTTGAAACAGCATTAAGTAACATCCTCAATCGCTATCTGCCAAGATAGGAGATGAATATTGATAGATACCTTGCCAATATCGACCGCAAATAAATTGACTTCCACGCGAACGTGGCTACAACAACTTTTACCCGTCTATGCACTTCGATGTTGTATGCGTTTTTCTCAAGATGCATACCCTGGATTTTATCATCAGGGTGCCTTGACTGCATGGGTGCGAACGGTGATGGGATCTCAATCAGATTTTAGTGATTATATGTCGATTGATGTGCTCGAACAAAACAAAGCGCGGTTCAAAGCCGGTGATCTCTATCGTTTTACTGTGTACGGCATTGGAGCTAAAGGCAAAGCATATCTGGCTGGCCTTCCCAGAGCGATTATCAGCTTCCAAACAAGATGGGATGCGGCTATGCCTTTTCGGGATAACTGGAGCTTGCAAGGCATTGAACATTTTTGTGATGGTGAAATCTTGGAGCAGACTGAAATTCCATTGGCGTTGGAGACCCAAAAACTTCATGATGAAATGATATCATGGAGAGATAAAGGCTCAATCAAGATTCATTTTTTCTCTCCATGGCGTGTGCTTCGGAATAAAGCATCTCGTCAGACCAACAAAGGTGAAGATCGTTATTGTCGTAATAGTGACGATTTAAAAGAAAATAATTTATGGCTCACGCGGATTGACGACTCATTACGCAAGTTGGCCGAGGATCACGGTGCAATCATTGGCGAACGCAAACTGTTACTGCCTGTGAATGTTATTGTAAGCCTAGCTTGGGTGAATGCAGCCTATAAGAATGGGCTAGGAAAATCTCAGCCGATGGGTGGTTTAATCGGTGATATTGATATTTTGGATCCATCCCAGCTAAGCGAAGATGATCTGGCATTACTGGTGGCTGGGCAATATTTAGGTGTAGGTCAGCGCAGGGTCTTTGGCAATGGTCGCTATCGGTTAAGCTGTGATGATTAATGATGAACTATCTTTTGATGAATCGCTACGCAGTGATCAAGCGGTTCAGATCGCACCATACCTCGAACGAGGAAAACTTCTTATTTTTTGCGGTAATGCAGGGCTGTTGTCCACAGGGTCAGGTTGTGTCCGTTTTGAGAGAGATCATATATGTTTGCTTGAAAGTCCGTGGAATCATGTGGATGGAATTATCCTGTTTGGCCGCCATAAAATAACTACCCCAGCTATGCTGGACGCACTAAATCATGATGTTCCCATACATCTGGCATCTAATTCAGGGCATTATAAAGGCATGATTTATAATCCACGTTGCGCCAATACTGGAGATATGTGGTTGGCACAGCATCGGCTCTTTGCCTGCAAGAATGCATCGCTCCAAGCGGCAAAGAGTGTGGTGGAATCTCGAATAAGACATATGAGGGAGACATTAAGACGAAGAAATTCCATAGCGTTGGATCATGCTCGTGATGCTATGAAGGTCAGTCTTCGTGCTGTGATCCGTGCTGATAATCTCAGTGAACTCAATGGTGTTGAAGGCAATGCAACACGGATGTACTTTGATGCCTTAAAAGGATTAGTTCCTGCGATATATGGATTCACTGATCGCAATCGAAGGCCGCCCCGCGATCCATTTAATGCCTTGATTTCTTTGGGATATACACAGCTATATGCCCACGTGGACGCATTACTCCGGGTTACGGGATTATTGCCGGAACTCGGATTTTACCATCAGGTCAGGAGTGGGCATGCCGCATTGGCATCAGACTTGATGGAACCTTTCCGTCATGTGGTTGAACGTTGTGCTTTATCCATGTTGCAGCGAGAGAAACTAAAGCTGGACGATTTCACATTCGGGGACAGTGATGGATGCCGCTTAAATGCAGCAGCAAGACGATTATATCTTGGCCATTTGACAGAAGCGTTGCTTATCCCTGTAAAAAACGGTGAAAACAGCGATGCGTTACCGATCCTGGATCATATTTATCAGCAATCTCTGAATCTAAAAAGATGGGTTACTGGTAAATCAGATATATTTGAAGCATGGAGAGTGAGGTGAAATTATATTTTCTGGTATGTTTCGATATATCCGATAATAAGGTTCGTCAACGTATTGGAAAGGTGCTTTTGCATTATGGTCATCGGGTGCAACATTCTGTATTTGAGATTGCGCTTTCAAATACGGGTGAGATGAACCGATTGAAAAAATCGTTGGTAGCGATCTTGAAAGATGAGAATGAACTCAGGTTTTACCGGCTATGCACGCAATGTCGTAAGTCTTCACTGCGTATTGATGATCTTCCGTTAGCCACATTTTCAGCAGCAGTTATTTTATAATGTTCTCTTGTTTTCTTGCTACTTTTTGTAGTGCAATGTCATTGTTAAGTCATACTATAAGATGCGGTTGGCTCGCCAGTTCTTTAAAATCACGAGGTTACCGTTGTTATCGTAGCAACAGAAGGATAGATTTCATCGCAATGATGGGAAAAAACAGATTGCCGCCAAAGCTAGGGTTTAACCATTTGTTGTGTAATACAAAAAATAGGGTAAAGTACTTTGGCTTACTGGCTGAAGAGCCGTTGAAACCGAGATATTTGCGATTGGGACATTTCTAATGTTGCGTACTTTGGCTTACTGGCTGAAGAGCCGTTGAAACCTATCGGATT
>JAUZQK010000094.1 GCA_030951025.1 Mariprofundus sp. | reverse complement strand
GCAAAAACTTGCTCGGCATGATTCGCCCCGATTCGCGGGTATAGCTCAGTTGGTAGAGCGCGACCTTGCCAAGGTCGAGGTCACCGGTTCGAGCCCGGTTACCCGCTCCAGATTAAGGGGTCCCCGTGACCCCTTTTTTTTTCGCATATGGTTAGTACGGCAGGGTGGCTCAGTGGTACGGCGGAGGACTGCAAATCCTTTATTCGCGAGTTCGATTCTCGCCCCTGCCTCCAACCATGAGCTGAATATTTCTTACACACTATAATCTAATCCGTTTTGTAATTTCTCTTAATTATTCAGCTGTGTCTTGTTGTCGGTGAATAAAAGCATGATTTGAACAAGTTTTTACTTGTGTGTTATAGTTTATGCCTTATGTCTATAAGTTTGGGATTGATGTTGCGCATTGATAGTTTTCCTCCTGCGGTGGCTGTGCCGCCGTTGCCGCAGATTAATCGCTCTGTAACACCGGCTATTGAGGCGGATAAGCTGGCTGAAACAAAACCGGTGGCTTTGACGAAGCCGTTTAATGGTGCTTCGGGTGGCGCATATTCAGCTTCAAATCAGCCGCAGATGCTGACCTATTCGCGTCAGGGAATGGCTGGAGCCTCGTTGCAGCCATTCCCAGGCCGCTTGTTTGATGCCTATGTCTGATGACATGCAGCTGAGCACAAAAAACCATGATCGTGATGCAGTTGGCATGTTGTATGTGTATCCGGTTGTTTCTCGTAGGGCTGGCGGTGTGTCGGTTGGCATTAATCTGAATCCCAACAATGCCTGCAATTGGCATTGCGCTTATTGTCAGGTGCCGGATTTAAAACGTGGTGTTGCGCCAGAGATTGATTTGATTGTGCTACACGATGAATTGCATTGCCTGTTGGCTGATATCGTGGATGGTGATTTTATGCTGCAGCATGTGCCCGAAGCGTGTCGCAAGCTGTGTGACGTGGCCATTTCAGGCAATGGTGAACCGACCAGTTGCAGCCAGTTCGATGCGGTTGTACGGGTGATTGTGGATGTCATGCAATCGTTTCATCTATCGGTGCCGCTGCGTCTGATTACGAATGGTTCTTATGTGCACAAACAACATGTGCACGCAGGTCTTGCGCTGATGGCTGAGCATCATGGCGAGGTTTGGGTTAAGGTTGATAGCGTTACTGATGCGGGTATCCAGCGCATCAATGGTGTCAGCTTGAATCAGGCGCGCTTGCGTCAGCAGGTGGAAGCGGTGGCGGCAGTCTGCCCGACATGGATTCAAACCTGCATGTTAAGCTGGCAGGGCAAGCCGCCTGAAGAATCGGAAATCACGGCCTATCTGGCCTTTTTACAGGCCTTGAAATCTGATGCTGTGGATATTCATGGCGTGTTGTTATACGGCTTGGCGCGGCCATCCATGCAAGATGAATCAGTTTATCTGACTGCGCTGGATGCTGAATGGATGGCTATGATGGCTGAGCGAATTCGGCGGCAATCGAGTTTGGATGTTAAGCTGTCTTTGTGAGGAGGGGTGTTGAACTGGTGATTTAAAAATCATTCAGCATGTCTTCGAGTTTATCGACATCAATGCGCATATTACCACGCCCTTCGCCCTGCTGGAGAATGCTGTCTTTCTTGAGTTGGCTGATGGTGCGGGAAATGGTTTCCCGGCTGGTGGAGAGTTGATCGGCGAGCAATTGATGGGTGGGTAGTATGGTGCGATACAGGCCGTCTGCGCCCTGATGGCCAAAGCGTTGGCAGTGATCGACCAAATAGGTGAATACGCGGTGTGGCACATCCATGCTGCTGACGCGCTTCAGCATGCTGCTGGTTTTGCGCAAGCGGGATGCGGTTTCGGTTAATAGCTTTAATGAAATGACCGGCTGTTCGAGCAGTAGGGGCACAAGATCACATCTGCGGATATTGGCGAATTTGCAATCTTGCATGGTGCTGACATTGGCTGAGCGCGGCTCTTCATCGAGCAATGACATTTCACCGAAAAACGAACCTTTACCAAGCAGTGCCAATACCACTTCTCGTCCTTCGATGGAGTAGGTCGAGACTTTAACCTGACCTGAGAGAATAATGTAAAGCGAGTTGCCAGGGTCGAATTCCTGCACCACGATATTCTTTTTTGGCATCTCAATGCTGGAAGCCAAGGCTGCAATCGATTTCAGTTCTGCTTCGTCCAGTTCTGCAAAGAGAGGCACTCGCCTGAGCATGTTAACCATTTCCATGTTGATCTCCGGCTTGACCATTAGATTGATCTCTAGGGGTTTCAATATTACCCATTCTTAATGACACCGGCCATGTGGCGACTGTGCAGCAACCCAGGTGTGGCTGCATTTGTTGCAGTGCGGCTTCAACACGTTCGTTGGTATCGATGGCATCAATGATCAGAGGCAGGCTGTTGGACAGGGATAAAAAAGATGCGGAATGAATACCATGCTGACCTAATCCTTCAATGCCACGCATGACAGAAACGCCGCGCAGACCTGCATCACGACAAAGTTCAAGTATGACCTCCATGGCGGGTTTGCCGTCGATTTCACTGGATTCGGTGAGATAAATACGCAGACAGCTTGCTTCAGTCATGGAGAGCCTCCTTCTAGGGGTGTTGTCGCAGATAATGCATTGATTAGCTTGCCGCAGGTAGTATGTATAGTGAAGGTGCTGGTGACAACTTTGAATTTGTATCTTGATTTGTAATTGATTGATTTGTGATTGTGTTTCAAGACTTGTTGAAGTGGGTGCTGGCTGTTGGAATGTGCGGATGATGGACGATGATAATTGGCAGGTGATAGATCGCCCAGAGGAGGGTGAAGCTGTTTGCTTTGATTTGCAGGCTGAGATGAGGCTTTTTGATGGTGCTGTGGTGAATGTGAGCGAGCAGGGATTTGTGGTGTGTTTTCAAGGTGAATTGCGCGCCTGGCGCAATCACTGTCCGCATGCAGGTTCGCCTCTGGATTGGATTCCGGGACAGTTTTTTGATGCCGATGGTCAGTTGTTGGTTTGCCATACACATCATGCAGAGTTTGAGCCGCTATCGGGGGAATGTATCGCTGGGCCGTGCCCGCGAGGGCTTTATGCCTTGCCGATCAAGGAATTAAATAAAGCCATTGCCGTGCCTTTGCGCATTGTTTTATAAACCATATATTTAGTGGGTTTTTGCGGGCCTTTACAATGCCCTTTTATGGCTTGTGAAACTTGACCGAACCATCGACTGATGGTAGCAAGCGGACGCTGCCTGAAAGGGTGGTTTTCAGCTACAGGGGAGGGGTTTCATGGGCGCAGAGTATCTCGCCAATCATTACGCACCGATATTTATCTTTATCCTCATTGCGTTAGGTATGGGGGCGATGCCTCTTGTGATGACGTTCATGATCGCCGAGCAGAAGCCGAATGCGGAAAAGTTGTCGGCTTATGAGTGTGGTTTTGAAGCCTTTGAGGATGCGCGATTGCAGATCGATGTGCGCTTTTATCTGTTGGCTATCCTGTTTGTAATCTTTGATCTTGAATCGGCGTTTTTATTCCCTTGGGCGATTGTGCTCGATCAGATTGGTTTGTTCGGTTTTGTTGAAATGGTGTTGTTTCTGGTCGTGCTGCTGGTTGGTTATATATATGCCTGGAAAAAAGGAGCCTTGCAATGGGAATAGAAGGTATTCTCGAAAAAGGTTTTATCACCACTACGGCTGATAAACTGATCAATGGTGCCAGAGCAGGTTCTCTATGGCCGATGACCTTTGGTTTGGCTTGCTGTGCAGTGGAAATGATGCACGCAGGTGCTTCACGTTATGACCTGGATCGTTTCGGTATCGTGTTTCGCCCAAGCCCACGTCAGGCTGATGTGATGGTGGTGGCGGGAACGCTGTGCAACAAGATGGCGCCGGCTCTGCGTAAAGTCTACGATCAGATGTCCGAGCCGCGTTGGGTGATTTCGATGGGTTCATGCGCCAATGGTGGCGGTTATTACCATTATTCATATTCGGTAACGCGCGGCTGTGATCGCATTGTGCCGGTTGATATTTATGTGCCGGGTTGTCCTCCGACGGCTGAGGCGCTGTTGTATGGCTTTATTCAGTTGCAGGAAAAAATCAAACGCACCAAGACGATTGCCCGGTAGGTGAGTATGACAGAGAAGTTGCAGGATGATATTGGTGTGAGTGCGGCGACGGAGGGTTCACCTGTGGTGGCTGCGTTGCGGGCTAAGTTTGGCGATGCGGTGCTCGATTCAAGTGAAGGGCTGGATTGCACGGTGGTGGTGTTGGCGCGTGAGTCGATTGCTGATGTCTGTCACTATTTAAAAAATGAACATGCATTTGAGCAGATGATGGACCTGTGTGGTGTCGATATGCTGGAAATGCCCGGCTGGACGGCTGATTCACCGCGTTTTGAAGTGGTTTATCATTTGTTGTCGGTGTCCAGAAATGATCGTTTGCGTTTGAAGCTGGGTGTGGATGAGCGTCAGTTGGTGGATTCAGTGACTGAAGTGTGGTCAACGGCGAACTGGTTTGAACGTGAAGCCTTTGATATGTATGGCATTATTTTTAATCATCATCCTGATTTGCGTCGATTGTTGACCGATTATGGCTTTGAAGGCCATCCCTTGCGCAAGGATTTCCCTGTTACAGGGCGTGTTGAAATGTTCTTTGATGAGGCGCAATGGCGCTGTGTGTATAAGCCAAATGAGGTGAAAGAGCGTGTATTGGTAGAACGCACGTGGCCGGGAGTTGACCGTGGCTGAGATTAAGAATTATACGCTGAATTTTGGTCCGCAGCATCCTGCTGCGCATGGTGTGTTGCGTTTGGTGCTTGAGCTGGATGGTGAGGTGGTAGAAAAAGCCGATCCGCATATCGGCCTGCTGCATCGCGGTACTGAAAAGCTGTTTGAATACAAAACCTATTTGCAAAACGTGCCGTATTTTGATCGATTCGATTATGTTTCGATGATGGCCAATGA
>JAUZQK010000093.1 GCA_030951025.1 Mariprofundus sp. | reverse complement strand
CCAAGAAGAGCAAAAGTTTGCGAATATTTTTCTTAATGATGTGCAGCGTGGTGATGTTAAACCAGAACAAGGTAAAACCTTTAGAGAGTACATAACAGAATATTTGGCTGCTGCTAAACAGTCGCAAATTAATGAGGTTGTTAAGGTGCTTGGAAGCTCAGAAGAGGAAAAAATCACCGCATTTAAATGCAAGTTAAGCCGCATGATGAATGCCGGAGTAACCGAAGCCAATATCCGTGACTTTGGCCACTTTGATGATTTGAGAGACTGCGTCTATGAAACCAAAGCCAAGGCTTATTTTGAAGAACAGGAAGGCGCTAGTATTCCAGCTATCAATGTGAATGCGAAAATCACTAAATTACTTGAGGATTTCATTATTAGTGATGGTTTTGATTTAAAGGACGCCAATTCACTTGCTGGAGATTAATGGGGGAATGCGGCAGAACTCTTTTCAAATGATTGCCGAAAACCATAGTCCTTTGGAGTTGCTTCAATGACCTTTAATCACAGATATATATTTAATGAGAAAAAAACCCCAGTTATGGCTGGCATAACTGGGGTTAAGCTGGCGTCCCCAACCGGATTCGAACCGGTGTTGCCGCCGTGAAAGGGCGGTGTCCTAGGCCGACTAGACGATGGGGACCTTGTGGACGCGGCGAAGATTAGCGAACGGTTTTCTTTCGTCAATCAAAAGTTTTTGTTTATTATTTTATCATCAGATTTGTGGTCATAAATAAGAGGCTCTGCTATGTTATCAACATGATTCATTCGTTTTTTATGGCTTCAACACCGCATATTCATTTTGGAATCGGGCAGCGGCGTATCTTGTCTGAGATTGTGCGGCAATATGGCCAAAAAGTTTTATTGATCACTGGAGCAGCATCATTTGATCGATCTGTTTATTGCCAGGATTTGTTATCTGCATTGCAAACTAACTGTGATGTGCGTCGTATTCGGGTGGAAACAGAGCCTTCACCGCAGTTGGTTGATGCTGCTGTGGCAAAGCTTCGGAGTTTTGCCCCGGATTGTGTGCTTGCAGTCGGTGGTGGCAGCACTGTGGATGCAGGCAAGGCTATCGCCGGTCTGTTGCCTAGTGGTGATTCGGTGATGGAATATCTGGAAGGGGTCGGGCGCGGTCGCAGTTATCATGGGCCTTCAACGCCTTTTATTGCTGTGCCAACAACTGCAGGCACGGGTGGAGAAACCAGCAAGAATGCTGTTTTATCTGTTATCGCAACTGATGGTTTTAAAAAGTCATTTCGTCATGCAGAACTGGTGCCCAAACATATCATTCTCGATCCTGAATTAACGATCGATTGCCCTGCCCATATTACTGCCGCTTGCGGTATGGATGCGTTCACTCAATTGCTGGAGTCTTTTGTGTCCAGTAAAGCCAATCCGATGACAGATGCATTGGCTTTGAGTGGTTTGCGCTATATTCGTGATTCATTGCTGATCGCCGTTGATCAGGGAGAGAATATAGAGGCGCGCTCAGGCATGCTTTATGCCTCATCCATTTCAGGCTTAACACTGGCCAATGCGGGTTTGGGTTCGGTGCACGGGCTTGCTTCACCGTTGGGCGCATATTTTCCTATTCCTCATGGCGTGGTGTGCGGAACCTTGTTGTATGAGGCTACACGGTTGAATATTGCTGCATTACAACAACGTCAGCCTCAACATATTGCCTTGCATAAATATGCGGAAGTAGGGCGCTTGATGACAGAACAGGCACAGATGAGTATCTCAGATGCATTGCAAGCATTGTTGGATTTGCTGCAACAATGGAGTGAGCGGTTGAAGATGCCAAAGCTATCAAATTATGGTGTATCTACGGCTGATATTGCTAAAATTATCGCCAATATCAGTGGTGGTAGCATGTCTACCAATCCAATTGTGTTGACGAAGCAGGAACTGGAACGACTTATTCAGTCTCGTTTTTGATAGTCGAATCTTGCGCCGATCTTGCTTGGCTGGTTTCTGAACTTTCTTTTAATTCTGGCCAGGCATCACGGATATATTCATAACCGGACCAAATAGTCAGGCCTGCAGCCAGCCACAATAGCACAAGGCCAGTTTCATGCAGGGAAATGCCCATGAACTCGACATGCAATAATAACAATGAAATGGCGATCATTTGAATGGCAGTCTTCCACTTGGCCATTTGCGATACGTGCACCACCGTTGCAGCCCGTTGTGCCAGCCATTCACGCAGCGCACCAATGGTAATTTCACGACCAATAATAATGATCGCCAAGACGGCCGGAGCCATGTCTGCAGAGACAAGCAACACTAGCGCAGTGGCGACCAGCAATTTATCCGCCACAGGGTCGAGAAAACGACCAAAGGCAGTTTCTTCACCACGTGTGCGTGCCAGATAACCATCGAGCCAATCGGTAAATGCAGCCAGTATGAACACAATGCCCGATAACCAATAACCCAATGGGTTGGGTAGATAAAATACCAGCATCAATACAGGGATCAATAAAACGCGCCCCGAGGTTAGTTGATTCGAAATAGTCCATCGCATGCCGTCAAGTATCACCGATGACGGGCGCAGGTAAAGCGGAAATACTTGGATAGAAAGTGCATCGATTGAATGAGTTCATGCGGAAGGCTTTAATGTTTCACATTATGTTCAGGGGAGGGCATTGCCAAACGCGGTGAAATTTCACCAAACACCGCTTCGTAACGGGCTACATTCTCGATTAAGGCGGCAGCGATTCGTTTGGCATGAGCCGGTGAAACCAGCACACGTGCATTGACCACGCCGGCAGGGGCGCTGGCAAGAATGAAATCGAGAATAAACTCTTCCGACGTATGGGTGGCTATAAATTGATTGGCATAACTACCACGCTGCACATCCTCAGGCACTTGGATTTGTAATTCGATAGTGCTTTCTACCGAGCTTTCATTTTTACTTGCCATGGTTATTCGTCCTTGTGGGTTGATTTGTTGTATGCGTTGTGGCGGATATATTTTCTTTAACACCTTGGTATAATAATTCCATTTCATCGAGTGTCATTTTGGCCAGTGTGGTATCACGATCCTGAGCCAGTGTTTCCATGCCTTTAAAACGGGTCGCAAACTTACGGTTGCTTTGCATTAGGCATAGCTCCGCATCCAGATCGAGTTTGCGTGCCAGGTTGGCAAGGGTAAACAATACATCACCAAATTC
>JAUZQK010000092.1 GCA_030951025.1 Mariprofundus sp. | reverse complement strand
CCCCAATGCCCGCGCCAAAGCCGAAGGCATCTGGTGCAGCAAGGATCAGCATAAGATGTTACAACGTGTGATGCTGGAAGACTTCGTGCCCAAAGCCACAACTTGCGACACACCAATCGATGCTATCGCCAAAGTCGCCGCACGATTAAATATTCACGGCACGCCGGCGATCATTGCCAACGATGGCCGGCGCATGAACGGCGCACCACGCACCGCTGAAGCACTGACCGATTGGATTGCCAACAAATAAAATAGCCGATCAAACAAAATCAAGCACTGTTCACCGCAGAGTACACAGAGGAGCGCAGCGTAAAATCAAAGACAGGATAATAAACCTGATCCATCCATATTGATTTAGCCTTACTCCGCGAGCTGAAGGTGAGTGCGTAGCAAGAGAAACCACCCAGGACGATTGCCATGAATAATTTTGACTCTCCAGAAAAAGGAATTCGTGATGCGTGAAAACCGTTTGGCGAATGGGCCTTGCCCCATCAGTACCGATGGCTGTATGAAACTTGTTGTAGCCAGCAATAATGCAAAAAAGCGTACTGAAATAGCAGTGATTCTGGCTGTACTCGGTATTGAATTAGTGACGGCCGAAGATACTATTTTTATCGATGTGGTCGAAGATGCCGACACCTTCGCCGGCAATGCACAAAAAAAAGCCGAAGCCTTTGCCGCAGCCAACAACTGCGCTGCAATAGCCGATGATTCCGGTCTCTGTGTTGATGTACTCAAGGGCGCACCGGGTGTTTATTCTGCCCGCTTTGCCGGTGAATCAGCCACAGATGCCGACAACAATCTCAAGCTACTCAACGCACTTGCAGGCCATGCCAATCGCGCCGCTCACTTTATCTGCCACCTGCATCTGGCCTTTCCGAATGATGATACAAGCCTTCAAGCTGAAGGCCGAGTCTCCGGGGATATTTTGGAGCAAGCATCCGGTGTAAGTGGTTTCGGTTATGATCCGTTATTTTTCTGTCCGGAACTCGGCAAAGCCTTTGCCGATTGCACGCCTGCAGAAAAAGCCTCGGTATCGCACCGTGGCCGCGCATTGCGCCAGCTGGCCGAGCGACTAAAAGAATATGTTTAATCCCGACTGCCGAGATTGCCCTCGCTTAGCGACATTTCTGGATGAGATTAAAACAGATAAACCCGATTATTTCGCTGCTCCCGTGCCAGCCTTTGGTGATGATCAGCCCAAACTGCTGATCATCGGCCTGGCTCCCGGCATGCACGGTGCCAATCGAACAGGTCGCCCGTTCACCGGTGATTATGCTGGCCTGCTGCTATATCAAACCCTGTTTGATTTGGGTTTATCATCGGCTCCAACATCCGAACATGGCGATGATGGTTTAAGCCTGCACGGTGTCCGTATTACCAATGCGGTCAAATGTCTGCCACCACAAAACAAGCCAGAAACCAGCGAAATCAAAAACTGCAACCCATATCTGAAAGCCGAAATCGATGCCTTAAATACACCATGCAATTTAATGGCGCTGGGTAAAATCGCCCACGATGCCATCCTGCGCGCCTATGGCCTGAAACTATCCACCTTCAAATTCGCTCACGCTGCCGAACACCTGCTCCCCGATGGTCGCACACTCTTCGATTCCTACCACTGCTCACGCTACAACACCCAAACCCGGCGCTTAACTGCCGAGATGTTTCAAGACGTACTTAAACAAGCCAGCCAATAGCTTAGCTACTCTTTCCGTACCGATTCAAACAACGGAAACTCCATATCCACCGAATGGCCATTTTGCTTGGCCGCCACATTGGCTGCAGCAATATCTTCCAGCGATGTTTCAGCATACGGTTTGCAATGTTTACGTTGCCGACATTGGCATGACACACAAGCGGCCAAATCATTCTTAAAACCGCGCTGTTTGCCCTTGCGTATGCACCAGATCAAATTCATTGCGGCAGCTTAGCAACAACAGCGTTTGAATTCACCTCCATTCATCACGCTGTTTAAACCGCCACCATTCATTTCTTGCCGGATGCAATAAATCAACATCGCCCTAGCCTGCCTGCATGGTCAATCAACAATCGCTCAACCGCATCCGCTTATTTTACGCCGCCTACTTTGCCGCCATGGGTTTAATCCTGCCATTTTTCCCCATCTATCTGGATGGGCGTGGTTTTGATGCGACCATGATTGGACTGATGACCGGCCTGATTGCGCTAGCCAAAGTCATCGCTCCACCGTGGGTTGGTCATATTCTGGATCGACAGTCTGCCACGCACAGCCATCGCTTTATCGTCGTTGCATCATGCATGAGCGTCATCACAGCCGTATTGTTCGGGCTCTCCGATAATGCCGTACTGTTTGCCGCCATCGTACTGTTATTCGGTGTGTTCTGGGCTACCATATTGCCCCTCACCGATCGCCTGTCGATTTCAATCTCGGAATCCGCTTCCATTTCAGACCCCACCTCGGAGTCAATTCCCGCCGATTATGGCCGTTTGCGCGTATGGGGTTCTGTGGGTTTTATCATCACATCACTTGCCGGTGGCATCTGGCTGGTTGGCGAGCATATTCATGCCTTCCCCTTTATACTGGCTACATTGATGCTGGTATTGGTGTTCGCCTCGTTGGGCTTCCCCAAAATCAAACAGGTCACACCGCCCACATTAAAGCACGCAGCCTTTCCAACACAGTTTTATATCTTGCTGGCCATCGCATTTATCATGCAGGTATCGCACGGGGCTTATTACGGATTTTTCAGTCTATACCTCGCTGATGCTGGTTATTCCGGCACTCAAATCGGTCTGTATTGGGTGGTCGGTGTACTGGCGGAGATTGTGCTCATGTGGCTTTGGTCGCGTCCCATCCAGCATGCAAGACCCAGCCTTGTATTCAGCATCTGCCTGTTGCTGGCTGCACTACGCTGGCTTGGCACAGCCATGACCACCGACCCATTGCTGCTCACGGCATTGCAACTCCTGCATGCAGCAAGCTTTGCCGCCTTTCATGTTGCAGCCATCGCATGGGTCAAACGCCTGGCTCCCGACTCTCGCCACGCAGCCGCCCAAGGCGCATATGCCGCCGCCGGTTTCGGGCTCGGCAGCAGCATCGGCATCATGGGCTGCGGCCTGATTGTTGGCAGCGCAGGTTATGCCACCGCCTTTTATGTCTGTGCCCTCATTGCATTATTAGGCACTCCACTGGCATGGCTGTTACGTAAAACGTAAGGCTTCATTCACGCAGTGATGATGGCATAGCGGTGGGACGCTTCCCTTTTAGCAAAAGTTATTAAGCGGAACGCGTTTACAATAACTTCGCCACAGGAGCGAATGATTTTCGGTGAATCGGGCACGGGCCCAGTTCATGCAGTGCATTCATGTGTAGCTTGGTACCATAACCTTTGTGTTTGGCAAATTGATAACCGGGATACTGCACATCAAACATGGCCATCATCCGATCACGCACCACCTTGGCGATAATGGATGCAGCGGCAATTTCCTGCACCAAATCATCGCCACCGATAATCGCTTCCGCCGGCACCGCCAGATCGGGGATACGATTGCCGTCCACCAGCACTTTAGCAGGCAGTACCGACAACGCTTCGACCGAGCGACGCATGGATAACATGGTGGCGTGCAGGATATTAAGCTGATCAATCTCTGCCAGACTCGCCATGCTCACCGAATACGCCACGGCATGACGGCGAATATGATGGTATAATTTTAAACGCTTCTTTTCAGCTACTTTTTTGGAATCACGATATTGCCCCAGATACGGATCATCGGGGGATAGAATCACTGCCGCTGTGACCACAGGCCCTGCCAAGGGGCCGCGCCCTACTTCATCGACTCCGGCTAACAGCATACAGCAGTCCAAACAAACATCATAAACGGCTTCATAAATTCAGCAAAACCTGACTTTGCATTGCAGCTCGTCGCAAACCTTTGTCCAGCGTAGCCAGTGCCACACCTTCACGCATGGCCAGATCGAGGTAAGATGCATCATAAATAGAGCGTTTATATTGCCTTGCTAGAAACAAAATATCACGCATTGCCCGTTGCCGCCTTTCTGGCTCCGATTGAATGGGGAGTGCAGATAACATGGATAACTTAATCCCGTCCCTCTTCAATCATCTCCCGAATCGACATGGATTGCAGTCTTTTACCATGTCGAAACTGTTTCATATCATTGATTACATCAACAACCCTGCGCACAGAACCTTCAACAGGCTGCAACACAGCCACAGAATGACCATGTTTGGTAATGCTGATTCGCTCTCCACCGGCCACCTGTTGCAGCAATCGGGGCAAATGCGTTTTCGCTTCGTCAACACCCACTTGACTCATGATCAACCTCCATGTCAAAACAGACCAGATGAAGACCAGTATGGTCAATCAACGATTAAAAAGTCAATGCTCGTTTTATTCATGCGATCAAAGCATCAGCCTCGGAGGTCTGCGCCAAAGCGTTTTTGCATGGCGGCAATGATGCATTGCATGGCGGCGTCGGAATCGTCCTGGGTTAAGGTGCGTTTGGCATCCTGCAATGCAAAACGGATGCCCAAGCTGACATGACCTGCCGGCACACCTTTACCGGCGTAGCGATCAAAGATACGTGCTTCGGTCAGCAGCTTTCCTGCTGCACTCTTCACCGCATTGAGAATCGCATCGGAAGACACGCTGCGCTCAAACAGAAAGACCAGATCACGCTCTACGGCTGGAAATTCCGGCAAGGGCACAAAGCGCGCAGTTTTTCCGGCGGGTAACAGATCAAGATTCATTTCGGCGACAAATACCGGCACATCGATATCCAGAGCCGTTGCAATATCACCATCAACCTTGCCTATACGTCCCGCTTCAAAACGACCCACCATGATTTTCGCACTCTGGCCGGCCTGCAAGCCCTGAATGCTATCATCGGCAATAAAGCGCCCGGTTAATCCACGCAACGACAACCATGCTTCCACCGCGCCCTTGAGATCAAAGAAGTCAGCTCTGCGTGATTTAGCATGCCACTCATCCAGCCCTACTTCACCGCTCATCAGCCAGGCGATCACATTATTTTCCTGATGCCCTGCATCACTTTTCAGATACACACGCCCCTGCTCCACCAGTGCTACACCGGACTGCTGACGGTTCAAATTATACTGGGCGTTATTCAACAAACCCGGCCAAACCGAACGGCGCATCACGCTCATGGCATCGGAAATCGGGTTTTGCAACTCGATATCCAGATCATCCAAAGCGGTGAACAAGCGCTGCTCCGATGCCGAAATAAAGGCGTAGTTGATCACCTGCAGGAAACCACCTGCAACCGCATCATGCACGGATCGATCCGGCTGCGCAGGTGCTGTAGTCGCCAATGGCGGCAACAGTTCGGGAATGGCATCAAAGCCGATCACGCGCGCATACTCCTCCGATATATCTTCTGGAATCGACACATCATGGCGAAAGGATGGCACGTTCACATGCAGCGCATCACCATCTCGTGATAGACCAAAGCCCATGCGCGCCAACACATCATCAACAGCAACGGGGATAGCAACGCCCAAACGCGATGCAATGCGAGCAATCGAACAGTCCACCTGACGATCCGCATTGATCGCCATCGCATCACCACAAACGGTGATAGCACTGGCAGAGCCACCGAACAGCTCAAGGATCATCGCGGTTGCACGCTGCATAGCGATTTCAACCATGGCCGGATCAACACCACGCTCAAAGCGCATGGATGCCTCGCTGACCATGGCATAGGTGCGGCGTGTTTCACTCACTCGGGCTGGGCGGAAAAAAGCTGATTCCAATACGATATTGGTCGTTGATTCACCCACACCGGTCGGCGCAGATCCCATAATACCCGCCAGGGCAATCACCTTGTTTTGATCTGCAACGAGCAGGTCACCGGCATTCAGCTTCAACTCACGACCATCGAGTGCTGCAAAGCTTTCACCACCACTGGCTGAGCGCACAGCAATATCACCATCGAGTTTGTCCGCATCAAAGGCATGCATGGGCTGACCCAGATCGAGCATGATGGTATTCAGCACATCGACCACGCCATTGACCGGCCGCTGACCGGCCTGCATCAAGCGCGCCTGCATCCAGACTGGAGAATCCGCCACCGTAATGCCGGTAATACGCCGAGCCAGATAAGCCGGGCAATCGATTTTAGTCCCCTCTACCGAGACAACCGGTGCTGCCACCGCAGCATCGACAGCAATATCAACCAGTTCAATATCAGCTAAAGGTAAACCCGCATCTGCCGCCAGATCGCGTGCAATACCACGCACATTCATGCAATCACCACGATTCGGTGTAATCGACAGATCAAACACCGCCTCTTCCAATTCGAGATACTCACCCACTTCTGCGCCAACCGGTGCATCGGCAGCTAGAATCAACAGACCAGATGCGTCTTCAGCCAGCCCCAGTTCCGCTTCGGAACAGCACATCCCGCAGCTCACCGCACCGCGAATTTTACCTTTCTTGATCTTTAAACCATTGGGCAGACTGGTACCGATCGTGGCTACAGGGATTTTATCCCCCTCGCCCATATTCGATGCGCCACAGACAATATCCAAGGGCTGCTCTGCACCGATATCCACCTTCAGCAGACTCAACTTATCGGCATCGGGATGCGATACTTTCGAGACTATCAATCCCACACGCACACCGAGAACTCCGGCACGTGGCAGTTCCACCGCTTCGACTTCATGACCCAGACGTACCAGATCATCGGCAACGGCCGATGCGTCCGCCGTCAACGCGACATGTTCTTTCAACCAGGAAAATGGAATTTTCATTTCGCCACCCCCATGCGGCTCAAAAAGCGCACGTCATTTTCAAAGAACAGTCGCAAATCGGGAATGCCTTGTTTCAACATCACCAGACGCTCCACACCCAGACCAAACGCAAAACCGGAGAATGCGTCCGAATCGACTCCAACAGACTGCAATACATTCGGATGAATCATGCCGCTGCCCAGCACCTCGATCCAGCCACTACCCTTGCAAATCCGACAACCCTTGCCTGCACAGAACACACAGCCGATATCCACTTCGGCTGAGGGTTCGGTGAACGGAAAATAATGCGGACGCAAACGAATCGCCACATCCTTTTCAAAATAGGTGGAGAGGAAATGCTTTAACACACCCTTCAAATGCGCCATCGACACATCACGATCCACCTTGAATACTTCCACCTGATGAAACATCGGTGAATGGGTGACATCATAATCACAGCGATACACACGACCCGGCGCAACCACCGCCAACGGCGGCTCATCACCCTCTGCCAAAAAGCGTTTCATGGTTCGGATCTGAACGGGTGAGGTATGGGTGCGCAGCAACATCGGCGTATCACTCATCTGTTTGACAAAAAATGTATCGTGCATGGCACGAGCAGGATGTTCGGGGGGGATATTCAGCGCATCGAAATTATGAAATTCATCTTCAATTTCCGGCCCTTCAGCCACCGCAAATCCCATCTGTGAAAAAATAGCGGTGATTTCATCCAGGCCATGTTGCACCGGATGCAACGCACCGGCGCCACGTTTACGCCCGGACAAAGTCACATCGATACGTTCAGCTTCAATGCGTTGCGCCTTGGCTTTGACTGCCAGCTTCGCTTCGCTCGCATCGAGTGCCTGAGCCAACGCCTGTTTGGTCTGATTGACAAACTTGCCAATCACCGGCCGATCAGCCGGTGGCAACTTACCCACGCCCTTGAGCACCTCGGTCAATGCACCCTTCTTGCCCAGATAGCTGACCCGTAAAGCTTGCAATGCATCCAGATCTGCTGCCGCTGCAAATGCCGCCAGCGCCTCAGCCTGCAATGACTCAAGCTGACTTTTCAGCGAATCAATTTCACTCATAGCTCTACCCTCTCATTAACCACAAAGGCACAAAGGCACAAAAAACCAGAAATAGATATAAATAAAGTACCTAAACTTATCTTTCTTTGTGCCTTCGTGTCTTGGCGGTAAAAGCCTTTTGATTTTCATTCAACCAACAAAAAAGACAGAGCTGCGAACAGCCCTGCCTTTGAATTCATTATCTCAAACCGACCGCAGCCGGAAAGTATTCTTACTGAATCTGTGCGCGAGCTGTTTCTACCAGCTTGGCAAAACCTTCAGTATCACGTACGGCAATATCTGCCAACACTTTACGATCCAGTTCAACACCAGCCAGTTTAAGACCGTGCATGAAACCTGAATAGTTCAAACCATTCTGTTTGGCAGCCGCATTGATGCGCACAATCCACAGGCTGCGGAAATCACGCTTTTTAACCTTACGGTCACGATAAGCATATTGACGTGCTTTATCGACCGCCTGGGTCGCTACACGAAAACAACTTTTACGACGGCCACGGTAACCCTTGGCTGCTTTAATAACACTCTTGTGGCGCGCGTGCGCCTGTACTCCGGATTTAACGCGAGGCATATATCTCTCCTAACCTAATCTATCTTAACCGCGGCCTGGAACTAAACGTTCCAATGACTTCGCGTCTGCACCTGAAACCAATTCTGTACCGCGCATATTGCGTTTCCGCTTAGGCGATTTCTTGGTCAGGATATGACTTGCAAAAGCCTTGTTACGCTTCCACTTGCCGCTACCTGTCTTGGTAAAACGCTTCGCAGCGCCACTATTTGATTTCATCTTAGGCATTGTATTCTTCCTTCAACTCAAAACTTATTTTACTCGCACTTGTTTGGCTTGTGCTTATTCGTTTGTGCTTATTTTTTATGCGGTGCAACAATCATAATCATTTGTCGCCCTTCCATGTTCGGCATCTTTTCAGGCTTGCCAAACTCTTCCAAATATCCAGCCACATTCTTCATCTGATCACGTCCGCGATCAGTATGTGCCATTTCACGGCCACGAAAACGCAGTGAAATCTTCACCTTGTTTCCCTGCGACAAAAACTTCTTCGCATTGCGCATCTTCACTTCCATGTCATGCGTGTCGGTATTTGCTCCGACCTTCACTTCTTTAATCTGCATCACATGTTGACGTTTTTTAGCAAGATTAGCTTTTTTACTCTGCTCATACTTGTATTTGCCGTAATCCATAATCTTACAAACCGGCGGATTACTCTTGGCAGCCATCAACACCAGGTCAAGACCCTTGGCTGCAGCTTTGGCAACAGCATCATTAAGCGTTAAAACGCCCAGCTGTTCGCCCGTTGTATCATCAACTACGCGCACCTCCGAAGCTGCGATATCGTAGTTAATTGGCAAATCCTTTTTAATACAAGACTCCTGCTATCTCAAAAAATAAAATTATTATCAACCACTCACTCGTGGTTCTCAAGTTTATTCTGCATCTGGCTTATCCAGTCATCAACACTGAATGTACCCAGATTTTGACCACTTAAGTCACGCACACTGATACTGCCTTCTTCGCGTTCCCGATCTCCGGCAACCAAAATAAACGGCACCCGCTCCAGCGTGTGGGCGCGCACTTTATAGCCGACCTTTTCGTTTCGCAAGTCCGCATTCACTCTAAAGCCCGCTTTTTTCATTCGATCACAACATTCTGTCACATATTCAGCCTGAGAATCGGTGATATTACACAGCACTGCCTGCACCGGAGCCAGCCAGAATGGGAACTTCCCAGCATATTGTTCAATCAAGATGCCGATGAAGCGCTCCATCGAACCCAAAATAGCACGATGCAACATCACCGGTGTCTGACGCGAGCCATCTTCCGCCACATATTGTGCATCGAGTCTGCCCGGCATGGAAAAATCAACCTGAATGGTACCGCATTGCCATACACGCCCCAGACAATCCTTCAGCGAAAACTCGATCTTGGGTCCGTAAAATGCGCCTTCACCCTTGTTCTCACCATACTCAATATTTTTCGATTGCAAAGCCTGATGCAGAGCCGCTTCTGCTTTATCCCATTGCTCATCTGTGCCCACACGATTATCCGGCCGATCCGACAAGAAGATAATCACCTCATCAAAACCGAAGCGTTTATATACATCATAAGTCAGATCAATGAAGTTACACACTTCATCCTGAATCTGATTTTCAGTACAGAAGATATGCGCATCATCCTGCACAAAATTACGCAAACGCATCAAACCATGCAATGTGCCCGACGGCTCATTGCGATGACACGATCCAAATTCTGCCAAGCGCAACGGCAGATCACGATAAGAGTGTAGATTTTGATTGAACACCTGAATATGGCAGGGGCAATTCATCGGTTTGATTGCATAATCGCGATTATCCGTGCTGGTGGTAAACATTTCATCACGGAATTTATCCCAGTGACCAGACTTCTCCCACAGCTTGCGATCCACCAACTGCGGTGTCTTGATCTCCTGATAACCATTTTCACGCATGACCGAGCGGATTTCATTCTCCACGCTCTGCCAGATACTCCACCCCTTCGGATGCCAAAAAATCATGCCCGGCGCTTCTTCCTGCAGATGGAACAAATCGAGCGCTTTGGCCAGTTTGCGATGATCGCGCTTCTCAGCCTCTTCAAGACGCTGCAAATAAGCATTCAAATCACCTTTCGATGTCCAGGCCGTACCATAAATGCGCTGCAGCTGCTCATTATCAGAATTACCCTCCCAATATGCACCCGCCACTTTCATCAGCTTAAAATATTTTAAATGGCCCGTATGCGGCACATGCGGCCCACGACAGAGATCAGACCATTCCCCCTGTTTATACAAACTCACGCTTTCACCAGCAGGAATGCGAGCAATCAACTTGGCCTTGTACGATTCACCAATGCTCTCAAAATGGGCAATTGCATCATCACGATCCCATTCTTCACGGCAAATTGGAAGCTTCTGATTGGATAGCTGACGCATTTTTTCTTCGATCTTTTTCAAATCTTCCGGTGTAAACGCACGTTCAAACGCAAAATCATAATAAAAACCATTTTCAATCACAGGTCCTATAGTCACCTGCGATTTCGGGAACAAATCCTGCACCGCCATAGCCATCAAATGCGACACAGAATGGCGAATCACCTCCAGGCCTTCATCCGATTTCTGTGTAATCAAGGATACCGCATCACCATCATCAAGCTTATGCGACACATCCACCTGCACACCATTAACAGTAGCTGCAACCGTTGCGCGCGCTAAGCCAGCACCAATATCGGCAGCCAAATCGTAAGCCGTTGCACCTTCATCCAAGCTGCGTATAGAGCCGTCAGGCAATGAAATATTCATGGCGATGTGTTCCTCCAAAAGTGTAGGCGCTGCATCCTATCGAAACAGCACACATACACAATTCGACAGGACAGCCGAATTGGACGACTGACAAGTCGGGGTGCAACCCTGAGGGTCACGGATGACCCGAATCACAATTCGACAGGACAGCCGAATTGGACGGCTGACAAGTCGGGGTGCAACCCTGAGGGTCACGGATGACCCGAATCAAAAAGGCCAGACTTCTCAGTCCGGCCTTTGCATTCATCGATCATCAATCTGGTAGGCTCGGGCGGTTTCGAACCGCCGACCCCCACCATGTCAAGGTGGTGCTCTACCCCTGAGCTACGAGCCTAT
>JAUZQK010000091.1 GCA_030951025.1 Mariprofundus sp. | reverse complement strand
AGGTTACGCCATTGGCTGCGAAAGCCGGACAAACAGCATCAACGCAAACAACCAACTATCCCCGCATTGCTCATGCCGCAGCTATGGGAATAAAGTTGGAGAGACTGCTGATTCATCTGTATAGATTCTTGAGATCAAGTCGATACAGTACGGTTGTTACTGCTTAGGGGGTTATGATGACAGATCAACAGGTTCAAGGTATTCAACAGGCTCAAGCTATTCAACAGAGCCAATCGATTCAAATCGGCACCCCTTTAACATCAAGCGCAACCCGGGTGATGTTGCTTGGTTCGGGTGAGCTGGGGAAAGAAGTCGCTATTGAATTGCAACGACTCGGTGTTGAGGTTATTGCCGTTGATAGTTATGCGCATGCGCCTGCCATGCAAGTCGCACATCGATCCTTTGTGGTGGATATGCTCGATGGCCAAGCCTTGCGTGATCTGATTGAAGCCGAGCAGCCACATTTAATTGTGCCTGAAGTCGAAGCGATCGCCACCGATACGCTGGCTGCATTGGAGGTGGAAGGATTCCATGTGATCCCATCAGCCCGTGCCACACAATTGACCATGAACCGGGAGGGGATTCGAAGATTAGCGGCTGAAACCTTATCGGTAGAAACATCACCTTATTGTTTCGCTGATAGTCTGGACGAATTTAAAACGGCAGTGAAAAGCATCGGCATGCCTTGTGTGGTCAAACCGATCATGAGCTCATCGGGTAAGGGTCAGTCGGTGATTCGTATTGCAGCCGATATTCAAGCTGCGTGGGATTATGCTCAAGAGGGTGGGCGTGCTGGAAAAGGAAAAGTGATTGTCGAAGGCTTTATTGATTTCGATTACGAAATCACCCTGTTAACCATTTGTCACCGCGATGGCACATCCTTTTGTTTGCCCATTGGTCATTTGCAAGTCGATGGTGATTATCGTGAATCATGGCAACCACAACCCATGTCCGATGCTGCTCTGGCTGCCTCACAACATATTGCGGCACAAGTCACAGAGGCTTTGGGTGGTTATGGTTTGTTTGGTGTGGAGCTGTTTATTCAGGGTGATAAGGCGATTTTCAGTGAAGTATCTCCGCGTCCACACGATACCGGGTTGGTAACATTAATATCTCAGGATTTATCAGAATTTGCGCTGCATGTGCGTGCGATTCTGGGTTTACCGATTCCAAATATTCATCAACATGGTGCAGCAGCATCATGTCCGCTGGTTGTAGAAGGTGACTCCAGCCAGGTGAGTTTCGGGAATCTGCAGCAGGCACTGGCTGAACCCGATACCCAAATCCGTTTGTTTGCAAAACCTGAAGTGCATGGCAAACGACGCATGGCTGTGGCGCTGGCACGTGGTGATGATTTGGAAGATGCCCGTCAAAAAGCCAAAGATGCAGCCCAATGCATCGAAGTGATTTTGTGAGTGCTGGCGTAGTTATTTGCGCTGTGCCGATGCATGGAACAGATGAAGCAGTGGTCTGTGTCGGCCATGCAGCATGGCAGCGTAATACATCGCGCCCGGTTCTCGCCATCAAACAGAGGCGGCATCAGGCCTGCATTGAGGCCTTGCGCCGTCATAAGCGCTTGTCCTTCACGGACTGCGTGAAAAAAAGGGGGGGGGCGTCTAATGAGCGCTGTGAATCACAAGCCGCTACAGGTGAGCTTAACCTTTCTGATCAGTTACGACCAACCAGAGAGCATGCGCCACTCCTGGGATAAAACCCAGAAGGGTAAGAACAATATTAATAAAAAAATGTTTGCTCGCACCGACTTGCAGAAAAGCACCGACAGGCGGGAAGATAATTGACAGGATTAAATTTAAAATATTCATTTCAACACCTTAATATGATTGATTCTGAGTCGCGTATTATGCACTGTCTCTAGCGTCGGGAAAAGATATTGAAGCGCCAGCGAATTTTTAAGTAAGCTGTTTCAAGGGCGAATTACAGTAGCGGATTACAAAATACTCTTCCCTGTAACACGAATAATTCAGATTACTGCGGTACTATTTTAACCCCTTGGGGTTCAATTCCCCGTAGCTTGCTGCGTAGTGCATTAAATCACTGACGGCGTAATACCCAGCGGCTTGCGGCGGAGATGTTTATTTGAACGCCTGATATTTCAACAGTTTTAATGCGATTTGCATGGCATGATTGGCTACTCTGCGTGCAAGCATGGGCAACTGTGGGTAGCTTTGCTGCAATAATTGAACTGGAGACTCTTATGCCTGTATACCGTTCCCGTACCACTACCGCTGGCCGTAATATGGCTGGAGCTCGCGCACTTTGGCGTGCAACGGGCATGAAAGATGGTGATTTTGAAAAGCCAATCATTGCGGTGGTAAATTCGTTCACTCAATTTGTGCCGGGTCATGTGCATCTGAAAGATCTGGGTCAAATGGTGGCACGCGAGATTGAGGCTGCCGGTGGTGTGGCCAAGGAATTTAATACCATTGCTGTGGATGATGGCATCGCCATGGGGCATGGTGGCATGCTGTATTCCTTGCCGAGCCGCGAGATTATTGCTGATTCGGTGGAGTATATGGCCAATGCCCATTGTGCCGATGCGCTGGTGTGCATATCCAATTGCGATAAAATCACACCGGGCATGCTGATGGCGGCCTTGCGTTTAAATATTCCAGCCGTCTTTGTTTCCGGCGGGCCGATGGAAGCAGGTAAAGTGACCATCAATAACCGTGAAAAACATCTCGATCTGGTGGATGCGATGGTGATGGCAGCTGATGATCGGGAATCCGATGAAGATGTGGCGGCGGTTGAACGCTCGGCATGCCCGACCTGCGGCTCCTGTTCCGGCATGTTTACAGCCAATTCCATGAATTGCCTGGCCGAAGCCTTGGGCTTGGCTTTGCCGGGCAATGGCTCTTTGCTGGCCACCCATAGCGATCGTAAAGAATTATTCCTGGAAGCAGGGCGCATCGTGGTGGATATCAGCAAGCGTTATTATGAACAGGATGATGAATCGGTGTTGCCACGTTCGATTGCGACTTTTGAAGCCTTTGAAAACGCCATGGCGCTGGATATTGCCATGGGTGGTTCCACCAATACCGTATTGCATTTGCTAGCCTGTGCGCAAGAAGCCGGTGTTGATTTTACCATGAACGATATTGATCGCATGAGCCGCAAAGTGCCTAACTTGTGCAAGGTTGCGCCTGCGGTTCAACATTACCACATGGAAGATGTGCATCGAGCCGGTGGCGTGATTGGCATTTTATCCGAGCTTGATCGGGGTGGGTTGATTCATCGGGATACGCCAACCATTCATGCCGCAAGCCTGGGTGCAGCACTCGATGCCAATGATGTGATGAATGAGGCCAACACAGCGCCGCGAGAAATGTTTAAGGCAGCACCGGGCGGTATCCCTACGCAAGTGGCTTTTTCTCAATCTGAGCGCTGGAAGTCGTTGGATACGGACAGGCAAACAGGCTGTATTCGCAGTGTTGAACATGCCTATTCACAGGAAGGCGGTTTGGCGGTGTTGTTCGGTAATATCGCCGAGCGTGGTTGTATTGTGAAAACAGCCGGTGTGGATGAATCAATCTGGAAATTTAACGGCACAGCCCGCGTGTTTGAATCGCAGGATGATGCCGTGGCGGCGGTATTGAATAATAAAGTCGTTGCAGGTGATGTGGTGATCATCCGTTATGAAGGGCCGAAGGGAGGGCCCGGCATGCAGGAAATGCTTTATCCGACCTCGTATTTAAAATCCAAAGGCATGGGCAAAGTCTGTGCACTGCTCACCGATGGCCGTTTCTCTGGTGGCACATCCGGCCTGTCGATTGGTCATGCTTCACCGGAAGCAGCCGAAGGCGGAGCGATTGGTTTGATTGAAGATGGTGATGCGATTGAGATTGATATCCCCAACCGCAGCATTCATTTGGTGGTTACCGATGATGAACTGGCCAAACGTCGCACGGCAATGGAAGCGAAGGGGGCTGATGCTTGGAAACCGCTTGATCGCCAACGTGTCGTTTCCAAAGCCTTGCAAGCTTATGCCGCACTCACCACTAGCGCCGATAAGGGTGCTGTGCGTGATTTGGAACAGCTTGGTTAGAGCAGCTTGGTTAGAGCCGTTAGTTAGAAGCTTAACCGTCTTGATTGAATAGAGGGTTATGCCTTATTGCGCATAAAGTCGGCGATATTATGGAAGGCAGCCAACAGCTCATCACGTAAATGCTGATCTTCCACTGTTTCATCGAGTGCGTGCCGCATGCACAACATCCATTGATCGCGGGCGGATTCGTCAATGGAAAATGGCAAATGCCGTTGGCGCAAACGCGGATGACCAAAGCGTTCGATATACAGCGAGGGCCCACCCATCCAGCCAGACAAAAACATGAATAACTTATCCTCAGCCGTCTTCAAGTCGGGCGCATGCATGGCGCGGATAGGTTTTGTTTCTTGCAGCGCATCCATGTGTTGATAAAAACGCTGCACCAGTTGGCGCAGTGTGGTTTCACCGCCAAGGCGTTCGTAATAGGTTCGGCTATCGTTACGGATTTGCATGGTGGGACTCTAGGAGTCTGTCGGACTATGGCAATTCGTAGCGCGCAGGGCTTGTGACTGCTGTAGGAGATGGCATGACTACTTTGGAAGATAATCGTTTGGTGCTCGGCTCTGTGCAGAGCATGGTTGAGTTGGGTGAAGGTACACGCGTGTGTCTGGATTTTATTGATGCGCTTGCTGCCGATGAAGGCGTATTGGTGGGTAATACGGGGCATGGTTATGCGCTGCTGTTGTCCGAGGGTATGGCGACAGCGACATATCCACCGCGTCCATTTCGGGTTAATGCGGGGGCAATTCATCAATACCTGCGCCTGGCTGATGATAAAGTTTGTTATCTGAGTGATATCAAAGCGGGCATGTTGGTGCCGGTGTTTAGATCAGATGGGCGTTCTCGTCTGGTTGCGCTGGGGCGAGTGAAGGTGGAAAAGCGGCCTATGCTGCGCGTCTGTCTGGATATTGCAGGTGTACCAGTGTCGGTAACGATTCAACAGTCGGATAGTATTCGTTTTGCGGCTCAGGAGGATTCGATATCAATGCCAAAACTGAAGGTGAATGACGCGGTTTTTTGTTACCTTGATCAGCCCGGACGACATATTGGTGAGCGTATCGAAGAATATATCAGCGAGTATTAATGCGCCTGCGGGTTTGCGATATACTTGTAACGCGCTGAGCGGTTACTGTGTTCATAAATACCGAGTACGATATCGGTTAATGTTTCATCGACGACGTTGGCTTTTAGATCGCTTTCCAGCACGGTGGCCATTTCTTCACTGCTGATCACTTTTTCGGTTAATGTGTTCTTATCAATCCTCAGAAACACGGTTTTCTCCTGCATCATCCTGTGCTTTATCATCTTGTGGATATGGGCTTGCTGGGCTGGTCGTAGCGTTTCGGGTCGCAGCTCTGGCTAAAACTTCCAGATAGAATGAACTCAGCTCTTGCTCTGCAACCGTATTGAGGCATTGGCTGATTTCAGCTACGTGGATTTTTTTGGCATCTTCAATGGTCGAACCGAACTTGCAGTCGAAGTCCCAGTAATCCATGTTGTCAGGTAGCTCTTTATGGCGCTCTCGTTTGAGATACTTTTTGATATCATGCCGGGCACTGTCCAGTAGTCTGGCGGCTTTGATTTTAGGGTGTTTTAATTGAAATGTTTTTTTCATATTTATCCTTGCAGTCAGTATGATTCATTATTTGCGCAAAGTATAAGGAAGGGATTCCAGATAAGGTAGGGGTGATCCATGAGCGAATACGAAAAAATGATTTCAGGCCAGCATTATAATTGCCTGGATGTGGAGCTCAGGCAGCAGCGTGAGCGAGCCAGATTGGCCTGCGCCAAATACAATGCGCATCCGAGCCTGGGTAATATGAAACATATCAAACGCTTGTTTAAACAACTGGGTAGCTGTGTGCTGGAGCCTGGATTTCAGTGTGATTATGGTGTGAATATTGTGCTGGGTGAGAATTTTTATGCTAATTTTCAGTGTGTCCTGCTGGATGCCGCAGCCATTTGTATTGGTGATGATGTGTTGTTCGGGCCGGGTGTGCATATCTATACTTCAGATCATCCCAACGATGCAGGGGATCGAAAGCAGGGGCTGTGTTTTGCCAGGCCGGTAAATATTGGCAATCAGGTGTGGATTGGTGGTGGTGCGAAGGTGTTGCCGGGTGTAAACATCGGTGACGGGGTGATTGTGGGAGCCAATGCAGTGGTTACAAAAGATGTGGCCGCGCATACAGTGTATTATTAGCAGACATACAGGGGGAGAACACATGAGGCAGTTTGGGCTTATTTTATTGACGGTGTTGATGTTCTCATCCCCGCTGCAGGCACTTGAAGCAGAGCATCATGAGGCACTGACGACTGCAGCCCTGTTAAGCTATAAAACATGTCAGGGGCTTTTTCCGGCGCAGTTGAAGGCAATCTCTGCTAACAATAAATCAGCGATTGCCGCTGCCAGTGGAGATATTGATCGTTTTTCATTATTGCATCTAAGGCGTTCATTATCGCGATTATGGAACTGGCATTTTTATGATGCTGCTTTGGCCGATGCAGATCATCCACAGGTTTCAATCAAAAGAAACTGGTTACAGATGAATCGCTCATTGCATCGCACCTTTGTGGAAAAAACAATTCTGGCCAGCCAGAGGAGACAGCTCGCAGATGAACAGTTTTTTGTATTGAGTGGAGAAGTATTACATTTTGTGCAGGACATGGGTGTTCCAGCTCATGTGGTACCAATTTATCATGGTACCTTTAAACGAGATGATTTTGATTATTATGTATTTAGCGGCCTATCTGGCTCAGACCTTTCTGAGCAAGACTTAAAAAATAAGTGCAAAACTTTGGTCACTAGCAGACAAACGCCTGAACAGATATTGAATAAACTGGCACAGAATACACGGCAGGCAATTGCTAAAAACATAGCGGGTGACACAGGCAAACAATGGACGATGTTTTGGGACTTGTCACCGCAAGCTAAGGATGAATGCAGGGATGGCTTTTATAGCTATGGCCAGTGCGGTAATGTGTTTGATCAAGCCAAACATCAGATGAGTCGGCTGCCTCAAGTGTGTCGCATTGAAGCGCAGGCGATTGAAGCTTTTTATGCAGCACGTTATCAGGAAATGCTCGATGCCAGTCTGGCGGTATTAGTCTATTTGAATCGGAAATAACTGTTCAAGGGCAGCGTAGGGTGCGGCTTGTTTGCTCAGGCGGGTGCTTAGTGTTTGCAATGTCTGTTTGTGCTGAGATATATCGCGTCGAGACAGTTCGGCCAGTACTTGTTGGCTGTTGAGTGCGGGCAAAATAATTGCCTCTGCATTGATCGATGCATACAAACATTCCGAACCATCAGCCTGTAAACGATAGTGATGATATTCACATTCGGATACACATAGCAGGGCAATATGCGTTCGTTGTTTGATGCTGTTGATGGCGTGAAAAAAGTGGGCATCGTATTGTGTGTCGATGTCTGCATCGATGTGATCTGGCGGCCTGAGTTCATCGAAGTTGTGTAGAATGAACAGCTGTTGTTTGCTTCCGCTTTCGATGTGATCGAGCAGTTCAGCCAAATTTTCAGGTGGCGCTGTTGCGATGTTTGATTGTGCACATGCATGGTTAAAAAAACCTGTATAATCAGATACATAGGATCGTATGTTCATGTGAATTATTTGCAATGATGCGGGCAACTGATGTTGCAAATCTTGTAGTGTGCGCCGTCGCCCTTGTCCGTGTGGACTGATCATATTGAGTGATGCACCAGCCAGCAGTTGATGGCTTAACTCGGAGGTGAATTCAGGGCGTAAGCTGGTGTTGTCGATTGAATCCATTATACCAGCGCTGGCTGTGTTACTCGCAGGGCTTGAGGCTGTGCCATGAGTTGATGTAGCTCTGCTTCGGTGATGATGTTTTTGCTTACCAACAGCTGGATGAGTGCATCGAATTGTTGTTGGTTGCATGGCTTGTGCTCAGCCGTATCGGCTTGGGCAGGATCTGAAGCCGTTTTTTGTTTGCTGGGCTGCGAGCCTTGTTGCAGCAGTGTGAATAAATCATCATCAACTGTGCCGGTGACTTTCAAGCCTTGTTGCTTTTGAAAAGCCTTGATGCCATCGCGGGTAGATGCGGCAAACAGGCCGGCTTGATCGTGCATCGGATAACCCATGCGATGCAGTATTTCTTGCAGCATGGTGATTCTCTTGCCGCGCATAAACATTTTTAATGGTCTGGCCATGGTATTCTCCGAAGGTGTTCTGATCTATGAATCTATTCGGGTGGATACTGGCAATAATCTGTAGTATTGGCACTGATCATGGTGTTGCAGCACGTTGGAGAGGTGAAAAATGGTAGATCATGAAAACTGCTTCAATGCAGCCTGGGCAGTAGCTGAAGGTTTTGATGTCAAGCTTGTCGCTGCCTCGCTGAACACAGCCTTGCATCATGCGGTTAAACATGGCGCACATTTGAAGTTGGTAGATCAATAACGTGCGGCATGACAAAAACAAGATTTTAGCCTGTATTATCGCTCAGCTTGAAGCTGATTTATTGATGCTTGAGCAGGCGGTGAAACTGGCACGCGATACAGCTACCCATGCGGATTGTCTGGGTTCGAGTAAATATGAAACGATGGGCTTGGAAGCATCTTATCTGGCACAGGGGCAGGGCATGCGTTTGCTGGAAGTAGAGCGCTCGCTGGCTTATTTTAAAGCGCTGAGCTTGGTTGAGACTGATGGGGTGGTTGTGTTATCTGCGTTGGTAGAGTTGGAAAATGAGCAGGGGCAGCAACAGCTTTTGTGGCTAGCTGCTGAGGCTGGTGGTTTAAAGCTGCGCTGTGGTGAAAGCATTGTCACAGTGATCACCCCCAAGGCACCGTTGGGCACTGCTTTGATGGGTAAACTTGCGCAGGATGATTTTGAAATCAGTATCGCCGGTATCAAACACAGTTATGAAGTCATCGCCATATATTAAACGTATTGCAGTGCAACTTAGAATCTTATGAACACAGGGTATCCCATGAGCCAAACCTCTTTTTCTAATCTTAATCTACATGCCGATCTATTGAATAATCTGGATTCACTGGCTTATCATGAGATGACTCCGATTCAGGCGCAGAGCCTGCCTGATATTCTGGCTGGCCATGATGTGATTGCTCAGGCCAAGACCGGATCGGGCAAAACGGCTGCATTTGGACTTGGCCTGCTCAATAAACTGGATGTGCAGGCGCGCACTATTCAAGCCCTGGTATTGTGTCCGACACGCGAGCTGGCTGATCAGGTGAGCAAGGAGATTCGGCGGCTGGCTCGTACATTGCCCAATGTGAAGGTCTTAACCCTCTGCGGTGGCATGCCATTTGGCGCGCAGCTTAGCTCACTTGAACATGGTGCTCATATTATCGTGGGTACACCGGGGCGCATTGAAGATCATTTAAGCCGTGGCACGATGAGTTTAAAGCAGGTTAATTTGCTGGTGCTCGATGAAGCGGACCGTATGCTGGATATGGGCTTTCAAGCTGCTGTTGATGCGATTATCGCCCAGTTATCTACGGATCGACAGACGTTGTTATTTAGTGCCACCTTTGCGGACAAAATAAAAACCATGGTCAAGCGCATTATGATCAAGCCGTTGATGATTAAAGTGGAATCCAAGCATGATAGCAGCACGATTTCACAGCATTTTTATCAGGTGGAAGATGACCGGCAAGCCATGCGTGCGCTGCGCTTATTGTTGTTGAAACATCAGCCACAATCGAGTGTGGTGTTTTGTAATACCAAGCGGGAAACGGTGAATATCGCCAATACATTGACCCAGCATGGTTTTAGTGCGGCTGCGATTAATGGTGATTTTGAACAATGGCAACGCGATCAGACCATGGTGCGCTTTGCCAATAAAAGCATTTCGATATTGGTTGCCACCGATGTTGCAGCGCGTGGTTTGGATATCGAAGCGCTGGATGCGGTGTTTAATGTTCAGCTGCCGCACGAGCCTGAAACCTATGTGCACCGTATCGGACGCACAGGCCGTGCGGGTAGCACAGGTAAGGCGTTTACGCTGCACAATGGCAATGAATACAAACTGACCATGCTGGCTGATTATCTTGCTGATGAGATTATCAATGTCTCACTGCCGCCTGAGAGTCTGTTGCAGCAACGCCCGGCCAAGCCTGAGATGGCAACCCTTCAGATTGGTGGTGGCAAAAAACAAAAGTTGCGAGCCGGTGATATTCTCGGTGCATTGACTGCCGGCAAGGGTATCAGTGGCCAACAGGTTGGGAAAATTCAAATCCTTGATAACTGGGCTTATGTGGCGGTATGTCGGGATCGTGTGAATTTAGCGCTTGAAAAGTTGGCAGCGGGCAAATTGAAAGGGCGTTCCTTTCGAATCCGTTTGATTTGATACAGGTGCTTGGAAACAAGCATCAGATAGGGGGTAAATGCAGCTTGAACCGTTATTGATGCGCTGTAATTGTGCTGATTTGTCTTTGCAGTTGTTCCAGACTGTAGGGTTTTTGTAAAAAGCCTGTGATGTTTTTACCGGCAAAGTGTTGGCTGGCTGCTTGTTCAGAGTAAGCGGAAGAAATAATGATTTTTATTGCGGGATCGATATCACGTAGTGCCTCGAGGCTAGCCAGCCCATTCATGCCGGGCATGGTCATATCCAGAATCACAGCGGCGATATGGCTATGATGTTGGCGGAATATGTCGATACCCGATTCACCATCTGCGGCACTCATATTTTGCCAGCCGGCATCCTCCAGCATGGCTTGAGCAACTTCTCTGATATTTTCATCATCATCAATCACCAGTACCGAGCCTAAGTGTTGCTGTGCTGAAATTGATTGTGTTTGGCTTGTTTCAGGTGCTGTGCTGATTGCTTGTTCAGCGACTGGAAAGGACACCGTAAAGGTCGTGCCATGGCCAACTTTGGAATCGCATTGAATAAAAGCCTGATGGCCTTTGATGATGCCGAGTACCGCACTCATGCCCAAGCCGCGACCGGTAAACTTGGTGGTAAAAAAGGGATCGAAGATTGTGTCGAGGGTGCTTTTATCCATACCGCAGCCGGTATCTTTGAATGAAATATAAACATATTCATCAGCGCTTACTTGATGATCTGTGCCAATCTGTTGTGTTAAGTCGATATCATGGCTTTGACGGATGCCGGTGTGAATATAAATATCACCCTTTTCACTGATCGCCTCATTGGCATTGGTCATGAAATTCATCAATAGCTGTTGCAGCTGAGCATGATCAGCATTGATATAAGGCAAGTCATCTTGTAGTTCATAGTGGATATGCACATTGGGTGAGATGGAGACTTCCAGCAGGTCAGTGATTTCACCAAGCAACACAGAGAGATTGATCGGCTCGATAACAAAACGTGCTTTGCCGGCATAAGCCAGCATTTGCTGACATAAGGATGATGCCTTTTCTGATGCGCGAATAATTTTTTCCAGATGTACTTTACTCTCTTGTGGTTGTTGCAGCACTTTATGATCGGCCAGTGAAGCATTGCCCATGATAGCGGCGAGAATATTGTTAAAATAGTGTGCAATGCCACCGGCTAGAATGCCGAGTGATTCTAAGCGTTGGCCGTGTTCAAGCTGACGTTGTAAAGCTTCTTTTTCTTGCTCCTGGTTTATTTTGGCGGTGATGTCGCGCATGGTGCCTTCAATGCCGCTAATATGCTGATCTGAATCGTATAAAAATTGGACATTGCTGGATGTCCAAATGTGATGGCCATCCTTGTGCAGGGATTCACATTCAAAATTGAATACCTTGCCTTGTGGTGAATCCTGCAAAGCAGTGAACAGCTTCTCCAACACATCGGCATCGCGGTGCAAAGACTGAATGGATGAGCCGATGACGTTGGCTTCGCGATAACCCAACAAATCGAATATCGAAGCTGAACAGGCCTGGATCAGACCTGCTTGATTGGTTTGAAAATAGACATCCTGCAGGTTATCAATAATTCGGCGCAATTTATGCTGTGTTTGGTTGAGCGCTTCGGTGCGTATGTTTACTTCACGTTGAATGAGCATGGTTTGTTTTCTGGTGAAGTAGGCATACCAGACAAAAAAGATGGTCAAAAATAAACATAAAGCCAACGATTGCCATGCCAGAACGACGGGGTGTTTACGCAAAAACTTCGGCGCAGCTTCAAATCCCAGTTGCCAATGTAAACCGGTCGAGGTGAAATCAATTGTTGTCATCAGGCTGGTTTTGCGATCCATATCACGGCTCGTGCGACTGCGTGACACATGTTTATAGACGGCTTGTGTGCGCCCATCGGCATGCAATATTTGCAGCGAAATATCCTGAGCAGACACCGGGATCTTTGCAAGAGCACGCTCAATCATGCCATTGATATTCATTTCAATGATCAATGAACCAAGATGTTTACCTGTGAATGATGCGCTGGATTGTATGCGGTCGGCAACCGGTGCAATGAAATTCAATTCATTGATGGCGTTGCCTGTATCCTGATGAACAAGGCTGGTCAGCAAACTTGTTTGATGCAATAGAAAAGGTGAATCGACATGTTCATCATAGACATCATGCACTTGCAGATCACTGATGCGTTCATGGCCTTGCTTACTTTTTTTGAGATAAATAATCTGTAGATGATCCTGCTTTTCAGCATCAGTTTGCCTGATAGCCCAGGCGATGCTCAGTAGGTTGGAGTCTTGCATGATGAACTTTTCAGCCATGGGCATAAAACCAATGGGGTTATTGGCTTGTTCGTTTGCGTTGTTGATTTGATGTTCGATTAAAAAACGCACTTCTCTGACATTCTTGGCGACATGCTCAAATTCCACTTCAATAGCAGCAGCATGATCAAGCGCTTTGTATTTGAATTCGTTATACCTGTTGGATTCTTCCCAATTTTTTAACAAGACAAAGATGCCGAATGATATGATTAAACCACAGCAGAGTGTGAGTATTACATTTCTATTGAGCAATGTGTACGGCATTGAACCAGCATAATGAATAGGACTGATATGTTCAATGCTTAGCGTATCATATTTGTGGCATCATTATTGCTCATTTCTTTGGATTGCAGCGCTTGCGTGAAGGCTTAAAGCTGCACGAAGGTAGAAAAGGAACTGTATGAGATGACATTATCATTGCCAGTAAAATTTGCTTTGTTTTCCTCTCTGATCACTCTGTTTGGCGTGCTTGGTGTGGCTTTGATGGCCTATGTTGAATCAGATCGATTATTGCAGCGGGAAGCTGTCGATAATCTATTTGAAAGCATGGGCACTGAACTCACCAACATAGAAAAACAAGCGAAACTGGTGAAGGATGATGTGCAGTTTTTGGCTCACTCGGATGCAGTCAGGGCATTTGCCAATCGTTTGGACACGCCATCGGTTCATACTGCTCCTATGCTTGTCAAACATATCGAACAAATCTTCTCGACCGTATTAAGTCGGCGTGAGATGTATTATCAAGTGCGCTTGATTGGCATTGAACATGGTGGGCGTGAAGTGGTGCGAGTGGCGCGCTTGCAGCAGGGGTTGGTTGTCATCGCCGATGATTTATTACAGCAGAAAGGCAGCCGTGACTATTATCTGAACAGTGTTCAGTTAAAGGCGGGTGAGGTGTTATTTTCTGACATCACCTTAAATCGTGAATATGGTGAAATCACCCAACCGCCGCAACCGATGTTACGTGTATCGACTGCGATTTATAGTGACTCAGGCCAACTACGCGGCATTTTATTGATCAATGCAGATTTCAATGTGTTTACTGCAATGCTGCAAAAGAAACAAGATGATCAAAGTTTTTTTATCGCCAATGAACAGGGTGATTATTTGATTCATGCTGATCCAGCCAAAGCGATGGCCTTTGAATACCAACGGCAATCGAGGTTTCAGCGTGATTTTTTGCTTAATGCCGAAACATTGATCAGCTCCTTTGAGAATCAAGATCGCAAGATTGATGAATATCTGTTTGATCAACGCGGTGAAGTATTGCTGCTGGGTAATATTCATCTGGATCAGGAAAAGAGGGATCATATTTTAAAGGTAGGGGCTGTGGTTACCTTGAAACAGCTGCGTCAGCAATCAATCGAATTTCGTAACAGGATGTTATTATTAACCTTATTTCTGTCCGTTGTGCTGGGTTTTATCACTTATTTTATTGCCAGATATTTCACCCGTCCGATTAATGAAATGATTGATGCCGCAGTAGAAATCGGCAATGGCAATCATCATGTTCAGATTCCAGCCAAGACACATGATGAAATTGGTGTCCTCGGCGCGGCATTGCAACAGATGTTGGTGCATTTGGATGAAACACGGCGCAAGACTGAAGCCTTGAATGCGGCGCTGGAAGTAAAGGTGAACAAACGAACGGCTGAACTGGCCAGACTGGCAGGTGCTTTGGAAGCACAAAACAGTGAGTTGGAGAACGCCGTGCTGAAGGCAGAACATGCAACGCTAGCGAAAGGACAGTTTTTGGCCACCATGAGTCATGAGATTCGCACGCCTCTCAATGGTATTTTGGGACTGACTGAGTTGGTGCTGGCATCAAAAATGCATCCAGCGCAACGTGCCCGTATAGAAATTGTACAATCATCCGGCCAAGCATTGCTCACCATTTTGAATGATATTCTTGATTTTTCCAAGATTGAAGCCGGTCACATGGAGATGAAACGGGTTGATTTTAATCCCAATGAAATGATTGAACATGTGGCTAATTTGTTTGCGCGTCAAATCAATGAGGATGAGGCCAAGCTGGAATTGATCGCCAGAGCTATACCGCTATTGCCGCGTTTGTTGATTGGTGATTCGGATCGGTTGCATCAAGTCATGCTGAATTTGCTCTCCAATGCGGCCAAGTTTACCGAACAGGGTGAAATCGTCATTTCAGTCGATCTGCTGTCCGAAAGTGCAACAGAAGCGCGTGTGCGTTTCCAGGTTGCTGATACCGGACGCGGCATTTCAGCCAAAGATCAACAACATCTGTTTGAAGAGTTCACACAAGCCGATGGCACGGATACCCGCAAACATGGTGGCACAGGTCTTGGTTTGGCTATTGTGAAGCGGTTGGTGGGTTTGATGGGTGGTGAAATTTCGGTTGTTAGTGAAACTGGCAAAGGTTCACGCTTTTTCTTCGATCTGGATTTAGAAAAATCAACTGAAATTGTCGATGGGCCACACCATTATACAGCAGAATTTGCGCAATGGCGCGCACTGGTGGTCGATGATAACGCCAGTAATCAACGCATGTTGCATGATGTGCTGGTGGCATGGAACATGCATTGCGACACATCGAATGATGGCAATGCTGCACTGCAACAGCTGCAAGCAATGGCTGCAAAGGGTGAGCATTATGATGTGGTTTTCATTGATCAACAAATGCAAGGCATGGATGGCATGGCTTTGGCACGATTGATCAAGGCTGAAGCTCACCTGGCGGATGTAAAAGTCATCATGATCACATCTCTGGATATGACCTTTGATCAAGACCTGCGTGAAGAATACGGCCTCGATGGTTTTATGCGCAAACCTGTTTATGTGCACTCCTTGTTTGAAACCAGCTTGGATGTGTTGGGCGCAAGGCAACGAAAAACACGCCATGTTAATATTATCAGTACAGAGCAGCGGCATGAACGTATTTTATTGGCTGAAGATAATATGGTAAATCAGCAGGTCGCAGTTGGTTTGCTGCAGAATCAGGGTTTTGTGCATATCGATGTGGCGAACAATGGCGCTGAAGCGCTTATGTGTTTTGCGGAACAGCCTTACGACCTTGTGCTCATGGATATTCAAATGCCGGAACTCGATGGTATTGCTGCAACACGTGAAATACGTGAATTGGAACTGCTCTCTGATCATCAGCCTATCCCGATCATTGCGTTGACCGCGCATACCATGCCTGAAGATATACAACGTACCCATGATGCAGGCATGAATGATCATCTGGCGAAACCATTGACGGGCAAAACACTGGCTTCGATGTTGGCAATATGGCTGCGTCTGGATGATGGCAATACAAACAATGGGCATGAAGCAGGCAACGATGCACAGCCAAACAAAGCTGAACTTGATGAGTCGAATGAAGATGCCGTCGTTGATGCAGATGTTTTACGTCAATTGCGTAGCGATATGGGTTTTGGTGTCGGTATGATTCTGGATACTTATATGGATGAATTACCCAAGCAGGTGGATGGTTTGATTGCTGCGATTGAGGCTGGGAATGCAGATGAATTGCGCCGTCACGGCCATCGTTTAAAGGGTTCCAGTCGTTCGGTGGCAGCCAATGCCTTGGGTGAGATCTGTTTTCAATTTGAACAACTGGGTCAATCAGGGCAACAACAGGATATGACAACGGCGAAGCTATTGATCGCTGATTTGCGACAGCAGGCAACACAGGTGATTGATGCACTTTCAGATGAGAGCCTGAATGATATCCGCTAAATGTATGCACAGGTAAAAAAATAAAAAACCGGAATGGGTGCTATAATGGAAATGATGGATTTAATTGAGAAAGGTTCGACAGTATTGGTGGCTGATGATGACCGCATGTTTTGTGTCATGCTCAAACAGTTTTTTGAAGCCAATGGTTATCAGGTTATCATTGTTGAAGATGGTGAGCAGGCAGTCAAAGCCTTTGCCGATCAATCCATATCATTAGTAATGCTTGATGGTGATATGCCGGAGATGGATGGTTTTGCGGCCTGTGAAATGATTCGTTCGATGCCTGCCGGTGCAAGTGTGCCGGTGTTTATTGTCACAGCGCTGGAAGGTGAAGCTGCACTTGATTGTGCTATGGCTGTAGAAGCATCGGACTTTGTTACCAAGCCGATTGTGTGGTCTGAATTACGCAACAAACTAAGCTGCATGATGGATTTTGATCTTGCTTGAATCCGAAGATACACACGAAGTGGAAGTGCAACTTAGCCGCTCGGGCTTGTGCAATTGGCTCTGTAAGATAAATCATTCTATGTGGAGGGCTTGTGAGTTCTATTAAACTATTGGTCATTGAACCGGATGCCCGAGCCCGATTAGCTATGGTTTCGATGTTGAAAAAATCGTCTGAGATTAGCGTGGTTGGCATTGCCTCCGATGCTATGCAAGCACGCATGCAGGTGAAAATACGTCAGCCGGATGTGTTGTTGATTGCAACAGATCAACATAGCGAACGGGTTGATGAATTTTTGGCTGAGTTGATGCAGGCAACACCGTTGCCTGTGTTGATGCTATCGGACAAGGTGTTGCCTGGCAGCGATGGAGAACGCCTGGTTATGCGGGCTGGTGGTGCGATCATGAAAAAACCAGCCGATGGTATTTCAGCTCAGGATCAGGAGTTTTACCATAAACTGGCGCAGCAATTGCAACGCATTACGCTGAATTTTAAACCCGCCAAAAAAGCAGCAATAACGGCTACTGTTAAAGCTGTTGTTAAAACAGCATCTAGTCGATCTGTCCAGAATAAGAACAGGCGGCATAACCCTTTATTGAATACGCTGGTTGCCATTGGTGCATCGACCGGTGGAACCAATGCCTTGCGCAGTGTGGTGGCTGAATTTCCAGCTGATTTTTCTGCCGTCGTGATTGTGCAGCATATTCCGAAAGCATTTGCCGATTCATTTATTGATAAGCTGAATAAAGCATCACCCATGCATGTGGTATCAGCAAGCGATGGTGCCGCGATTCATCATGGTTATATTTATGTGGGTGCGGGTGATGAACATTTCCGCATTGAGAAACAAGGCTCGGGCTTGGTGTGCAGGGTAGGGGGTCAGGAAAAGGTCAGTGGCCATTGCCCGTCGGTGAATGCTTTGTTTGATTCGGTGGCCTTGCATGTCGGCTCAAAAGCAGTGGGAGCCTTGATGACCGGTATGGGTGATGATGGAGCGACCGGCTTGAAAAAAATGCGTGACAAGCGCGCCAGAACGCTGGCACAGGATAAAGAAAGTTCTGTGGTCTGGGGTATGCCCGGTGTGGCTGTAAAACTGGGCGCTGCTGAAGAGCAGGTGAGCCTCAAAGAACTCGGAAAAAAACTGGTGCAGTTGGTGAAATAAGCTTTTCAGATAAAGCTGTAAAGGCTGCTGAAATCTCCTTCAGCAGCCTCTTTGTTTTCTATTCAATCAGCAGTGGTGAATACTATCCCTGTTGAATGCCTGCTAGATACCAGGTCGGATCATCGGATTGTGGGGCATGGCGAAAAATCCATACTTCGTTGACTTCCGTTGTGCTGTCATCGCTGGCACTGCCATCATCCTTTAAGGTTTGCTCGCGTAACATGGCATTATAATTTACAGCCACCCATTCCAGATCAGATTCCATCCAGCTATCGGCGATTTCAGCATTGAGCGTGGCCACTTCGGTACGATGTGCCGTTGCCGACTGCATATCCTGGCTGATACGGTCAGCGATTTCAGCTGTGCAGAATTTACGAATATCTTCGATATCGCTGTTATCCCATGCTTGTTGCATGCGCATATAAATTTCTTTGGCGGCAGGAATAAAATGTTTTGCATTGATATCCGGACGCAGTGCAGTGCCGACAGGTTCACGCGGTGGGTGATCGACAATATCCGCATCACCATCACTGGCGAAATCCTGTGCAAAATCATGATTGGCGGGGGAGGCAGAAGCGCCAGCGTAACTGGCTTGTCTGGCAGGCGCTTTTTTGCGCAGAAAAAAGAACAGCAGTGCGATAATGCCACCGATGATTAGGATATCGAAAAAGTTGATGCCTTCAAATGCACCACCAAAAAACATGGCACCAAGCATGCCGCCCAACGCTAGCCCGCCGATCATGCCCATCATGCCTGTGCGCGCTGATCCTCGTTGCCCTGCTGCTGTAGTGGATTTGCTCGGTGTGGCCTGACGTTTCGAAAAGTTATTGGATTTGGGTTGGAACATGCGCTGTTTACCAAAGCTGGAGCCCATACCAAAGCGTTTGGCATCCGCTTCATTTACGCCGGAAACCATCAATGCAAAGACGGCAAGCATGGCCAGTGTCATCAGTTTTTTCATTGTTTCTCCTTGGTGTTTTTGTTGTGTTCAGTTTTTTTGTTGTGTTCAATTACTCTGATCGATCGTTCCGATCAATGGTTTCGATCAATGCCTCTGATCAATCGCTCTGACCTTGTGTGTCATCATAAGCCAGTTGCATCATTGCAGCCTTAAAAGCTGCTTTGCGCAGGTTGCGATCCTTAATGCTTGTCACATTCAGTGCAAGCCTACGTTTTTCATGGAAATAAATATGTCTGGCTTGGGGTGGAGCTTTGGGCTTTTTGATGCCTGCGCCGGGCATCATGCGGGTACTTATTTTATGCACATTGCTTAGCCCCGCCTGTTTAAAACAGGATTTGCGAATATCATCCCTTAAAAAACGAATTTGTTGACCCATGATGGAATGATCAACGCCGATCCACAGACATAGGCCATCATCATCGATGCGCTGCAATTGCAATGGTTCGGTACGTAAAGACATCATGGCACCAACAATATGTGGCCAGGCACGGCGCAAGCGGGATAAGGCGATGAGCTGATCGAGCGATTCTTCACCCAGTATTTTGGCCAGATTATCATGAATGCCGGCCAGTTTAGCGCGCGGTCGTTTATTACGAGGGCTCATGCGCAGGCCTTAAAATGGTAGCTTCTTACCACCGAGAATATGTGCATGCAGATGAAAGACTTCCTGACCGCCGCCTTCGCGCACATTGATGATGACACGATAACCGGCGCTTAAAGCCAATTCATTATCGGCGATATATTTCACCCGATCCATCAACAAGCCGAGCAACGCAGGGTCATCGCAATCAGCCAGAGTGGTGATATGCTGCTTGGGGATGACCAATACATGGCTGGGTGCTTTGGGATGAATGTCATGAAAAGCCAATACATTATCATCTTCATAGACTTTATTGCAGGGAATATCGCCAGCGATAATTTTGCAGAACAGGCAGTCGGGTGCTGAATGCTGTGTAGATGAATGTTGTGTGGATGAATGGTCGCTCATGCATCAACCGCCAACAATGGCCAATAAAATACCGGCAGCGACAGCAGAGCCGATCACACCGGCCACGTTTGGCCCCATGGCATGCATCAGTAAAAAGTTATGGTGATCAGCTTCTAAGCCGACTTTATTGGCCACACGTGCGGCCATCGGTACGGCTGATACACCGGCTGCACCAATTAACGGATTGATTTTACCGCCACTGGTTTTGTACATCACTTTACCCATCAATACACCAGCGGCAGTACCCACACAAAAGGCAATCATGCCGAGCAGTAGAATACCGAGTGTCTCCACATGCAGGAAATGACTGGCTTCGAGTTTGGAACCGACCGATAAACCCAAAAATATCGTGGTGATATTAATGATTTCATGTTGGGCGGCATTGGATAAACGATCTACAACACCCGATTCGCGCAGCAAGTTACCAAAGGTGAGCATGCCGATTAATGGCGCAGCAGTAGGTAGAAAGATAATGCACAGGATCAGCACAATCAGCGGGAACGCTATTTTTTCTGCTTTACTGACATGACGCAATTGTGCCATGCGTACTTTACGTTCTTTCTCGGTGGTTAAGAGTCGCATGATAGGTGGCTGAATGATTGGCACCAAGGCCATGTAGGAATAAGCTGCCACAGCAATCGCACCGAGTAGATCCGGTGCTAATTTAGAAGCCAGGAAAATCGCGGTCGGGCCATCGGCACCGCCGATAATGCCAATCGCCGCTGCATCAGCAAGGCTGAAATCAAAGCCGGGAATAACATTTAACGCCAAAGCGCCGATCAAAGTGGTGAAAATGCCAAACTGGGCAGCAGCGCCCAAGAGTAGTGTGCGCGGCATAGCAATCAGGGCACCGAAATCGGTTAATGCACCCACACCCATGAAAATAAGCAAGGGGAACACACCTGTTTCAATGCCGACACTATACAGCATGCCAAGCAGGCCATCAGGGCCTGAAATACCGGCAATTGGAATATTACTCAGCACTGCACCAAAGCCCATGGGTAGCAGCAGTAAAGGCTCGTATTTTTTAACGATAGCCAGATAGAGCAATAACATGCCGACGCAGACCATCAGCACTTGTCCCCACTCGAAGTTGGCAACGCCGGTGGTGACCCAGAGTTGCTCGAATAGTTTTAAAGTTTCGCTCATGCGATGGTCACCAGAGGCTGACCAACGGTGACGGCATCACCTTCTTTGACCTCGACGCTGACGATTACGCCATCATGGGTGGAGCGTACTTCAGTTTCCATTTTCATGGCCTCCATGATCAGGATGACATCGCCATCTTTAACGGCTTGATTGGCTGAAACCATGACTTTAAAGATATTACCGGCCATCGGTGCGCCAACGGAGGTGGTGGCGATGTTGGTGGCTGGTGCAGCAGCAGGGCTTGCGACGGCTGTTGCAGCAGGGGTAGCTGTGGTCGGCTGCAATGATGTGACATCACCTTCGGGTGAGACAAGAACATCATAATCTACTCCATTAACACTGATGTTGTAACGTTCTGAAACTGAAGGTGAAACAATATTTTCATCATCTTCCAGCCACGGTGCTGTTTCAAAGATATCAGGGTTGTCGCGGTTTTTAAGGAACTTCAAACCAACCTGTGGAAAGAGGGCATAAATCAATACATCATCGACCAGATGATCGGATAATTCAAAACCTTTTTCAGCTGCGATGCCAGCCAGCTCCAGGGTTAACTTATCCATTTCATCTTCAATCAAATCAGCCGGACGACAGGTGATCGGTTTGCCACCTTCGAGTACCTTGATCTGCAGTTCGCTGTTGACTGGCGCAGGTGTTCTGCCGTATTCGCCTTTGAGTATGCCGAGCGTTTCTTTGGTCACAGTGCGATAGCGCTCACCCGATAATACATTGAATACAGCCTGTGTGCCGACAATCTGGGATGTGGGGGTAACCAGAGGAATGAATCCCAGATCTTCGCGTACCCGAGGGATTTCCTGCAACACTTCATCAAAACGATCATCGGCATTTTGCAGCACCAACTGACTTTCCAGGTTGGTTAACATGCCACCGGGCACTTGCGCGACCAGAATGCGTGAATCGATACCGCGCAAGGAGCCTTCAAATTTTTCATATTTTTTGCGAATCACACGCAAATCGGCAGCGACTTCTTCGAGCAACTTCAGATCAAGGCCGGAGGCGCGTTTTTCATCTTCCATAATCGCAACAACCGATTCAGTGGCCGAATGGCCATAGGTGTGGCTCATCGATGAAATACTGGTATCTACCATATCCACACCGGCTTCAATGGCTTTCACAATGCTTGCGGTACTCATGCCTGTGGTGGCATGGCAATGCAATGAAATCGGAATAGCGACAGATTTCTTTAAACGCGAAACCAGTTCTTCTGCCACGTATGGTTTGAGCAGGCCGGACATATCCTTGATACAGATCGAGTGGCAGCCCATGTCTTCCAGCTCTTTACCCATATCAACAGACATATCGAGCGTGTGTACCGGGCTAACAGTATAAGAAATGGTACCCTGCGCATGTTTGCCAACCCGGAGCGTGGCTTTAACAGCTGTTTCCAGATTGCGCATATCGTTCATGGCATCGAAAATACGGAACACATCCATGCCATTTTTGGCCGCGCGTTCTACAAATGTATTGACCACATCATCGGCATAATGACGATAACCGAGAATATTCTGACCACGAAATAACATTTGAGATGGTGTATTGGGCATGGCTTCAGAGAGTAGGCGTAAACGCTCCCAAGGGTCTTCACCGAGATAACGGATGCAGGAATCAAAGGTAGCGCCACCCCATATTTCAGCCGACCAATAGCCAACTTTATCGAGTTTTGCTGCAATCGGGAGCATGTCTTCAATGCGCATGCGTGTGGCCAATAAGGATTGATGGCCGTCACGAAGGACGAGTTCGGTAATGCCGAGCGGTTGATTCATCTGCGGGTGTCTCCTGAAAAATATGGCTTATTTTTTGCGTTGGGGGTGGTCAGAACGATACTGCTGCACAGCTTCGGTAATGACTTCAATCAGATCATTATCTGTGTTTGAAGTATTGGCAGCATCAGCAGGCGCTGTTTCAAAGCGCTGAATGACTTTAGATGTTAAGCTAATGACACCAATAAGCATGCCAAGAAAGAGGAATACAACACCCATTCCGAGTGCCATCAATTGAAAGCCTTGTTGCATTAGTTCATTCATAGGTCTGCACATCACCCCATTATTTTACATAAGCTGGGCGCACACTAAGTCAAAGCAGTTACTTATTCTACATTGGTGAGATTGGCAATGAGGCGTTGCAGGGGGATCTATATATAAGATTACCCTGCAGGTTTTCTGGAGCTTAGCTTACACTAAGGATTTTATTGTTTTCCGGTTGCTTTGAGGTGGGGTTGATGGGTTGCTGTTTGTTGGCTGCAACCACTTCATTGATCTGTTTATTCACTTGCGCTTCTATTTTTTGTTGCGGCGCTAGCGGAGCATTGTCAGTGGCGGCGAGCTCTCTGGCTGTTGAAGAAAGCTGAACGGTCACAGGTGCTGCTGGCGTTCTCTGACTGGCCTCTTGGCGTTGTTGTGGGCTCGACTCTTTGTTTTCAGTGCCTGCCAATTCACGTGCTTCGGGAGAGAACTGCACCGTAACACTGGCTTTTCTGGAAAATTCGGCACTTTGTACCTGTTGTTGCTGACTTTGATTGACGCTGCTCTGATCGAGCACTGCAGCAGGGGTGGTGGTAGGGGCAATAATCATAGAATCCTCCTCACAAGGGGTGTTGGTTTGATCGCGCTGTTGTTGTGAGCGGGAAATCATTTCCCATGCTTTGCGCCATGCGCAGGAGGAATCCGTGTACCACCTATTGTATGCGATCTACAGATACATATCGGTGAAACTAAGGCCGACTTTAATTTTATGATCTTGTCGGGTGAATGGGATCAAAGGCTGGCTTTGGCACGTTCAATACGGCTGAACATCGGACAGATGAACAACGGACACTGGAATCATATTGATCATGGGTTAGGCTGGCGCGATGCGTTTTGAATTGGCTGGAGACTTCGTGCCGCGTGGTGATCAGCCGCAGGCTATTGCTGAACTGGTGACTGGTGTTGATGCCGGTGATCAGCATCAAACTTTGCTTGGTGTCACAGGCTCCGGCAAGACATATACCATGGCCTGTGTGATTGAAGCAACGCAAAAGCCAACCTTGATCATGGCTCCGAATAAAACCCTGGCGGCACAGCTGTATGGTGAGTTTAAACAGTTCTTTCCGAACAATGCAGTGGAATACTTTGTATCGTATTATGATTATTATCAACCGGAGGCCTATGTGCCATCGAGTGATACCTATATCGAGAAAGATTCGGCCATCAATGAACACATCGATCGCATGCGCCATGCTGCTACGCGGGTATTACTGGAGCGTGAGGATGTCATCATCGTTGCATCGGTATCCTGTATCTATGGCCTAGGCAGTCCTGAAGCTTATGCAAATATGTTATTGTATTTTGAGGTGGGGCGCGAAGTGGATCAACGTGCGGCAGTCAATAAACTGGTTGAGCTACAATATCAGCGCAATGATATGGATTTTCATCGTGGCACGTTTCGTTTGCGTGGTGATGTGCTGGAAGTCTATCCGGCGCATGCCGAAGATTTCGCCATCCGGGTGGAGTTTTTTGGTGATGAGATTGATGCCATCAGCCAGTTCGATCCCTTAACCGGCAAACGCATCGAGGTGTTACACAAATACACCGTATTTCCCAAGAGTCATTTTGTCACACCGCGAGATCAATTGATCAAGGCTATGGATGCGATTCGTGATGAGCTGGCTGAACGGCTGGCACAATTGCATGATCAGAATAAGCTGGTGGAAGCGCAGCGCCTGGAACAGCGCACGATTTTCGATCTTGAAATGATTCAGGAATTGGGTTTTTGTACTGGCGTAGAAAATTATTCACGTCATCTTACTGGCAGAGCACCGGGTGATTCTCCACCAACACTGTTGGATTATTTGCCCAATAATGCACTGGTGATGCTGGATGAATCGCATGTTACCGTGCCGCAGATCGGTGGCATGTTTAAGGGTGATCGCTCACGCAAACAGACGCTGGTTGATTTTGGTTTTCGTTTACCTTCTGCACTCGATAATCGGCCATTGCAGTTTCATGAATTTGAAGCTGTGGTGCCGCAGGCGGTGTATGTCTCGGCCACGCCCGGTGTGTATGAACTGGAGCATTGCGGTGGTGTGGTGGTGGAGCAGGTGATTCGGCCGACAGGTTTGATTGACCCGCCCATTGAGGTGCGGCCAGCCTCATCTCAGGTGGATGATTTTGTTTCTGCAGCCAATGCTACGATAGCGCAGGGCAATCGAGTATTGGCCACCTGTTTGACCAAACGCATGGCTGAGGATTTGTCGGAATACTTGAATAATCTAGGCTTGAAAGTGCGCTATTTGCATTCCGATATTGATACGGTGGAGCGAATGGAGATACTGCGCGATTTGCGGCTGGGCGTGTTTGATGTGTTGATTGGTATTAACCTCTTACGCGAAGGACTCGACTTGCCGGAAGTGGCGCTGGTGGCGATTTTTGATGCGGATAAAGAAGGTTTTTTGCGATCAGAGCGTTCATTAACCCAGACCATTGGTCGGGCGGCACGCAATGTGGATGGCTATGTGATCTTGTATGCTGATAAAATCACCAACTCCATGCAGCGTGCGATGGCTGAAACAGAACGCAGACGTGAAAAACAGTTAGCGTACAATGAAAAACATGGCATTACGCCAGCCACAGTGACATCGGAAATAAAAGATATATTGGGTTCGGTGTATGATATGGATTATGGTCATATCCCCGCAGTGGCCGAGCCTACTCGGCTCACTGGGCCTGAAAAAGTAGCACGGGTCAATGAACTGGAACGATTGATGACGGAAGCAGCGGCTGATTTACGTTTTGAAGATGCAGCCGCGCACCGCGATGAAATATTAAACTTACAAGGTAAAAAGGAAAGCCATATCAATGAGTAATGTGCCAATCATTAGTGATAGCCTGATTAATAGCTGGGTCGGAAAGACCTTTGCCATGCGTGGTAAACGTTATTTTAAACATGATCGTGTGACTGAACTGGAAGCCTTGCAGCAAGGCACCCAATTGATGGGTGATGTGCAGGGTACGGCGACAAAGCCGTATGAAGTGTTGATTCACTTTGAATGGGATGATGGCGAGTCTGATGATGGGGGGGATAACGCGATCCGGGGTGAGTGCACCTGTTCTGTCGGGTTGAATTGCAAGCATGTGGCTGCGGTATTGTATGCCTGGATGGATCAGCAGGACGATGTCAAAACACCGGCAGCGGTGGCACCTGGGCCGATGATGTTTGGTCAATGGCTCGGTGCTCTGGAACAGGTTAATGATGGTAAGGTGGCGCATCAGGAATACCCGGACAGTGTAAAACAGCGTTTGTTGTATCTTTTGGAGCCGGATGGTGATTTGAATGTGCAGCTGCGTTTTATTACGGCTCGGTTATTGAAATCTGGCGCGTATGGCAAAGCTCAGGATTATAATCCGGCCAATATTCTCAACTATACGCCACCGCAGTTTATTTTATCCAGCGATGAATCGATCTTGCGCGAGGTTGCGACAGATCGTTCATTATCGTCCTTGCACGGTTATCGCATTAAAGGTGTGGATGGTTTAAAGATATTGAAACGCATCCTGAACAGTGGCCGTTGTCATTGGTTGAATAAAGATTCCGATGCCTTGCAACGGGCAGACAAACGCCATGGCGAATGGGGCTGGAAGCTGGGTGAGCGTGGTGATCAGCATTTGACCCTGCAAATGGCGGATGCTGAATTGATCGTGCCGACCTCGCCGCCGTGGTTTATTGATATCAATCAACATGCCTGTGGTCAGGTGGAAAGTGGCCAGATTGCGGATGTGGCAGAGATTCTATTGAATATTCCAGCCATTGAACTCGATTGTTCTGATGCGGCAATTGAAGATGTCAGACGACAACTGCCTGATGATGTGCCTGCACCGGTGCGTTTGCTGCATGTGCACAGGCAGGTTACGCCCTTGTTATTGCTGCGTTTGAAAACCATTAAACTGGCACCGCAATGGGGCTATCGTACACCCGAGCAATGTCATGTGGTGGAGCTGTTGTTTGATTATGATGGCAAAAAAGTGCCCTTGGTTGCACAGCCTCAGTCGGTGCGCGCGATTAGAGGTGATAAAGTTATTGATTATGCCCGTGACATAGCCTGTGAAACGCAGGCGGTTGAAATGCTGACTCGGGCTGGTCTGTATCCGGCACGTGACAACCAGCTTTCCGAACATGTCGATTTCTCCTACCACACATTTAGACTGGCGCATGACGATGATTGGCCGGAATGGATGCTGTATGAAGTGCCCGAATTAAAAGAGCAGGGCTTTGCTGTGGAAGTGGCCGATGACTTTTCGTTCAGGGTTGAGCAGGCCACAGCATGGGAGCTGAATCTACAGCAAAGCAACACGGGTGAAAATGCCTCCAGCAGTTTGATGGGGCAGGCCAGTTTTATGGTGACACTCGATAGTGGTGATGAGATCGATTTGATTGATGCGCTGGCGCGTTGGGTGGGCAATAAACCGGAACTACTCAAAGCTGATTCTCTGGCTAGCTTGAAACAACGAGCCCATATTCCACTGCCCTTACCGGATGGTCGTTTGTTGCCTGCGCCGGGTGAAATGGTCGCCAATATTTTGCATTTTATGATGGATGTGTTTGCTGGTAGCGGTGATCCGGCAGCAGTTGAATTGTCAGTGCCGCAATTGCTGGCCTTGGAAGAGAGCATTAGCCAATCGGCTGAACCGGTGCAGATCAGCAGTAGTGTGTGGCTCAAGCAAATGAAACAATTGGCAGATCTGGAGAATTTGCCGGTTTGTGATGTGCCGGCCGGCTTGCAGGCTGAACTGCGTGATTATCAGCGTGATGGTTTAAGCTGGATGCAATTTCTGCGTCAGATGAATCTCGGTGGCATCATGGCCGATGATATGGGCTTGGGGAAAACGGTTCAGGCCTTGGCTCATATCCTTAAAGAAAAAGAGGGCGGGCGTTTGAATCATCCTGCCCTGGTGATTGCGCCGACGAGTTTGATGCACAACTGGCGGCGTGAAGCTGAAAAGTTCACACCCGAGATGAGCTTGCTGGTGGTACACGGGCCTGATCGTGCCAGGCATTTTGAAAGCCTGGCAGATTATGATCTGGTGATCACCACGTACCCATTATTAGCGCGGGATTTTGAAGTGCTGGAAGCGCAAAACTGGCATTTGCTGGTGCTCGATGAGGCGCAATATATTAAAAACCCACGTTCAAAAGTGTCGCGTCTGGTCAGGCAGCTCAATGCGCAGCACAAGATATGTATGACGGGTACACCGATTGAAAATCATCTGGGTGAATTGTGGGCACAGTTTGATTTTCTTATGCCGGGTTATTTGTACGATATGAAAGGTTTCACCCGTTTGTTCCGAAAACCGATTGAAATTCAGGGTGATATAGCCCGGCAAGATGCATTGAATGTGCGCCTGAGGCCATTCATGTTGCGCCGCTGTAAAGAGGATGTGGCACTCGAATTACCACCGAAAACAGAGATTATCCGCAGCATCGAAATTGAAGGTGCACAACGTGAATTGTATGAAAGTGTGCGTTTGGCGATGCAGAAACGGGTGCGTGATGCGGTGGCTTCGATGGGGCAGTCACAGAGTCAGATTGTGGTGCTCGATGCGTTATTGAAAATGCGACAGGTATGTTGTGATCCGCGTTTGGTGAATGGTTTGCAGGGTGAGCCGCCGACATCAGCCAAGTTGCAGATGTTGATGGAGCTGTTACCTGAAATGATTGAGGAAGGGCGACGTATCTTGTTGTTCTCGCAGTTTACGTCGATGTTGTCGTTGATCGAGCTGGCATTAAAAGAGCAGGATATTGCTTATGTGAAACTGACAGGTAAAACACAGGATCGGGTGACTCCGATTGAACGCTTTCAAAATGAAGAAGTGCCATTGTTCTTGATCAGCTTAAAAGCCGGTGGTGTGGGGCTGAATCTCACCGCTGCCGATACGGTTATCCATTATGATCCATGGTGGAATCCAGCCGTTGAAACACAGGCCACCGACCGCGCCCATCGCATCGGTCAGGATAAGGCGGTGTTTGTGTACAAATTAATTACGGAAGGTTCGGTTGAAGAAAAAATTCTGGAATTGCAGGAACGCAAACGCGATTTGGCCAATGCCATTCATCAGAAAAATGCCACCAAGAAACCATTGTGGTCGTCTGAAGAACTCGATGCGTTGTTTGCACCGTTAAATTAAGCAGAGTAGCGCGTTCCATTGCCATGCCATGCTGAGAGTAGGAGAGATATATGTTCAGTCGTTTAAGTGAAAAGATCGGGGATATCACCCATAAACTGCGTGGTGCAGCGCGTGTATCGGAAGCGGATCTCGATAGCACACTGCGTGAAATGCGTTTGGCCATGTTGGAAGCCGATGTGGCATTACCCGTGGTACGTCATTTGATGGCCGAGGTGAAAGAGCGGGCGCTTGGAGCGGATGTCGCCAAGAGCCTGCAACCGGGCCAGGTGATCATTAAAATCCTGAACGATGTGCTGACGGACTTGCTTGGTGGTCAACGGCGTGATCTGGAACTATCGAAAATCCCGTCGGTGATTTTATTGTGCGGTTTGCAGGGGGCGGGTAAAACAACTACCGCCGGTAAGCTGGCACGTTTATTGGTATCGCAGGGTAAAAAAGTAGCGCTGACATCGGTCGATGCCACACGTCCTGCTGCACGCGAGCAGTTGCAGGTGTTGGCCGCTCAAGTTGATGTGCCGTTTATTGCAGGTGATGGATCGACTGCAGCCAAGATGGCCAAGTCAGCCATGTTGCAGGCCGGACGCGATGGCCATCACGTATTGATTCTCGATACTGCCGGTCGTCAGGTGGTCGATGATGCTTTGATGGCAGAGATTAAAGATGTTGCCGATGCAGTGGATGCCAGTGAACGTTTGTTGGTGCTCGATGCCATGACCGGGCAGACCGCGCTGCAAATTGCCGAGCAATTCCATGCGGCAGTGAATATGTCGGGTTGTATCCTGACCAAAACTGATGCCGATGTGCGTGGTGGTGCGGCTTTGTCGGTGGCGCATAGCACTGGCGTACCGATCCGTTATGTTGGTACGGGTGAAAAGGTTGAAGCGTTTGAATTGTTTGATCCATCGCGCATGGCTGGCCGCATTCTGGGGCAGGGTGATGTGGTTGGTCTGGTTGAGAAGATTCAGGCCAATGTCGATCAGCAGGTGGCGGAAAAAGCCGCTGCTAAAATTAAAAAGGGTCAGTTTGATCTGGGTGATTTCGCTGAACAACTCGGACAAATGCAGAATATGGGTGGCATGGCAGGCATGTTGAAAATGATGCCGGGCATGAAACTACCGCCGGAAGCCATGGCGCAGATGGATGACAAGCCGATCAAACGTATGCAGGCCATGGTTTATTCGATGACTGAAAAAGAACGTAAATACCCACGCTTGATCAACGGCAGCCGCAAACGCCGTATTGCCAATGGTTCCGGCACAACGGTGCCGGATATTAACCGCATGCTCAAACAGTTCGCTCAAATGCAGAAAATGATGAAACGCATGAAAGGTGGCAAAGGCCGTCGCATGATGAGCCAGATGATGGGTAAGTTCGGTGGCATGGGCGGCGGAATGGGTGGAGGTATGCCACCGGGCATGCCGAAGATGTGAATGGGTTTGTGATTATTAGGTTTGGGTTTATGATTAATTTGTGCTTGCTTGATCAGAGTCGATCATCATGGCTGTGAATCATATCCGCATCGAAGGGGCGCGGGTACATAATTTGAAAAATATAAGTCTGGAAATCCCGCGTGAAAAACTGGTGGTGATTACCGGTGTGTCGGGATCGGGCAAGTCATCGCTGGCTTTTGATACGCTCTATGCCGAAGGGCAACGGCGTTATGTGGAATCCTTATCGGCTTATGCGCGGCAGTTTTTGGGGGTGATGGAGCGACCGGATGTCGATGCCATTGAAGGGCTATCGCCGGCGATTTCGATTGAGCAGAAAACCACATCACGCAATCCGCGCTCTACCGTTGGCACGATTACCGAAGTCTATGATTATCTGCGGCTATTGT
>JAUZQK010000090.1 GCA_030951025.1 Mariprofundus sp. | reverse complement strand
GGGTGGGCATGCAAATCGCGGTAGATTTGATTTAACTGTGTTTTGCTGGTGGCGGTAAAGGTGATGGTGACCGCAAGGTATTTACCCGTGCGGCTCGGTTTTGATTGGACTGCCCTTTCGGCAAGATCAGGCACATGTTGGCGTACAATCGTCAGTACAGCTTGTTCAAAATCCGCATGATTATTGCCCATGACCTTGAGCGGGAACTGGCAGGGGAATTCTAATAAGGTTTCTGCGCTCACAACGACTCCGGTTTCCAGTTCGGTTTAATTTATCAATGGCGCTGAAACTATGGTTTGTAATGCCCGATGCAACTCTGCGACCATGAGGGTATGTGTGATCTTCGAATATATTGTATCGGCTTATCCTTGTCGCTGTTGTGCAATGGCGGCTTGGCACTGGCCAGTGAAGTCATTGAACTGACCCAAACATCCTGCCAGTTTATTGAGGCGGAGAATGGGGTGGATCATCATTATAATAAAAAAATAGCAGATGATTGTGAGTTGCTTAACGCTAGAACGGCCGAGCAGCGTTTGATCAAAGCCCAAAGCTTGCATTTGAAAGCGGGCGATTATGTGTTCCGGGTGAGCAATCGTGATGTGCCTTATGCGCTGGGTTTTTGGTTGCGTGGTGCAGGTTTATCGCGTTTTACCTTACCAACTGTTGCAGGTGGTGGCATTGCGATGGGGCATAGTCGCGATTATAGCATTAGACTGGAGGCTGGTGAATATCATTATTCCTGCCCGTTGAATCCCACCCCTGATTATATATTGATTGTTGAATAAGGAGATATGATGTTGAAGAGAATCATGCCATTGTTGATTGTGGCGGCTGTATTGGTTTTATTTTTTGTGTTTGATCTGGGGCGCTTTCTCAGTTTTGATGCGCTGGCGCAGCATCGGGTGCTTTTGCTGGCTTGGGTGGATGCCCATGCGCTATTGGCTCCGTTGCTTTATGTGTTGCTGTATATCGCGGTAGTGGCCTTTTCGTTGCCGGGTGGTTTGCTGATGACACTCTGCGGCGGTTTTTTCTTTGGCGCCTTGGCAGGGGGCTTGTATGCGGTTGTTGGGGCAACACTTGGGGCGACAGCTTTGTTCATGATTGCCAAGACATCGCTGGGTGATTATTTGTTGGCCAAGGCTGGTGATATGGTGCGAAAAATGCAGCAGGGTTTTGCTGAAGATGCGCTGAGTTATATGTTTGTGTTGCGCCTTGTGCCGCTATTTCCCTTTTTTATTGTCAATCTTGTGCCGGCGTTTCTCGGTGTGCCGCTGCGCACTTATCTGATTGCTACATTCTTTGGTATTATGCCTGCGACATTTGTTTATGCTTTGACAGGCTCAGGCTTGGGCAGCGTGCTGGATCAGGGCGAGGGTGTGACGTTGAGCGGTATTCTTACATCTGAAATGTTAGCCGCCTTGCTGGCTTTGGCCTTGTTGGCGGTGTTGCCGGTGCTGTACAAACGATTTGTGAATAAGGCTACAGTCAAAGGAGCAAAGCAGTGAGTCAGTTGGAAAAGAGTGTGTCTGCTCCGAGTTTGTCAAAAAAAGAAGTTTCTGCGGCTGATGCATCTGAGCTACCCATGTTGCATGTCGATATCTGTGTGATCGGCGCAGGTTCCGGTGGTTTGAGTGTGGCTGCAGGTGCATCTCAAATGGGCGCGACGGTGGTTTTGGTTGAAAAGAGCGAGATGGGTGGCGATTGCCTGAATACAGGCTGTGTGCCGTCGAAAGCCATGTTGGCAGCAGGTCATGCGGCGCAGTCGATGCGCGATGCCGGCTTGTTCGGGGTGCAATCACAGCAGCCTGAAGTGGATTGGCAGCAGCTGCATGATCATGTGCATGGTGTGATTGCAGCGATTGCACCGAACGATTCACAACAGCGTTTTGAAGCTATGGGTGTGACGGTGATTCGGGCGGCTGGCCGTTTTGAAGATGAGCGCACCTTGCTGGCTGGTAATCAACGCATTCGAGCCAGGTATTTTGTCTTGGCGACAGGCTCATCGGCCTTTGTGCCGCCCATTCCGGGTTTGGATACGATTGATTATTTTACCAATGAAAATATTTTCTCCAACAATGCCCCGGTAGATCATTTGATTGTCATCGGCGGTGGGCCGATCGGCATGGAGCTGGCACAGGCGCATCTGCGTTTGGGTGCGCAGGTCACCGTGATGGAAATGGCCAGATTATTGATGAAAGACGATCCGGAATTAAGCAAGGTTGTGGTTGATCGACTGGCTGCCGAAGGCATGGTGTTTCATGAGGGTGGACGTGATCTGAGTTTTGAGCAGACCGCTGATGGAAAAATAGCCGTACATTGTCAGACCGATGCAGGCAGTCAGTGTGCGATTGGTTCGCATGTATTGATTGCCACAGGTCGGCGTGCGAATGTAAACGGTTTGAATCTGGAAGCGGCTGGAGTGCAATATAGTGCCAAGGGTGTGGATGTTGATGCACGTTTGCGCAGCAGCAATAAACGTATTTTTGCCATTGGTGATGTGGCAGGGCCTTATCAGTTCACCCACATGGCGGCCTATCAGGCAGGTATTGTGATCCGCAATATGTTGTTTAAATTGCCTGCCAAAGTGGATTATTCTGCTGTGCCCTGGGTCACCTATACGGATCCGGAGCTGGCTCATGTCGGATTGACTGAGGCGGATGCGATTAAAGCAGGCAGAGAGATTCGGGTCTTGCGCTGGCAGTTTGAAGAGAATGACCGGGCGCAGGCAGAGCGGCGCACTGAAGGCATGATTAAAGTGATCACCACTACCAAAGGCTTGATTCTGGGTGCAAGCATCGTGGGCTTACATGCCGGTGAGCTGATTCAGCTATGGGTGCTCGCGATCAGCCAGAAACTTAAAATCGGAGCGATGGCTGGCATGATTGCGCCGTACCCCACCTTGGCTGAGGCCAATAAACGCATTGCCGGTAGTTTTTATACGGAAAAACTGTTTTCAAAGACAACCCGTTGTCTGGTACGTTTCCTTATGCGCTTTTAAAATCGCGGGTTTGAAGATGAGCCTATGTTTGAA
>JAUZQK010000009.1 GCA_030951025.1 Mariprofundus sp. | reverse complement strand
AGCCTTCAAGCCCTCAATAATTTGTGCCTGCCCTTCCGAATCAATGCCCACAATAACCTTGCGAGGTTCATATTGACCGGGGCCGCGCTGAACAAACACCTGCTCCTGCTCACCCGTTCGTATAATGGCCTCAGAAGGCACGATCACTGCATCAATTTGTTTACCCGCTTTGACGGTGACGTTGGCAAACATCTCGGGTTTTAAGGCAAGCCCTGGATTATCAAATTCCAAACGCATTTTAACCGTGCGTGTCTTGGCTTCCAGATAGGGGTAAATATAACTCACTATACCCGTAAATGTTTTGCCCGGGATACCTGCAACTTTCATATCTGCCGAATCACCTTCACGCACCCAGGGCAAATCATCTTCATACAGATCAACAATCACCCAAACCCGGGATAAATCTGCAATCATATAAAGTTCTGTTTCTGGCGTAATGCGTTGACCATCACGTGCACCGATGTTCATCACAATACCTTCAAAAGGCGAATGAATATGCAAGCCTTTCATCACTTTACGATTGCGCTTTAACTGTCTCATTTGATGGATTGGAACATCAAGATATTGCAATCGCTCTTCAGCTGAACGAAGCAGGCTTGCTGCGCCATTGCGCACATCAGCAAAGGGGCTGTTTTTTAAAATTTCAGCATTGTTTAAAGCAAGCAAATACTCTTCCTGCGTAGCGACCAGTTGAGGCGAGTAAATGGACATCAAACGTGTACCTTTATGAACATGCTCGCCGGTTTTATCAATCATCATTTTTTCCACCCAGCCATCATATTTGGGGTGTAGGCGTGCCACGCGTTCTTCATCATAAGTCACACGGCCAACGGTGCGAATGGTTCGTGATAAGGTTTCAAGCTTTGCTTTGATGGTGCGAACGCCAATATTCTGAACCACTGTCGGGTTGATTCTAACAGTGCCTACAGGGGCAGATGAATCGCCGCCATCATCAGCAAAAACAGGAACATAATCCATGCCCATATTATCCTTGGCTGGAATGGATGATGTAACCGCCGGATTCATCGGATTGCGATAAAAAAGCACCTTGCGCTCTTGCTTAGAGCTTACCGCTGTCTGTGCAGCCGTACTACTGTTTTGTAATGCAAACCAATAACCGCCAGCGCCGCCAATGAGCACCATAATAATCGCTGTAAACCAAGTGTTTTTATTCATGATTGAATATCTCCGAAGTGCTTATGTTGATGACAGGAACCCCAATCGCGGCATCCAAGCGTGCCAAGCTTTGCTTGGCTTCTGCTAACGCCTTCCAGTATTGGGTTTCATAATTGTAAAGCGTGACCTGTGCACGCACGAGATTCAGGAAATCCACTTTGTTTACCTGATAGCCTGCCAGCATCGAAGCCACAGTTTGCTGGGCTTGTGGAATAATGCCTGTTTTGAACAGCGACCCTTGTTCTCGAGCCTTTTCATAGTCGGCCAGGGCTTGAGATACTTCAGCCAAAACAGCTTCTTTGGCATCCTGATATGAAAACTGTGAGCGAGCCAATTCAGCTTTGCGTTGATCCAATTGATGATCTTGTTTGGTGCCTGTAAAGAAGGGCAACGTCGTGCTCAATTTCACACTGCTAAAGTCAGCCCGGCTGCGATGATTGACTGGATTAATACCACTACGCAATCCGTATACCGCACCTAAATTGAAATCGGGATAATAATCTTTTTCAGCCAATGCGACGCGTCTATTGGCTGATTCGATATACTTGCCTTGCCTGAAAAGCAGTGGGCGGGATTCCATAGCCTGTTCAGCCAATACGGATTCCTGCGCCAATGCCCGTATGGTTTCATTCACTTTTTGCGGCAATTTAATAGCAGCACTTGCAGGGCGATTCATAAGGGCATTCAATCTTGCCTCTTCCTTTTTTCGAGCCGCTTTCAAGCTAATGCCTACATCCAATAGTTTGGATACTTCAAGCTGAGCCAATAACACATCCTGCTGTAAGCCTTTACCCACCTTATATTTGGTTTCGGCAATGCGAATAAATTGGCGCAACAACACTTTATTCCGCTCAATCGTCTCCAGAGAACGATCCAGATAAAAGATATTCCACCAACTGCCTTTGACTCTGCTTACCAAGTATAAGGCCAACTCATCTGTATCGTATTGCGCCGCATCAGCCAAAAGGTTGGCCACAGATTCTCGCAAAGCTAATTTACCGGGAAAGGGAATTTTCTGACTGATGCCCAATTGGAGCTGGGTCATGTTTTCCTGCGTAGTTGAGAAACCATCAACCGGTAGATTGAGTGCATTCAACGATAAAACAGGATCTGGCAGGCTACCCACCTGCGGAGCAATCGCTCTCACAGATCGTGCATGCTCTCCCTGAGCGGCCAATGAAGGGTTCTCGGACACCGCCTGCGTCACGGCCTGATGAACAGTTAAGACAAGCTCATCGGCAACAGCCCAATGGGGAGTCAGTAACATGAAGCCTGAAAAAATATAACTAAATTTGATAAAATGATTCAATGGAATCCTCCTGTAACATGTTGCAGAACAAAAAATTGCACGACAAACATCACATCGCAAGATGTGATAACACAGAAGAATTAAATCAGATTAAGATACGTTGGCTGGTTGAATAAAGGAGTGAAGCTGAACGCGGCGGTCCGGTTGGCGTTCGTGTGGATAATAAACCCGTAGTATTGCTGTCGAACTCGACTACCGCAGGCAGGCTGATCTCATCAGACAAAACCAGCAGCATCGAAACAAGCAAGGATGACGCGGAATTCGACAACTGATCAGGCTGATCACAATGGAAACAATTATTGCCATGATCCTGAGCATGTTGATCGCCCGCGACATGCTCATTAACAGTGCCATCAACTGCAACATCGTTACTTATTTCGCAATGGGCATGCATGTTCTGATTCGCTTGCGGCATCGCAGAAGCTTCAGAAGTTAACAGGCAAAAACCACCCACCACAATTTGCACAGCAAACAACACCGCCATCAGGCGGGAGAGTCCACGGGTATGCAAATAATGCGTCAACATGCGCCGAATAATGATTTGATCAACATGAAAGCACAATGAATCATTTTTTCAACCACGCCAATCGCAAGATAATCC
>JAUZQK010000089.1 GCA_030951025.1 Mariprofundus sp. | reverse complement strand
GGTCACGGGGACCCCTTAATCTGGAGCGGGTAACCGGGCTCGAACCGGTGACCTCGACCTTGGCAAGGTCGCGCTCTACCAACTGAGCTATACCCGCGAATCGGGGCGAATCATGCCGAGCAAGTTTTTGCTGTCAAGTCTCAAATGCAGATATTTTATTAAGATGCTAAATATACCGCATCTGGCATCATGTGCCTTGCAGCACCAATACGCCCATAAGGGGAACTATCTTGAGCAACGAACAGCCACGTAAGATCTACATCCTTGATACCAACGTCATCATTCACGACCCCAACGCACTGCAACGTTTTGATGAACATGATGTTGTTTTACCGATTGTCGTACTGGAAGAAATGGACCATGTGAAAAAGGGGGTGGATGAGCTGGCACGCAACGTACGTGAAGCATCACGTCAGTTGGATGAATTAAGCATGGAATGCGGCGACCTATCCAAAGGCTGCCCCTTACCCGGCGGTGGACGTTTGTTTTTTGAGCTTAATCACCGTTCAACCGAATTATTACCCGACTCCCTAACCAAGGGCAGCGGTGATAACCGCATCATTGCGGTGGCCATGTATGCCCAGCAGCAAAATCCGGATCGCCATGTTATTTTGGTCTCCAAGGATATTAATCTGCGCATCAAGGCGCGCGCGCTGGGTTTAAAAACAGAAGATTACCGCTCTGATCGTGTGGTCACTGATTTATCCGTATTGCCGAGTGGTAAAGTACGGCTGGATTTTGATACATGGGAAACCATGGCCGGCAGCATGGCTGTGCTTGAACACGATCATGGCAACCACTTTGTGGTCAGCTGGCCGAAAGATATGCCGCTGCCATTCAAAAACACCTTTGTTATTTTACCCGGAGATCGTGAAGTTGCCATGCGTTGCACTGCTATCGATAGCGATGAACGGCGGGTGCATTTGCTGGATATATTATCCTATCGCCATGAGCGCCATTCGGTATGGGGTATTCAGGCGCGCAATCTGGAACAGAACATGGCCATGAATCTACTCATGGATGCCGATCTGGATCTGGTTGCCATGATGGGGTTGGCTGGTTCCGGCAAAACCTTATTGGCGCTGGCTGCAGGCCTGCATCAAACCCTCGACATGGGGCTATATGAAAAGATTCTGGTAACCCGTGCCACCGTGCCGATGGGTCAGGATATCGGTTTTTTACCCGGCACTGAACGCGAAAAGCTGGAGCCTTGGATGGGCGCAATTACCGACAACCTATCGCTGTTACTCGGTGATGAAGCACAGAACATCTCCGATATACTGGGGCAGAACCGCATTGAAATTGCCGCTTTATCCTATGCACGCGGACGTACGTTCACCAAAACATGGCTGATTGTCGATGAAGCACAGAATCTCACGCCCCACCAGATGAAAACCATTGTCACCCGGGTCGGTGAAGATTCCAAATTAATCATTCTCGGCAACAATGCCCAGATCGACACGCCCTACCTCACCGCCCACACCAATGGTTTAACGCTGGCTGTATCAGCCTTTGCCGAATGGGAACATAGCGGTCATATCGCCTTAAAAGCCAGCGAACGCTCCAGACTCGCGGCCAAAGCGGTTGAAGTGCTGTAACATGTTCTGGGAAAACAAATCTCTGGCCGAGCTATCCGATAGCGAGTGGGAATCACTGTGTGACGGTTGCGGGCGCTGCTGCGTATGGAAATTTGAAGATGAGGACAGTGGTGAAATTTTATACACCGATATCCGCTGTCGTCTATTCAATCATAACAGCTGCCGCTGCAGCGATTACCCCAGCCGAAACACCCTGGTTCCCGAATGCATGGATATTCGCAGCTTCACCGATCAACAGTTCGCCTGGCTGCCGCAGACCTGCGCCTACCGCTTGCGGCATGAGGATAAAGCCTTGTTCGACTGGCATCATTTGATTTGCGGCGATAAAAACGCCGTACATCAGGCACAAATATCACTGCAAGGCAAGACAGTATGCGGCGAGCATTTTACTGAAAGTGACATCGTCCGCCACATTATTGACCCGGATGGCGATACTGGTTCCAGCGCAGCCCCCATCACAAAGCCCACTACTAAGCCCATTGAATGAATAAACACGAAACCTGCCCCTGCGGCAGTGGATGCAGCTTTGCCCACTGCTGCGAGAGCATCATCAAGCACGATAACGCCGACAGTGCAGAAACACTGATGCGCTCCCGTTATTCAGCCTATGTGTTGGGCTATTGGGATTATTTACATCTCAGCTGGCATCCCGATACACGCCCATCATCGGTATCGCCCACCAGCACAAACTGGCGGGGGCTGAATATCATCAACGCCAGCCACGATACGGTTGAATTCATTGCTGCGTTCAAAGAGGGCAGCGCTGTCATGGCACTGCATGAAATCAGCCGCTTTCAACAATGCGATGGGCACTGGCGTTATGTTGATGGCACATGTGATGTTTCAGAAACAGGCAGAAGCTAAGCCACGCCTATCGCTTCACGCCATGCCAAGACCAAACGGAACTCTTCATTGCTCAGCTCAACCGACAAATCAGCTTTAATCTCCGTCAATGACGCATAAGGATCAGCATCGGTCAGCTCATTCATCACCGTTTCAAAATCCTTGCCAATGAAAGCAGGCACATCGATATATTGGCCGGCACGAATGATCGCCACATAATGGCGCAAGACGGTCACTTCGCTCACACCCTGTTGGGCTGCATTTTGAGCCAGAGTTAAACCTTCTTTACGATGCAGCGCCAGCGTATAAGTCTGTGTTTCATTCAGACCCGGCCCCTTGGCAATCAGCATCGGGATATCCTTGCCATTATCCTTGGTCTTTTTACTGGCTTTGCTCTCACTGTGCTTCTTGATCAGCGCAAGGAACACATCACCATATTCCTCTAATTTATGCGCCCCCATACCACTGATCAAACGCATGCCTGCGACATCAGCAGGTTGCTTCTGACTCATTTCCGTCAGACTCACATCACTGAATACCACATGCGGCGGTAGATCATCTTTTTCTGCCTGCTCTTCCCGCAAGGCCACCAGCTTTTTAAACAGCAACTCATCACGCGCCATACCGAGACGTTTGAACTGACGACGAATACCCGGCTGATACTTGGCCAGCATAATCGGATCACCTGTACCAATATGCTCGGCTTTTTTGGTTGCCAGCATGGCTGCACGCTTGGATACATCCTGCATGAAATAACCATGATGCACCAACTGGCGCAAAATAGAGGTCCATTCATCAGCATTGATATCAGCACCGGCACCATGACTCTTGATCTTATCGTGTTTGTGTTCCTTGATGCGGGCATTGTTGGAACCACGCAGCACATCAATCACATAACCCATGCCGAAATGACCTTTGATTTCACGCACACATTGCAGCGCCGCTTCAGCCAGTTCCGTCGCATCATAGGTTTTGGGTGGATCGAGACAGATATCGCAATTGCCACAGGAATGATCCAGCGGCTCACTGAAATAACCCAGCAATACACGGCGGCGACAGGTCAATGCTTCCGAGAATGCCACCATACTATTGAGCTTATGCACTTCAACACGGCGCTGATCGATATTTTCCACATTCTCAATCAAACGACGCACCAGATTCACATCGCCAGAACCGTACAACATCAAGGCTTCCGATTCCAAACCATCACGGCCTGCACGGCCTGTTTCCTGATAATAGGACTCAATACTCTTGGGAATATCATGGTGAATCACGAAACGCACATTGGGTTTATCCACCCCCATACCAAAGGCAATCGTTGCCACAATCACTTTAACGCGATCACGCAAGAAATCATCCTGCACCTTTTCACGCGATCGACCCGGAATACCGGCATGATAAGCCGCCGCCCGAATCCCATGGCGCTGCAAATTCACCGCCAGATCTTCCACCCGCTTGCGCGACAAACAATAAATCACACCCGAACAATTCTGCCAGCCGTCCAGGAACTGCAAAATCTGGGTCAAGGGCTGACGCTTTTCAGCCACCAGATAGCGGATATTGGGGCGATCAAAACTGGCTGTAAAACGCTGCGACTTGGCCAACTGCAAACGCTCACTGATATCTTCGCGGGTATGTTCATCGGCAGTCGCGGTAAGTGCCAGCATTGGCACATCGGGGAAAATCTCACGCAACTCACCGAGCCGCACATATTCAGGCCTGAAATCGTGACCCCACTGCGATACACAATGCGCCTCATCAACGGCAAACATGGCCAACTTCAATTTCTGCAACTTGGCCAAAAAGGCCTTCGAGAGCAAACGCTCCGGTGCAACATAAAGCATATCCAGCTTGCCGGACTCAAAACGTTCCAATACATCTTTGGCCTCGGCAGCTTTCAACGACGAATTGTAATAAGCCGCACTCACACCGCAGGCATTCAAAGCATCAACCTGATCTTTCATCAAGGAAATCAATGGCGATACAACAATACCCGTTCCCTCACGCATGATCGCCGGAATCTGATAACACAGTGATTTACCACCACCGGTCGGCATCAATACAAACGCATCTTTACCATCCATCAATGCACAAATAATCTCTTCCTGCATCGGTCGGAATGAATCATAACCGAACACATCCTTGAGCACTTTGCGCGCCTGTTCTTTTACCTTTTTTGTTGCCATATCATCCTCTCACACGGAAAAACCCAATGCTTCGATTTATAAAAATCGAATGCTCCTGCTCATCTGTGTTGATGTTTTTTAGTTGATTCACGGCCATCACAGGGCGCAATCATACAGATTTTTGGGGCTGTTTTTATCATTGAACCACGCCAGCATAAAAACCACAAGCCTTTACTTTTTTGTCAGCAGTTCGCACTGGCAAAATATCGCTTTATTCAACCCGGTGAAAACAAGCCAAAGCCAATATCAATGCTTTACGTATTCACCTCATAATCCACCACCGTACGTGCAATCGCAGCCGCTTTTACAATCGGAACAACAGCCTGATGCTCCGGATGACTTTGATAGGCTTGCAAGGCTTCACGGCTTTCCAGTTCGGTATAAAGCACCACATCTGCCGATTGCTCCGAAGCAAGAAAATCAATACCGACTTCAATATGCAATAAACCCGGAATTTTACCCGCCAGCGCTTCAAGTCTGATTTTAATTTCAGCCGCATCGGCTTTATCTCTTAATTTCCACATGACGATATGTTTAATCATATCTACTCCTTTGTTTCAACCATGAACCCCGTCAAAGTAACCTGATTCCAATATAAGGCCATTATGCCAATGCGTCGATGAGAGGTTGTAAATGTTTGCGATACGGCTGCGCTGAGCCTATCGCACGCTTATATATTGGCTGGCGTACTTGCGTCATACTGGCGGTGAGAACACGGTTATTGCTATGCTGAAAATCGAGACAATCAGGGTGCCATGCTAAACCGCAAGCATCTACGAGAGCCTTACTTTGCTGCTCCGGCGAGGCAATGAGTTGCTCATAATCAATGTCGATTAGCATCCTCGATGGTAAGGCCTCTCTCCAATGATCCATCAGCTGTTCATGCGCACGGTAATAATGCCCCAGTGTTTCAAGGTCGTGACCATAATCGAAGCTGCTTCCGGAAATGTTGTTTTTATAAATGGATAAACAGGTATCAAGCGCATTGCGCCGCACATAGACGATTTTAGCTTTGGGTAAAAAACGTGCAATTGAACCGATATGTATGATAAGGCTCAAGGTTTTATCGGTGAATTTACACGTTGCTGATTGCTGTTCTATGACTCGCTGCAGGTAAGCTGATCCCGCCACTTCACATTGCTGTGTTGTCCAACGACATGGGGCAAGCGGATCGGTAATACTGCTCTGTGATACATTTGACATCGCCTGATTTAACATGCTATTTTCACCACAGCCCTGCACGTCGGGATGGGCGGCGAGTATCTGCTCAACCAACGTGGTACCCGAGCGTGGCATACCAAGAATAAAGATAGCCTGACTGTTACTGATGCCCGAATGCTCGGCCAACACATCAGCAGTATATTGCTGCGTTATCAGTTGCATCTGCTGCAATTCGGCAACGGCATCGTAATGACTACCACTTTGACGAATATTATTTGCTTCTTGAATAAAACTGAAGGCAATATCAAAATCAGTTTTATTCTGCCCAATCACACCCTGCCCAATCGAACCCTGCTCAACCAAGCCCTTGCTCGCCCGCGCTATATCATCATAAACCTTGGCCAGCGCAAAGGCCATATTCATCCGCTCAAGAGAGTAGCCCGCACAGCAATCGTAGAGCGCCCGCATGGCCAATACATCATCATTCGCATGGCTAAAACGCTGCAAATCAGCAAGTACAAGATACGCTTCGGTATAATTCGGATCACATAAGATGGCTTGCCTGATCGTCTCTTCACCGGCACCCAACGCACCCCCCTCTATTTCCAGCAGGCTCAAATTATAAAATGCCTGCGCGTTATTCGCATCGCGTTGAAGTATATCCTGTAGATGTCCACGCGCCTGTTCAATGCGGCCGCTATCATGACAGGCTTGAAATAGCCCCATGCGAATATCAATGGCACCCGGCCGTTGTTTTTTAGCCACTGCTAACAATTGAATCGCCTCATCATAACGTTCAAGACAAACCATTACGCCAGCCAAACCGGTGAGGGCATGTATATTGTGTGATTCCAAACGTAAAACCTGCTGGTATGCTGGCAAGGCTTGCTCATAGGCTCCGGTAGACAAATAAAAACCAGCCAAAGCCGCAATAAAGTCAACCCGTTTCGGTGTCAACGCAATAGCTTGTTTAAAATATATTTCCGCCCGCTCCAGCTGATTGCGTTCTCGAGCCAACAGCGCAAGCATATAAGTAACATCAGCATTATTAGGCTGGATCGCTTGAATAGATCGGCATTGTTGTTCACATTGCCCATGCTCCTGCTGCTGCAAAGCCGCAAAGGCATCAGCCAACAACATTTTTATTTTACGTTTTTTGTTATTGGATAGTTTTGAGTTCGATGCCATGCCTATTGCTCCTGTGCCTGTGAATATATGCTGGCGAATCTATGTGTGAATGTTACGAGAAACCATACTCATCTGTTAATTATAGATTGAATCAACATCATGCATCAACAAAGCGACAACACTTATATACTTGACTAAATTAGTCGGAATTAATAATATCCGACTTTTTTACAAGGGTATTATCACCCATGGAGGTAAGATATGCGATTAACAAGTAAAGGCCGTTATGCCGTTTCGGCGATGGTAGATTTGAATAATCAGCGCGATCAGGGGCCGATTACATTATCCGCCATTTCAGAACGACAATATATCTCGTTGTCCTATCTCGAGCAGTTATTTCGGCGTTTGCGTGAAAGCGGTTTAGTAAACTCAGTGCGCGGACCCGGTGGTGGTTATTTACTGGCCAAGGATGCCGTCGATATATCCGTTGCAGATATTATTCGTGCGGTCAATGAGCCGGTGCGCACCACCATGTGTGAAAATGGTATTCGCGGCTGTCACCGTGGCCAGCGTTGCGACACACATCAATTATGGGAATCGTTAGGTTTGCATATTTACCGCTTTATGGATTCGGTCAGTCTGGCTCAGGTATGTGCCAAAGATGCAGTGCTGAATCATATCCAACTTGGTGATGTGGCCAGATATTTACCGGCTGATCCAATGGCTGAAGGAATGATAAAAATTGAAGCGATATCTTGATTGTAATGCCACCTGCCCGCCCGTGCAGGCGGCACTCGAGGCTGTAGCCAAGGCTGCCTTAGAAGCACCCGGCAACCCCTCCAGCCTGCATTGGGCAGGCCGTGCCGCGCGGCGCATTGTCGATGATGGACGCGATCAACTGGCAGCTTTTGTGGGCTGCGAATCAGGCAGCGTGGTATTCACCTCCGGCGGCACCGAAGCCAATAATATAGCCATTCACAGTGTGCTGGCATCATTACAATCAGGCAGTGTGGTATGCACCGCGATTGAACATCCAGCAGTGCTTAAACCCTTATCGCAGCTTAAAGGTGATTGTTTCGAGATCATTCAAGTGCGTCCCAACAGCGATGGTATGGTCAGTGCTGAAAGCATGATCGCAGCGATTACTGATGATACCCGTTTAGTATGCATGATGATGGTCAACAATGAGAGTGGTGCAATTCAGCCTGTGCAAGAGGTGGCTGCCTTTTGTCGTGCGCGCGGCATCACCATGCTGGTGGATGCAGTGCAGGCGCTGGGCAAATCAAGCCTTAACTTCCAACAGCTCGACATCGATTTTATGAGTTTATCCGCCCATAAAATTGGTGGCCCGAAGGGCGTGGGTGCGCTGCTGGTGAGACGCGGCATGAAACTGCACGAACTCACTCCCGGCGGTGGACAGGAACGTAAGCGTCGTTCAGGCACAGAGAATGTGCCCGGCATCGCTGGTTTCGCAGCCGCTTTGGGGCAGATTGATTTCACCACATTTGCCCCCATACGCGATAGCTTTGAACAACAGCTAAAAAACCAGATACCGACAGTGCGCATCATCTCCGAACAGACAGCGCGCACAGCCAATACCAGCTTGTTTATCTTGCCGGGCATGGATGGTGAAACCTTATTGATGCAGTTGGATTTGGCTGGTTTTGCCGTGGCTTCAGGCTCAGCCTGCTCATCGGGCAAGCGAGAGGCATCGCATGTGTTGCTGGCGATGGGGGTGAATGATGCCACAGCACGCTCATCTGTACGTGTAAGCTTTGGCCCCGGCAATACCATGGATGATGCCGATGCGCTGGTTAAAGCGCTGGTCAAATCACGTCAGCGTTTACGCGGCATGGCAGGCCTGGTCACTGAGTAAGTTCAATAACGACTGCGCGAGCTAGCAACATTAAACAACAATGGAGAAAACATGGCACAAGAAATCAATATCGAATTAACCGACGCGGCGATTGCACGCATTCAAACGCTGGTAAGTGATGCAGGTAAAGCCGGTCTGTCGCTGGCTGTTCGGCCTGCCGGCTGTTCCGGTCTGGAATATGTCATGGATTTATCCGATGCGGCAAAAGACAGTGATTTGATCAAAGCCTATGATGGTTTTGATCTTTATATTGATGCGGAATCATACAGTTCTGCGCTGACTGGGCTGCAGCTGGATTTCCAAAAAGATGTATTGTCATCGGCTTTTATTTATAACAACCCCAATGAAAAAGGTGCATGCGGCTGCGGTGAATCTTTTTCCGTATAGGCTTTAAGCCCACATAATCGGGCCTTTTGAATGCAGTCAAATCACCGCGTTTTCAAACACTCTGTCGATCAGACTATTCTTTTTTTCGCACAGGCTGTTTAGCCTCAGCCCTGTTTTGATTCAAACAGTGTATTGAACCCAACCATTTCAAGGGAGTTATGATGTCCAGTGTATTATTATCTATTTCAGGTCATGATCGTCCCGGCATTGTCTGTGATGTGGCCGAAGCTCTGCTGCATCTCAATGCCAATATTGAAGATTCATCGATGACTGCCCTGCGCGGTCGTTTCACCATGATGCTGATTGTACGACTGCCTGAAAACCGCAGTATCAGTGAATTAAAAGCGGCTTTGGCCGAGCTTGAACAACGCACACGTTTAACCGTGCAATCACAAACCATCAGCGATGAAGAAGCATCTGCTCCAGCCTTGGAACCGGACCATGTGATCACCGTACATGGTGCCGACAAAGCCGGCATTGTACACGCCGTCACCGAGGCTTTATCGACTCTCGGTATATCGGTTGTGGATGTCTCGACCCAATCCAGAGCCACCGAATCTAATCCCACTGAATCCAACGCGATAAAACAAGGTAATGTATATATGATGGTATTGGAGGTCGCAGCTGCAGGCCAAGGTGATGCAATGCAAATTGCACTCGATGCCGTAGCCAAGCAGATCGGTGTTGATGTCGATCTGCATGTGTTGGATGACGCTGTACTTTAACGCTTCCTTCCCCACACCCACTGCAATGCCAAGCATATTAACCCATCCCGATGCACATTTGCGTCGCATTTCTGATGTTGTAGCCCTGTTCGATGCTGCCTTGCAGCACACCTTTTCAGACTTGCAGCAGACAATGCAAGCAGGCCCCGGCGGGGTTGGCATCGCCGCACCACAGGTCGGTGATAACAGGCGCATGATTGTGATCGATTGCAGTGCCAGCCTCAGACCATGCAAAAACCACGGTGTATTATTGATGGCCAATCCGGTCATCACATCGGCCAACGGGGAACGTCTTGGTCGTGAAGGCTGTTTATCTGTGCCTGACTGGGTGGGCATGGTGCCGCGCGCTGCCGAGATATCTGTCCGCTTTGATGATCGCTTTGGCCAGACCCAACAAATCGAAGCGGTCGGCTTTGAAGCGCGGGTCATCCAGCATGAAATCGATCATCTCGATGGTATTTTGTTCATTGACCGCGTACTCTCAAGCAAAGCCTTGATGCGACGTTTGCATGCCTGAATTACCTGAAGTTGAAACCGTACGACGCGGACTTGAGCCGCTATTGCAGGCTAGAGAAATTGTAAGCGTCACCTGCCACCGGCACAGCTTGCGTTATGCCTTGCCCGATTTGGCCAGTCTGGTTGGCAAGCGTTTGAAACATGTGCAGCGCCGATCCAAATACCTGTTGTTTTCATTTGATCAAGCCCAAAACACATTGGACGAAATGAAACCAGCCCAAATACTGGTCTGGCATCTGGGCATGACCGGCCAGTTTCATGTGCTGCCACAGCAAGCAAAAGCAGGTGCCCATGAACATGTTTGTTTTCACCTCGACGATGGTCAAAGCTTGCGCTATCGCGATGCCCGGCGTTTTGGTTATGCAGGCCTGCTCGATGCAGATGCGTGGCAATCACATGCCTGGTTTGCCAAGCTAGGCCCTGAACCACTGGCACAGACATTCGATATCAATCATCTGGCCGCCATCTGTAAGGCTCGCAAAGCGCCGATTAAAAACATCATCATGGATGCCAAAAACGTGGTTGGTGTGGGTAATATCTATGCCGCAGAATCCTTATTTCGAGCCGGCATTCATCCGGCCAGAGCCGCTGGACGTATTTCCCGCCCCCGACTTATATTACTGCTCGAAATGATTCAACAGGTGTTGCAGGAAGCCATTGCCGCCGGTGGCTCAAGCATTCGTGATTTTGTGAACAGCGAAGGCAAACCCGGATATTTCGCCCACAGCTTTCAAGTCTATGGCCGGCAGGGCAAAGCCTGCTTGCGATGCCCGAACCACATCAAACGCATCACCCAAGCTGGACGCAGCAGCTTTTACTGCCCCGGTTGCCAGCACTGATTTGAACCGCGATAGTTTAAAAGCAGCAGAGCAGCAGTTATTTATCCGGCGGGGTGATCGCTTGCGATGGCGGCTTGCTCTCCGGTTGTTTTAATGGCTCGGTTGAAAGTGGGCTTTGCTCTTTTGCACCAAAAAAGCTGCGCATTTTCCTGAATACCGCTTTGATCGCACGCCACATTTTAGGCAACAACCAAATCATCAGGATAATAAATACGATCATCAGACCAACAAACAGTGTCGGATGATTCAACGCTGTCCAGAGCCCTGCGATCACAGCAACATCTTCAGTGACTGATGCTGTCCAGTTGCTAAACGGTTCAGGTGATGTGTTGATCAGGGCACGCGTGCCAGCCTTGGTGGCATGTGTGGCCGCAGCCAAACCGCCTCCCATAATACCGGCGGCCAGATCCAGCGCCGGTGTCACATCACCCACGGCACCGGCAGCCAGCATGGCTCCGGCAGGGATTCGAATGAATGTGTGTAAAGCATCCCAGCTACTATCCACACCGGGGATTTTATCCGCAAAGAATTCAACCGCATACATCACACCGGCCGCCATCAACACCATCGGGTCAGTGAGTATTTCGAGCCCCGGTGGCAAATCGATATTGCCCGTTGTGCCCATCAGGCCGAGCATCAGAATCGCCGCATACAAATTGATGCCACTGGCCCATGCCGCCCCCATTGTCAGGGCTAAAATGCCAGCTATTTGATCCAATTGTTCCATATCATCACTCCTGAAGAACTATGAGAGCAACATCATTGTCATACCCAGGCATCATCGCAAGCGCAGTTGCTTCTCCAAACGCGAAAAGTTTACACCAGCCCCGGATTAATGGTTCGACACAATCAACGATGCATCCAGATCATCCGGCACATCACAACCCATCATCTCAAACAGTGTCGCTGCCAGATTCGCCAAGCTGGGCATGGCATCACCGCTTGGCTGACGCAATTGATATGAACCATCGAAAGTCGGATCAAACAAAATACAGGGCACCGGATTGATCGAATGTTTGGTGCATGGCTCACTCTGCTTATCCTTGCCATAAACCAGCATTTCTTCGGCATTGCCATGATCAGCAGTAATCAAGGCACTGCCCCCCACTTTTTCCAACGCCGCCACAATGCGCCCGACAGCCGTATCCACCGCTTCAATGGCCTGCATGGCTGGTTTCACCTTGCCACAATGACCCACCATATCGGCATTGGCAAAATTCATCAGACCAAAACCATACTCACCGCTTTCAATCAACTGCACCGCTTTATCGGCAATCTCCACCGCTTTCATTTGCGGCGCATCGGCAAACGAGACCCCCTTATCCGAATCAATCAGGATATAATCTTCCATGCTCGCATCGAGTGGTTTGCGATAACCACCATTAAAAAAGAATGTCACATGCGGATATTTCTGTGTTTCGGTCAAGCGGAACTGTTTAATGCCGAGCCCGAGGATGCGTTTACCAAACGGGTTTGCCACCTTGGTGGGTCCCATGAGTTGCAAACGCGGCAAATCCCGATCTTCATCATAAACCATCATGCCTGCATAGGTAATGTTTGGACGCACACCACGATCAAAGCCGCTAAAATCATCCAACTCAAAGGCTTCGGTAATTTCAATGGCACGATCTCCTCTGAAATTCATCATCACCACCGCATCACCATCAAGCATGCGGCCAATCGCCCTGCCCTGATCATCCACAATCACAAAGCCGGGCATATCCTGATCAACCAAATCCGGCTGCTCTGCTCTGAAATAATCAATGCCGGCCTGCATGCTGGTAAAGCATTGAGAGCTTTTACCATGCACAATCAAATCCCAGCCGGCAGCTACTTTCGGCCAATTGTTATCACGATCCATAATTAACTGCTCACGACCAGCAGCACTGGCAAACGCATAATCAAAACCATCATGCTGATTCACACGGCCAAACAAGGCTTCCAGTTCAGCCACATAGACTTGTGCCGTCTGAATACCCACATCACGCCCATCCAGCAGCGCATGGATACGCAGAGCTTTAACACCGCGCTCAAAAGCATGCTCAATCAGGGTGCAGTAATGGCTTAAATGTGAATGAATATTACCATCGGACAACAAACCAAGCAGGTGCAGGGTGCCGCCGGATTGCGCCACGTCGATAATTTGCTGCAAGGCAGCCGATTTGAAAAAGGAACCATCGGCAATGGCTTTCTTGATACGTGTCGGGCCTTGATCGAGCACCATGCCCGCCCCCATGGTCAAGTGCCCCACTTCCGAGCCACCCATATCTTTATCTGAAGGCAGGCCGACATGAGAGCCATGTGTCATCAGCCGTGTATGGGCATAGTTTTTCATTAAACGATCAAAAACAGGGGTGTTGGCCTGCGCAATCGCATCTTCGGGGCCACCTGTACCGAGTCCCCAGCCATCCATTACAATCAGCAATACCGGCGGCTGGCTATGCGCTGAATTTTCTTGTTTTGTGTTTGCAGTCATTCGTTCACCTGTTCTATTCATCATTAGTTTATCATTCATATACTGCGCCGAAGTATAACAGCTCAAAGGACTTCCGGCATACTACACGCATATCTGGCCGGTAAGCTGAAACACATGACTTGCCGATACCGCAGCATGGAGGCATCCTCATTGGCAATGTTTCCCGATACCGCCACCCCAACAACCACATTTATCATTGCTGTTGTGATTGCCACCACCGCACAAATGCTGGCCACCCGCTTTCGCTTCCCCCCCATTCTGCTCTGGCTTGTTGCAGGCATGACTTTGGGCCCGTTTGGCTTGCATTTGCTGCATGTCGAAAGCATTGAACCGGCACTACATACCCTGATCGAACTGGGTTTGGCGATCATTCTGTTTGAAGGTGGTTTAAACCTGAATTTGAAAGCCCTGCGCGAAAATGGTTGGGTGGTTGGCAATCTGGTGTTAATCGGCCCCATGCTGACCATGCTGATCTGCGGTTCGGCAGCGCATTATATTGCCGGCATGAACTGGCCATTGGCGCTCTTGTTCGGCGCATTGGTATCCGTCGGCGGCCCTACTGTAATCTTGCCCATCGTGCGACAAATGCGCCTCGGTCGCAATATCTCCCAGGTATTAACCGCTGAAGCCATGCTGATTGATGTGATTGGTGCAATCCTGGCTATTGTGATGTTACAAGTTGCATTAACCTTAAATATGAGCGGCATGGATATAGCCCAGGATCTATTACTGAAAGTCGCGGTGGGGGCGGCTGCAGGGATGACTGGAGGGCGTGCGCTCGGCTGGTTACTGGCTAGCCATTGGTCGAAGGATTTTGAATTACGCACCGTTTTGACGCTGGCATCGGCATGGGGCATCTTTCTGATTGCCGACTCCATCAGCGCACAAGCAGGCCTGCTGGCCATGCTGATGATGGGGGCAACCCTGCAACGCATGGAAGTACATGATCTTCAACGCCTTAAACACTTTAAAGGCAGCTTATCGACACTGCTGATCTCGGTATTGTTTGTATTACTGGCCGCCCACATGGATTTATCCATATTGTATACCTATCTCTGGCAGGGTTTAATCTTATGCCTGATTTTAGGGCTGGTTGTGCGCCCGCTGATTGTATTTTTATCCACCCTTGGCAGCCATTTATCACGCAATGAAAGCCTCTATCTGGCGGGCATGGCACCACGCGGTGTGGTCGCAGCAGCCATCACCTCCTTATTCGCTTTCATCTTGCAACAGCAGGGTTACCCACAATCCGACATGCTACTGGCCATGGTGTATATCATCATCATCGTATCGGTACTGGTGTACAGCCTGGTTGCCCGTCGATTGAAAACAGTTTTAAACATTGAAGGTGGTGATGAGCGTTCGGTATTGATTATCGGTGGCGGCCAAATTGGTTCCGAAGTTGGCCGGGCTTTGGGTGAAGATCGCGAGGTGCGTTTTCTGGATTTAAACTCCGAAGTAGTAACACGTTTAAAACGCTCCGGCTATCAGGCTGTGTGTGGCAATGCACTCGATCCCTTGTATTGGGAAATCAGCCATGCTGAAGAAATCGGCTGCGCCCTGATCATGACCGGCTCCTCCGATCATAATCTGTTGATTGCCCGACTCGCCCATGAGCAATTCCATATTCCCGACATCTATGTGGCCTTGCAGGAAGGAGATGAAAGCAAGCACGCCAGCATGATCCATCAACTGCAAACCCGTCGTTTGTTTGCCAAGCCCTACAATTATACCTACTGGAATGATCAAGCTTACCGCAAACGTTTATCTTATGAATCGCGCGTGATTGAGCCCGGCTCAGCCTTGATCGGGGTGCGTATGGCCGATGCGCGTATCCAGCATGGGGTGCAGCCGATGACCATCGTACGCGATGGTTTAACACTGGTGCCGCATGATGACCTGGTTTTTGCCTTACGTGATGAAATCAAGATGTTGATGCGACCTGAACGCAGCGAAATGGGTCAGGCCATGATTCTACCACCCTCTTCGCGTCAGAATGGCGACAAACAAACAGCCTAACACGCATGCAATATCGAACACGTTTTGCGCCCAGCCCGAGTGGTTTATTGCATGTTGGCAACGCTTATTCCGCCTTGTATTGCGCCCGCTGGGCCGAACAGCATCAGGCTGAATTGCTGTTGCGCATCGAAGATATTGATCATACCCGCTGCCGGGCTGAATTCGCCGAGCATATCATCACAGACTTGCATTGGCTGGGTTTAAGCTGGCCGCAGCCAGTGCGTTATCAAAGCCAGTGTCTGGCCGCCTACCAAGAGGCGCTGCTGGAACTGAAAAACATGGCTGTGGTTTACCCCTGTTTCTGTACCCGCAAGGATATCCAGCAAGAAATAAACCGCATGCCTTCAGCTCCTCAGGCTGAAAGCTCAGCCCCCATCTATCCCGGCACTTGTAGAAACCTGGACTTCAATCAACAGCAACAGCGCATGAAGCATGAGCCCTATGCCTGGCGACTGGATGTTCAAAAGGCTTTGACCAAGGCAGGAGAGAATCTAAGCTGGCAGGACGGCTCTGGAAAAAGGTATCCGGCACAGATCGATCACGATATTGTCATTGGCCGTAAAGATATCAGCTTTAGTTATCACCTGAGCGTCGTCGTTGATGATGCAGAACAACATATCAGCCACATTATTCGCGGTGAGGATTTACGCGACAGCACTGGCATCCATCGTTTATTGCAGGAATTATTGCAAAAACCAGAGCCTGTTTACATCCATCATGCCCTGTTGTGTGAAGCCAATGGCAGCAAATTATCCAAACGTGATGGCAGTGTAAGCCTGCAAAGCCTGCGATTGATGGGGGTTGATGCACAAAAACTGCACGCTTTCCTGAATCATGCCACGCCATTGAGCTGGCCATTTACACAAGCCAGAGCCGCAGATATTTTAGATATACTTGGCAACTGACATTGATCTGCCATGATTCACCCGCTTTTGAGCTATCTCAAGATACGGCAAACTGAAAAATCAGCATGAGGAAAGGTGAATACGTGAGTGCAATTTTAGATTTAATCGGCAATACGCCCATGGTGCAGTTACAAAACATCCCCAGCTATTTGCCGGACAATATTCACATCCATGCCAAGCTGGAACGCTGTAATCCGGGTGGTTCGGTCAAAGACCGCCCTGCTTTATGGATGATACGTGAAGGTATTCAACAGGGCTTGCTGGATAAAAGTAAAACCATCCTCGATTCTACATCCGGCAATACCGGCATCGCGCTGGCCATGATCGGAGCCGTTATGGGTTACCGTGTACGACTGGTGATGCCGGGTAATGTATCAGAGGAACGCAAACGCATTTGTCGCGCCTTTGGGGCTGAATTGATTTTTTCCGATCCGCTGGAAGGCTCCGACGGTGCTATTCTCGATGCACGCAAAATCTATGAAGATCATCCAGAGCTCTATTTCAAGCCGGATCAATACAATAACCCATCCAACCCCCGCGCACATGAAGAATCCACCGGGCCTGAAATCTGGCGTGACAGCAAGGGCAGTATTACCCACTTTGTCGCCTCCCTTGGCACCTCCGGTACGCTGGTCGGCACAGGTCGTTATTTAAAAAGAATGAATGCCGACATTCAGGTTGTGGCGGCTGAACCCGATTCTCCATTCCATGGTATCGAAGGTTTAAAACATATCGAATCCAGTATCGTGCCGGGTATTTATGATGCCACGGTACACGATCAAAAAATCGGTATCGATACCGATGTGGCTTATCGTTTCACCCAGCGCTTAGCCTCCGAAGAAGGTATACTCTGCGGTCAATCCTGCGGCTGTGCCTTGGCGGCAGCTTTAAAGGTTGGTGAAGCACTCGCGGCAGCAGGTAAAGCTGGAGAAATCGTCGCTATCTTTCCCGATGGTGGTGAAAAATATCTCACCACACCGGTATTTTCCGGCAGTGAACGTGTGTCTTTCGGCGAGGGAATTTAATGCTTCAGTATGGTGGCATTACAAACCGTTCAGGTCTAAACCAATTGCGATAAAAAAGTTTTGGCTGGCACGATCACAGGATATTTTAGGTCAAACACATTTTATCAACATACTCACCATCGATGGCCACTTGAAACAGTATTTTGAGATTGCACTTATGACTTGAATTCAGGCAAGACTAAAATAAGATAGTCACGAAAATAGTCGGAACCCACCCTGCTTCATTCGAATAGATACAAATGCAATCCGTGAGGAAGTTGAAGGCTCCCTCTTTTTAAAAAAATCAACTATCCTTGATGCGTTGAATCAGCTCTGAGCTGGAATAACCGGCCACGAATGGAATTACCCGCACTTCGCCACCAGCCTCGCGCACTTCAGTCGCTCCAACAATATCATCGGCTGTATAATCACCACCCTTGATCAATATATCCGGCATCAATGCGGTAATCAGATTCAACGGCGTATCTTCACAAAAAGGGATCACCAGATCCACCGCACGCAGTCCTGCCAGCATGATCATACGATCGCATAAAGGCTTAATCGGCCGGGAATCGCCTTTTAAACGGGCAATCGATGCATCATCATTGAGCCCGATAATCAGAACATCACCACAGGCTGCTGCTTTTTCCAGATAATCGATATGACCGGGATGCAACAGATCGAAACAACCATTGGTGAACACGATTGTTTTACCGGCTACTTTCCAAGCCTCCACCTGAGCTAAAGCCTGCTGCAGATCAGTTGTTTGAGACATCGCTATCAGTTACTACTGGCCGGATCGCATCATATCAATCACAGCCGTAACACCCGGTGTGGCGCGGGCGATCTGCTTGGCACGCTGGCGCTCCACAAGCTGGTTGACGACACCTTGCAGATAAACTTTTCCATTGACTGTCTCAACATGGATTTTATAACCGGACACCAGCTTATCATTCCAGAACTGGCGTTTGATGCGCGTGGTAACCCAAGTATCTGACATCATCGTGCCAATTTTCGGCTTGCCAACCAACAGCTTATCCTGCACATCGACAACACCTTTAACTTGTTTGGTGATATAAATCGCCCGATCAATATGTTTACGGCTGGGCAAATGACCAATCAAGGTTACATGGCCGTTAATCACTTCAACACTGACCCAGCGAGAAGGCATATCGCGCTCGGCAATCAGCCGGGCATCTATTTTGGATGCGATCACAGTATCATCAAACTGTCGTCCAACACTGCGTTCATCCTGAACTGTATTACCTACTGCAGCCGCACCACCGACCACGGCACTGACAAAACAGCCGGGCAAAGAGAGTGAAATAAAAATCAGTGTAAAGAGTCGTAACAATGGCATAAAAGCTCCTCAATTTTATTCAGCAGGGATTCCGTTCCCTAGACGATTTCATCGCCCAATGCTTCCAACACAGCCGCAAAGAGCAAGGGCACAAGTATTTCATCGGGGCCTGATAACCAATAACCCGCACCATTCGGCAGGGATAAACGATTCACCACATCCGTAATAGCCGAAGAACTGGCCGCTGGATCAATCACCGCAGTGGTAACCGATTCAATCGTTTTACCGACGTTGCGTGCGGCATCGACTGCCTGCAATAACACACGCGGCATCACCACACTCGATGCAACATTGATCACCACACCATGACTCGAAGCCGCCATCATGCCGGCCAATAGTCTAAAATCTCTGATGCTCGTTGCACCCAGAGATTCACCACGCGCGGCCGGATGAAAACAAAATGCATCGGCACCAATGGCCGGATGCACAGAAACAGGCACACCATAATGGTATGCCGTGGCCAGCACCGAATGATCCAGATGCTCAAACTCCGAAGCATGCAGTCGTTTGCCGACACTGTGACCGATGCCCACATTTTCCAGCGCACCAAAATTAATTGCATCATTGATCAAACAGCCTGTTTCTTCAGTAATACAATAATGGCCATCACTGAGTTCGCCTTCATGCGCTGTAACGGTGCGCCCTGAAATCGCAATTTCGACATCCTGCTCGAGAGCAGCACCAGTTAATGCCAGGCCGGAGATTATTTTCTGTTCAATCAAACGGCAGATTAATGGCCCCAAGCCGGAGTCGAGCACATGACCGCCACAAGCTAAAATAATGGCATTTTTATTACGGTAAGCCGATACAATGGCATCACGCAAATGAAACAAATCAGCTGCACAGCCCAGATTCGGCAAGCTGCACAAAAAGTTATCCAAACCGCTACCCGCCTTGTACGGCGCACCGAAATCTTTGCTGTCACTATCCACTTTACGCTGAGCCAGCGGTACGGTTTTAAGCTTTTTCAAGGATAAGGGTTTGATGATCATGAAGTGCCTCCAAATAGTTTTTTATCAATCAGGCTACACAGAATATGCAAACAGGTGATATGCATTTCCTGAATGCGGGCGGTCGAATGATGGGCTATGTTAACATGCTGATGTATATCTTCACTCTGCCCGAGTGCGCCACCGCCTTCGCCACCGGTCAGCGCAATGGTTTTCATGCCTGTTGCCCGGGCAGCTGTCGCAGCAGCCACGACATTTTCCGAATTGCCACTGGTTGAAATCGCCAGCAGTACATCGCCCCGTCGACCCAACGCCTCAACCTGACGGGAAAACACCTGCGCAAACGAGAAGTCATTGGCGATACTGGTAATCACAGAGGCATCATGAGTCAGCGCTACTGCAGCCAGACCCGGCCGGTTGATTTCAAAACGATTCACCAGTTCAGCGGCAAAATGCTGCGCATCGGCGGCGGAACCACCGTTGCCGCAAGCCAGTATTTTACCACCCTGTTCAAGACACTCAATCATCACAGCAGCGGCGTTTAATAAGACTTCGGGCAAGTCGGCCATGCATTGTTGGCGCAGTGCGATGCCATCGGAAAAAGCCTGTTGAATCATGGCCTGTTGAATCAATGACCCCGCTGATTGAGGCTCGACTGATTGAGGGGCGACTGTTTGAGAGTCAGCAGCTTGAGAGTCAGCAGCTTGAGAGTCGGACTGTTTGGCACTCACCGGATAATATCCTCCATATGCTCAATGTGGGGTGCAACCCACAAGGGTAAGCCGATTCTAGGGGTGAGTAGTATTAAATCAAAGCGGCATTGCAAATGCTGGTAATCCGGATGCTGAGCCAACCAGCATTCCGCCGCCGATTGCAGCCTGGTACATTTGTCCGCATGCACTGCCAGCAAACCGGATTCACGTGTTTTATGCGCTTTAACTTCGATAAAAAGTAATAACTCACCACGCTCTGCTACAATGTCCAGTTCACCGCGCGCCAGCCGTATATTGCGCCCCAGGATACGGTAACCCCGATGTCGCAAATAGCTAGCCGCCTGATCTTCTCCCACTTGCCCCAGTTTCGTACTCATAGTTTCGGGCTCATTCGTTCGGGCTCAATCGTTCCAGCTCGCTTTAGGCACACTGTCGACTGACTGTTGTAAATCAAAGCGGTGAAACCAATCAAGCTTCGCCCGTAATCAAGGCATAAACCCGCGCCTTGGCAATGCCCAGCATATTGGCCACCGCTTTCGCCCGTGCCGAAGGCGGCAATGCCTGCATGGCCGAACTCGCCAGCGCTTCAAGAATATGCTGATCGGTCAGCTCAATCGCCTCATCTGCCGCAGGACCAATCAGCAATACAATTTCTCCACGTGGTGGCTGCTGTTCAAAATAGGTGATCAATTCTGCAGCTGTGCCGTGGATGATTTCTTCAAACAGCTTGGTTAACTCTCGTGCCACCACAATCTCGCGTGATGCTGCCATGCAGACCTGAATATTTTTCAGTGTGGCCAACAAACGGCGTGGTGATTCCAATAATACCGTCGTCTCATCCGAACCATTGATGCGGCCCAAAGCCTGCTGACGCGATTTACCACTGCGTGGCAAGAAGCCGGCAAAACGAAAATGATCGGTAGGCAAACCCGCCGCACACAGCGCAGTCAATACGCTGCTCGCACCGGGCAAGGGTGTGATGCGTATGCCTTTGGCGCGCAGGCCGCGCACCAGCCGATAACCCGGATCAGAAATCAATGGCGTACCGGCATCGGAGATCAAGGCAATATCTTCACCCTGCTGCAAGCGCACCAGCAGACTATCCAGCATGGCCAGTTCATTGTGTTCATGCACCGCAATCATTGGCGTAGTGATGCCATAACACTGCAATAACTTGCGACTATTGCGTGTATCTTCGGCGGCAATGATATGGACGCTTTTTAATGTTTCGACCGCACGGTAAGTCATATCGGACAGGTTTCCGATTGGCGTGGCAACGACGAACAGTTGGCCGCATGTCGATTGATGTTTAGGCTGCGAATCCATGTTGTGGACACGTTATCTTCCTACCTTGCCGGCTGCAATGCCTATCATGCTATTGGCTGCGGCCAGCGCCTTGCTTTTACTCAGCGCCTGCCAGCCAAAAACACCCAGCCAGACCAGCTCATCAGCGGCCCAAAACATCTCTGGTTCGACTTTTCATATGGTTGCCGCACCACAAAGTGCGGCTGAAATTCAAGCCTTGATGCAACAAGCCCAAGCTGGTGCTGATCTCAATACAATGATTCAACAGCTTGAGACATTGATGCAGGGTGATGTCAGTTTGATCCGCCAGGAAGCCGCCTTTCGCCGCGCTCAACTGATGCTGGAACATGGTCTGCCAAAAGCTCGTGACACCATGCTGAAGGTCATGCAGATGCATCAAGAGCATGCTTTGATCCCTTATGCCCACCTCTGGTTGGCTCGCTGGTGGTTACAGCAGGATGATGGCAATCGGGCGCTAGAGCATTTAACGCTTGCCCTACAGCATCCGCGTTTAACGCATGAACTGGTCGATGAGGTGTTCGATACCGGCCCTGCATTGCTGCAAAATGCTGAAGAAAGCACCGCCATTGCCTGGTTACTGGCTGCCGCACAAATTGATACCGCAGGACGCGATAGCTGGTTACGCATGGCTGCCCGTCGCGCCTCCATGACCAGCATCAAACAGCATATGACAAATGGCTCATTATCATCTGAGCTGTTACCTCTCTTTGCCCTCTACGCCGGACGAGCCCATTTGATGAACGGCGATGTCGCCGGTGTCGCCGATATCGCCGCATTATTATCCACGCTAATGCCTCAGAGCCATGAAAACGAACAACTACAAGCGTGGGCGAGTGGCAAAATCAGTGCCGCCACCATTGGGGTGATGTTACCCTTAACGGGTCGTTATGCCCGTTATGGTCAACAGGCCTTGCGTGGCATTCGCCTATCTCTGGCTGCCCTGGCATTCGATAAATATATTACCTTGCGCATAGAAGATACGGCTTCACAGCCAGCCGGCGCAATCAAGGCTTATCGCCAGCTGGCCAATGAATCGGTTAATATTATTGTCGGCCCCTTATTGGCCGATGCAACCGAAGCCATCATACCCTATCTCAAGCCTGCTATTCCAGTCATCAGCCTGACCGGACGCACACATTTGGCGCAGCGTTCACCAGCCTTGTTTATACATACCCTCTCGCCATTGGTGCAAATTGATGTGATGGCTTTGTATGCCTGGAATCATCAGGCTAAACGCATGGTGGTGATTACAACAGAGGGTGAAAGTCAAAAAGAAGCGGCTATGTTTACAGCTTCATTTGAAGCGCTCGGCGGTGAAGTGCTGGAAACCCTGAGTCTTGAGCCCGGCAAACTCGATTTTCGTGATCAGCTGCGACAATTACGCTTCGCAACCGATGATGATGTATTACTCTCAGAGCTGGATGAAGATTTAAATGTATTCCTGCCCGATATGGATATGGAAATTCACATGCCGGTTAATTTCGATGCTATTTATCTGGCTTTAAAGGGACAAAAAATCGCCTTACTGGCAGGTCAGCTCGCCTACGCCGACATTTCACATATCCCACTTTATGGCAGCAACCGCTGGCAGGATGGGCATTTACTCGATGATCGTGGCCGCTATTTATCGCGGGCGCGTTTTGCCGGCTCCAGTATTTCGCAACAAACAAACAATGAAGACCCTGCCATACGTCAGTTTAAGCTTGAATACCGCGATGTCTGGGGTGATGAAAACACCTCCCAGCTAATGAATTTGGCTTATGACACCATGCGCATTGCCACCATCATGACCAGCCGTTTGGGGCTCAAGAAACAAGCCCTGCTGCTAGAGTTACGCGATCAGGACGGTTTCCCGGCCATGACTGGTCATGTGCGTTTTGATGCCGCTGGCGTGGGTCAAAAGCAGCTCGATATTTTCAGTATCAAAAAGGGCAAAATTGTCCCGGCCGGATAAAGCCTTGTTATCGGACACGCAATTATCGCAAGTTGATGCGCCTGACCCCCTCTCAAAACGGCAACTGCAATGTGATTATCTGATTATTGGCAGCGGTGCGGCAGGGCTACTGGCTGCCAGCCGATTGGCTCAACATGGATCGGTTATACTGGTCAATAAAGGCCGTTTTCAGGATTCGAGCACATGGAATGCACAAGGTGGCATTGCCGGCGTGGTTTCAGATAAGGATTCGATCGAATCGCATGTGCAGGATACGCTAGCTGCCGGTGTGGGTCTGTGCCATGAAGATGTCGTGCGCACCACAATCAAGCATAGCAGCGATATGATTGATGAGTTGATTGCTCTCGGCACCCGCTTTGATGAAGCAGATGGCAGTCTACACCTCACCAAAGAGGGGGGGCATAGCAGCAGGCGTGTTGCTCATGTACAGGATGCTACTGGTCGCGCCATTGGTGAGGCTCTGTTATCGCAAGTCGCACCGCATGCCAATATTACCCGTTTGGAACAGCACACGGCGATTGATCTGATTACGACAAAACTGGATCAACACAATCGCTGCCTGGGTGCTTATGTGCTCAATCCCCACGGCGAGGTACTGAGCATCGCAGCCCGGCAAACGATTCTGGCCACCGGCGGTATCGGCAAAGTCTATCTCTACACCTCCAATCCGCATGCTGCCACAGGTGACGGTATCGCCATGGCCTGGCGAGCTGGATGCAGTGTCATGAATCTGGAGTTTATTCAGTTTCATCCGACCTGCTTATTTCACCGCCAGGGCTCGAATATGTTGATTTCTGAAGCCATGCGCGGTGAAGGTGCGCATATCGTTGATGCTCAAGGGCGACGTTTTCTATTTGATTATGATCAACGTGGTGAGCTGGCTGCACGTGACATTGTCGCGCGTGCCATTGATCATGAAATGAAAAAGCAGGGTGTGGACTGCATGTATCTCGATGCGCGCAGTATGGCTAAAACACTGATCGATGATCATTTCCCCAATATATGTTCGCGCCTGTTGGATTTGGGGCTGGATATCATGCAGCAACCCATTCCGGTTGTGCCGGCAGCACATTATAGCTGCGGTGGCATCCAGACCGATGTGCATGGAAAAACCGATCTTGAAGGCTTATACGCCATCGGTGAAACCGCCTGTACCGGGCTGCATGGAGCCAACCGGCTGGCCAGCAACTCATTGCTGGAGTGTCTCGTGATGGCCGATTATTGTGCCACTGAGGTACTCAAACAGCCAATCCCTGCGCCATGCCATGTCCCTGCCTGGGATGATTCAGGTATCGTGCCTGAAACGGAACGCATCCAAATCAAGCAGAACTGGGATGAAATTCGTGCCACGATGTCGCACTATGTTGGCATTGTACGCTCAGATGAGCGTTTACGGCGGGCTCGACGCCGCTTGCGTATCGTGCAGGAAGAAATCGCATCATATTATTGGAAACACCCGCTCAGTCAGGATCTGCTGGAATTACGTAACATTGCCCTGATGGCCGATTTGATTGTGCAAAGCGCACAACAACGCAAGGAATCGCGTGGTCTGCATTATTCGACCGATTATCCGCAGCGCTCTGCCAAGGTGGCAGATACCATTATCAGGCCGGGTTCATAATGCCACAGCAATGTATTCTGGCTCATATACAAGGCCGCGTTCAAGCTGTTGGTTTCCGTTATTATACCCACCTCAAGGCAAACGAATTAGGTCTGCATGGCTGGGTCAGAAACTTGCCCGACGGCAGTGTCGAGACTTGTTTATCGGGTGATACACTGCCATTGCAAAGCATGCAAAACTGGCTTGCGCACGGGCCACCCGCAGCCGAGGTTACAGCCATTTCATATTCAACCGGTGATTGTTCTGAACTGGCGCAAAGCTTTGAGATACGTTGATTGTTTTCACGACAATTTGAATTCAGGCAAATCAACACAGCAGAAAACTTAAAAAGAGACAACGAGGATTCACAATGAGTTTCAGTGCAAAAGCGGATTTTGATCATCAACAGCCTGCATCCATTGGCATATTACTAACCAATCTCGGCACCCCCGATGCACCCACAGCCAAAGCGCTGCGCACCTATCTCAAAGAATTCCTTTGGGATCCGCGTGTGGTGGAGCAACCACGCTGGTTATGGTGGCTGGTATTACACATTGTCATTCTCAATATTCGCCCGGCCAAATCAGCGGCTGCCTATCGCAAAGTATGGACTGATGAAGGTTCGCCATTATTGGCCATCAGTAAAAAACAATGTCACAAACTGCATCTGGCCTTGCAGGACAAACTGGGGGAGCACATCCATGTCGAACTTGCCATGCGTTATGGCAACCCATCCATCGAAGCAGGCCTTGAAGCTTTGCGCACAAAGAATTGTCGTAAAATTATAATTCTGCCACTCTACCCCCAATACTCTGCCACCACGACAGCCTCAACCTTTGATGCCGTTGCCAAGGTGCTGAAATCATGGCGACGCATTCCTGAATTACACCTGATCGATGCCTATTATGATCATCCCGCCTACATCGATGCGCTGGCTCAAAGTGTAGAACAATACTGGCAGCAACACGGGCGTAGCCAGCGTTTGCTGATGAGCTACCACGGTATTCCAGAGCGTTATTTCAAATCGGGTGACCCTTACCCCTGCCATTGTCGCAAAACAGCCCGGTTACTCAGCCAGCGCCTCGAACTCAATGATGAGCAAGCCCATGTCGCTTTTCAATCACGTTTTGGCAGAGAGCCGTGGTTACAGCCTTATACCGATGCAACACTGAAAGAATGGGGCAAGCAGGGGGTGGAGTCTGTGGATGTGATCTGCCCGGGTTTTTCGGCCGATTGTCTGGAAACCATCGAAGAGGTTGGCATGGAAAACCGCGACTATTTTCTTGATGCAGGCGGTCAGCAGTATCGTTATATCCCTGCTTTAAATGATGCCGACACTCACATTGCAGCCTTAATGCAAATCATTATACAGCGCCTGGATTGAATCCTCAGAAGGTTGAACTTCCATAGACTTGAATCTCCGCGCCAGTAACCAAGTATTTAGACCCATTGCTTAGCGACCGATAACGTGGACGATAATTTTATTTTTAGCGTAAGGACTCGCTCCGCGCTTTAACGTCACCACATCATGGCTGCTGGCCGCAAGCAGCTTGACCATATCTTGAGCCACAGCCTCATAACTGCGATGATAATAATACACCGTTGTTTGACTACTCAGGTTCATCGAGTCCAATAGTTTTGGAAACTTCGGCTTAAAACCCTTGGCTTGAATGGCCGATACAAGCTCCTGTTTCACTATTGCGCTGACATGTTTCATGTAAATGTCCACATTGGCTGATGCTGGCGAAACGCCCGATTGAACCGACAAACTAACTTTCTTCAAGCCGGTGTTTTCTGAAGCTTTGGCTTTTCTGCCCGCCCGTTTCAACGCTGTTTTTTGCTGGCTTAACTGATGATCCATGCGCCTTATCTGGGCTTCGAGTTCACCCATTCGAACTCCTGACTCACGTAATTTCTCTGTGAGTTGAATGTTTTCAACCTTCAAATGCGCTTGGTTTTTTACTGCAAGTTCTGCATCTACCAACTGCTGCACGGTTTTCATTCTGATATCAGTAATATCGTTTTTGGCCAATTGCAGTTGATCACGGGTATCTCTCAAACTGCTCTCGAGATTGGATAAATTATTCTGCCTATAATTCACAATGCCTGATGTCAGCGACAGGATCAGTGCAGTGATTGCAATCACCATTGGAAATCTAAATTCTGTTTGTTTATTGATGACGCTGTCTGACATCGACGACCCCTCTTCGAATTTTACACTTTCTGATGACTACCCAAAAGCCATGCTCGGGTAATCACCACCACTCCGCCGCAGGCAAAAAAATAGCCCGGCTCTCACCAGGCTATTCTTAACATTCTTATTATTGGCTGATTAAATGAATTTCTGAACGGCGGTTTTTCTGTCGCCCTTCATCTGTACTGTTATCAGCAACATAATCGTTTGCACCGAACCCCACAGCCTTCACAATTGCCGATGATAAACCGGCTCCAATCAACACATCAGACACATTGTCGGCTCGTGCCTGACTCAAAGCCAGGTTAGTTTTGTAGGGATGACGCGGGGTATGACGGCTGTTGGCATAACCACCAATCGGCTCATCATCGGTATACCCACGCACTTCGATGGTCTGCGTACGATCTTTGGAAAGGAATTTTGCAGCCAATCGTTTCAAGGCTGCGCGAGAATCACTGGTCAGCTCCATGAAGCCGGACCGAAACGAAACGGTGACCCATAATCTATCTTTTGGAATAGCGTTTTGTTTGGCCTTTTGTTCGGCCTGCTGTTCGGCTTCAAGACGCGCCAGTTCGGCTGCTTTCATGGCCTTTTTATCGGCAATATCCTGTTTGATTTGCTTCAACTGGGCACGCAGATCGGAAACATCACTACCGAGCTGATCATTTTCAGAGGCAATCTGATCCTTCGTACTTGCCACAGCCACTTCCGGTTCATCTGGGCCAAAAATCGCATCAACAGTGCTGCACGATGAAACCATCAACAATAAAGTAAGTAACAATAATCGTAACTTGAACATGAAAAATCCCCTTCTAACATTCCATCCAGCTGTATTATAGTTGAGAAACCCGCGCAATCAAGGAAATTATTCAATAAATGTGGGGCTTTGCCCCAGTTTGTTGATAAATTGTATTAACTGTAGGATAGTTCACCTTAATATGCCGCGCTATTTTAGGGTGATGGAGACAGTTATGAAAGCTTTATTGATCATTATTGCGTTATTCAGCGGGATCACCTTAGCCCAGGCCGAGACTCGCTACATTGTCGATCAGGCCAAATTACCCCTGCGCTCCGGCCAAGGCACCAGCTTTTCTATCGTACGCATGTTACCGAGCGGTGCCGCCGTGCGTGTATTGGAACAATCTGATGCAGGCTACACACGTGTACGCACAGCCAAAGGTAAAGAAGGCTGGATATTAAGCCGCTACCTTATGAAATCACCCGCTGCCCGTGATCGTTTGGCATGGGCGGAAAAAGAGTTGAGCAAACTCAAGCGCTTAAAACAAGATAAAAAATCACTGGAACAGATAGGCAAACAATTAAGCGGAGACAACAAACAACTACAGAACGAGCTGACACGCATCCGTAAAACAGCCGCCAATGCTGTGCTCATTGCTGATGAGAACAAAGCCTTGCAAATCAAAGCCAGTCAAGCCGAACAGGCCTATGATGATTTGCGCCAGGAAACAAAAGACATCCGCAGCGGCGCTCAACAGCGCTGGTTCATGCTCGGTGGCGGAGCCATTTTGTTGGGTATTCTGCTAGGGCTTATTCTGCCGCGTTTGAAATTTCGCCGTAAGGATCGCTGGGGCAGGTATTAAGGCTCACTTTACGTTAGCATTCGCCCATGGCTATTGTTAACCGTCGGGCTCGACACGAATATCACATTTTAGAAACCATTGAGACAGGCATGATTTTGCTCGGCCCTGAAGTGAAATCCATTCGTCAGGGTCAGGCCAATTTAGCAGAAGCGCATTGCATTATCCGCCAGGAACGCATGCTGTTAATTGGCTGCCATATCAGCCCCTACAAGCCTGCTGCATTGAATAATCCCCATGACCCTGCGCGCTCGCGTCAATTGTTGTTAAAACACAAAGAAATTGAACGCTTGATGGGCAAGCTCAACGAAAAAGGGCTCACACTCGTGCCGTTAAAAATGTATTTTAACGAACGCAATTTCATCAAACTGGAAATAGGCCTGGCACGCGGTAAAAAGACGCATGACAAACGCCATGATCTAAAAGAAAAAGATATTAAACGCAGTCTGCAACGCCAATATAAAATGTAATACAGTCTCACAAGGGTTATTAGTCTTCTGTTAATCAGATAAGCTACGCCCATGTTGAATGTATTAATTGGCATGGCCATCATTATTGCTGCCGGCATTGGCTGGCGCATGGTGCTTGGTCAAACATCGGCTGAAAATGTGCGCACGCATTTAACCCAGGCCGTTTACCATATTTTTCTACCCGCTTTGGTTGTGCATGTGCTGTGGCAGTTTCCGGTCGGCCTGAACACTGTGCGTATTCCGCTGGTTGCATCGCTAAGTGTATTGTTATCGCTATTGGCGGCTTTTTTGTTGTATGGCAATGGTAAACTGGTGGCAGCATTTATGCCCGGCAACAGCAATAAAGCGGTTGGCGCATTGTTGTTGGCCTCAGCTTTTGGTAATTTCTCTTATCTGGGGCTGCCGGTATTGACCCAGACCTTTGGCACGTGGGCACAAGTCGTAGCGATTCACTTTGATCTATTGGCCAGCACACCGATTTTATTCACCCTTGGCATCATTTTAGCTCGTCATTATGGTAAAGCAGGTGATGCCATGCATCCCTTACTCAGCCTGTTGCAGGTGCCAGCTATTTGGGCCGCAGTGGCCGGCATCACACTCAGCCTGATGGCCATCCCGATGCCCGATTGGCTGGACACAACCCTGGACACCTTGTCTGCGGCCGTGGTACCGCTGATGTTATTGTCTGTAGGCATGGCTTTGCGCTGGCAATCCGGCTGGATGGCGCGCATTCCGGTATTATTGCCTGTCATTATCATTCAACTGGCGCTGATGCCCATGATTGCATGGAGCGCCAGCCTCGGTGTCGGTATGCCGGAAGACTATCTGGCTCCGGTGGTGATTGAAGGAGCCATGCCCAGCATGGTGTTGGGTCTGGTGATTTGTGATCGCTTTAAACTCGATGTAGGGCTGTATGCCGAAGCAGTGACATTAACCACTGTGTTGTCGCTGTTTACGTTGCCGCTGTGGCTCGAATTGCTCAGTTGAATATTGAACCGCAACTCTTGAATGGGTGCTACTGGTGTTTCTTTAAGCCATAAAAGGCAGTGCCAGCAAGGCGTAGCGCGCCAGTTTACCTATTGTCACCAAGATAAAAAACAACATCATATTACAACGCAACAGGCCTGCAACCAGGCATAAAGGATCACCAACAATAGGTAACCAGGCCAGCAGCAACGATGGATAACCGTACTTATTAAAAAATGCCTCAGCACGCTTCATTTTCAATTCTGAAATAGACAAATACTTTTTATGCACCACCTCGTTGCCCAAACGCCCCATGCCGTAGGTAATCAGGCTGCCGAGCACATTGCCAAGCGTAGCAATCAATACAACATCGATCACAGCTGCGCCTTCGTTGAGACGGTAAAGCAATAGCACTTCTGAACCACCCGGAAACAACGTGGAAGAAATCAGTGCCGAAAAAAACAACGCCCAATCCATGCGCGCAAACTAATCATCTGTTACCATGACTGCATGATTTATCTATTTTCCTCGGCACTTGGAGATATCATCTATGACTGGAATGGCAGCCATTGCCAGCATTTATGGCTGCAACAATCAGCAACACAACAGCATTTATCAAAACACACCGATCCTGTCTCGGTTTGGCTAACGGCTTATTTTAATGCCGAATCCAGCCCGCTACCGCCCCTATCTGCTGCCAACACAGCATTTCAACAGCGCCTGCGCACTACCTTGTTGGATATCCCGCCCGGTGCAGTCTGCAGCTATGGTGATCTCGCCAAGCTATTGCACAGCTCCCCACGCGGCATCGGTCAGGCCTTAAAGGCCAATCGGCTGCCGCTGCTGATTCCCTGTCACCGTATCGTTGCCAGCACGGGACTCGGTGGTTTCAACTGCGGTCAGACATGGAAAACGAATTTATTAAAGTTTGAAGCTGACCATTTGAATTCAGGCACAACAAAACAACCGGCCTTGGAAAGGTGCATGGCTGGCGTGTAGTCTCTGTGCCCCTTTGATGCATGGCTGCAAAGGCTTGAAAATATAAGCAAGGTAAGGATTACAACATGGCGCATTCTGAAGTAAACAAGGCAGTTCTTGCCTATTCCGGTGGCTTGGACACCTCCATCATTCTGAAATGGTTACAGGACACCTACGACTGCGAGGTGATCACCTTCACCGCCGATTTGGGTCAGGGTGATGAAGTCGAAGAAGCCCGCGCCAAAGCCAAGGCGGGCGGCGTGTCATCCATCTATATCGAAGATATTCGCGAGGAGTTTGTACGCGATTATGTCTATCCGATGTTTCGTGCCAATGCGATTTATGAAGGTGAATATCTGCTCGGCACATCCATTGCCCGCCCCTTGATCGCCAAGCGCATGATCGAGATTGCTGATGCAGAAGGTGCTGATGCTGTATCGCACGGCGCAACCGGCAAGGGCAATGATCAGGTGCGCTTTGAACTGGGTTTTTATGCCTTAAAGCCGGATGTGAAAGTGATTGCGCCGTGGCGTGAATGGGATCTGGTATCGCGTAAAGATATGCTCGATTTCGCCGAAAAACACGGCATTCCGGTGGAACGCAAACGTGAAGGCTCGAAATCCCCGTATTCGATGGATGCCAATTTATTACATATTTCCTATGAAGGTTACGATTTGGAAGATCCATGGTGTGAACCTTCTGAATCGATGTGGCGCTGGAGTGTGTCACCCGAACAGGCACCGGACCAGGCTGAATATATCGAATTAACCTATCAAACGGGTGATATCGTAGCCATCAATGGCGTGAGCATGACTCCTGCACAGGTGCTCACCGAACTCAATCGCATCGGCGGCAAACACGGCATTGGCCGCATTGATATTGTCGAAAACAGATTTGTCGGCATGAAATCACGCGGCTGTTACGAAACACCGGGTGGCACCATCATGATTAGAGCGCATCGGGCCATTGAATCGATTACACTCGATCGTGAAGCAGCCCACCTCAAAGATGAGCTTATGCCGCGCTACGCCAAATTGGTCTATAATGGTTACTGGTTTGCGCCGGAACGCATCATGCTGCAGCAGGCGATTGATGCGTCACAAGTGACGGTCAATGGCGATGTGCGACTCAAATTATACAAGGGTAACGTCGATGTGGTTGGCCGTCGTTCGGATCAATCCTTGTTTGATGAGCGCTTGTGCACCTTTGAAGATGATGAAGGCGCCTATGATCAAAAAGATGCAGGTGGCTTCATCAAACTCAATGCGCTACGTCTACGCATGAATAAGATCACCGGAGTTTAAACATGAGTACAGAAAATTATGCCAAACCGATTCGCATCTTACACAGCCTATTGGCGCTATGCATGCTAACCCAGCTGGCCATTGGTGAATTGATGGATGTGCCTGAAGTGGAGGATATGCCTGTGCCCGTTGCCACCTCATCATTTATCACACCAGCTTTTGCGCATGAAGCACATGCGCCATCAATACCCGGTGCTGCGGTTGAAGAAACACTTGGTTTTGAAGTGCATGAAATTCTGGGGCTGGTCATTGCCGGTTTATTATTGATTCGCATCATGCTGGCGATGACTTCTTTACCCGGAGCCAACTGGCGGCATCTGGTACCGTGGATGTTTGCCGATGGCCGCAAACAATTGCTGGCCGAAACGAAACTACAATTGGCCGGTTGGAAACAAGCCAAGCTTGCACCACCGGAAGAGGGTGAGACCGTAGCGCGCAGTGTGCATGGTTTTATTGTGCTCGCAGGCATCGGCATGGGCATTACCGGCAGTATTTTATATTTTGGCTGGAGCCAGACAGCGCCACAGACTGATTTGATTGAACTGGTGGCTGAAACCCATGAGTTGCTGGTGGGCTGCCTGGAAGCATTGCTGGCGGCTCATATTCTGGCAGTCATCCTGCATCAACGACAGGGGCATAATATTATCGCACGCATTAAGCCCACCAGCTGATGACGCACGATGCCCTGATTATGCACAGAAAACAGCGCGAGGATTAAAATATGATCAGACATAACAATATTCTGGTTCCGACCGACTTTTCAGAGCAATCAACAGAATCATTGCGCCGCGCTGCTGTACTGGCTGAAAAGTTTGATGCGGAAGTGCATTTGTTACACGTGATGGATGTCGCGATATATTTTGAAACGGATATGGTTTCAGCAGCACCGATAGCTGATACCAATCAAGAGCATCAGACAAGAGCCCTGCTTCAGCTTAAAACACAGGCTGAAAACTGTGGCATTGAAGCCGTGTTGCATTTGGAAGAATCAACCGGCGGCAGAGCACGCGATATTTGTGATTTTGCCAAATCTTTACCTGCCGATCTTATTGTCATCGGCAGACATGAAGAAAAAGGTGTCATCCAGCACATGCTGCTCGGTGCAACCGTAGAGCGTGTTGTCGCGCATGCACCCTGCTCCGTGCTGGTCACCATGCCACACGATCTGATCGAAGCATCAGGCTGAATAGCCTCGCTTTACAAGCGCCAGCCCCAATAATGCAAAAATCGGGCAAATGGCCACATATCACTGGCTTCACGGTTTTTTGGATTCAAGTCAGTATAAAACAACACACCTGTTTTTGATGCATCGCCATAGTCTTTATCCACACCGATATTGATATCCAGCGCCCACCAACTCATGAATAAAAATTCCCATGGTTTATTCGAGCCTTTAACATAACCCTTGTCATCACCCTCGGTGATAAAAAACGAAGTATTTCCAGAGCCAAGCGGCAAGCGCTTCAATGCAGCCATTGCTTCGATTGCTGTATCAGCCTGATGCATTGCCGATTTTGCATGAGCTGTACTGATAATCTGAATATCACGTACACGATGGGTGCCATCTTCCAACATAATGATTGGCCGGGCATCATTGCCAGACCATTGCAGCAAACTTGGTAAGCTTTGGCCATAAACCTGTTGGCCGGTCTCATCCCAATGCTTGGGGAAAGCATCGGCGGGCATATATTGGGTTGGTGTAAAAGCCAGATAACAGCCGCAGGTATGTACTGTGGTAATCAACACAGGATGCTTTTGGGCATTGATAGTAACAATCACAAACAGGCCGACATTATCACCCGATGTAAGGTGATAAAATGGCGTGCCCTCAAAATGCATGCGGTAAATCAGATTCGTATAACTGGCCTGATCCGTACTGAAATCGCGCTGTTGGAAATAAAACACGGGCTGTTCAGCCGATACAGAAATCTGCTCTTCGCCATCCTCATTGTATGCGGCAACAGGTTTACCGACTCGGTTATAACTGACCTGCGGCTGATCCGGCACAATGATGGGAGCAAAACGGCTGGCCAGATGGTTGTTTAGGTTTTCGATTTGCCCTGCAGACTGATTCACCCAAAAGGCTGTCAGCTTAATATCCGTTGAATCTATCGGCGCATGGCTGGCACAGGCGCTAACAAACAATACAACAACGCTATAAATACAGTGACGCACAAACATAAAAAACTCCCCCTACTCGTGCACAATCTCATAAAAGGATAATAAGACATAAGATACAATGTTCTTTGACTCAATACAAATCAGCACCTAGCCTAGACTATTCATGAACAGTTCAGCTGCGTGTTGATCATGCCTGTTTTTAATCTAATATTTTAATCTAGCATCTAAGCGGAGGTATCATGTCCCGAACATGGAAAATTTTACTGTATTGTTGTTGCGCCCTGCTGGCTGCATGCAGCAATGCCAACAAGCCGAGTGCCATCAGCGGCAGCGTTTCAGGACAAGCGCTTCAAAACGGTGTGTGCGAAGTCAAAGGGGAATGGGCTGGTTATCAGTTTGATGTCGAATTAAAACGTCTCAATGAGCAATTACTCGACGTTAAAATTGATATGTCAGCCACCAAGTGGGATGTCGGCGTGGTCGCAGCGAGTCTGGCAATCAACGGCAAAAAACTCAAACCATCCCGAGCCAGTGCAGGCGCAGTCACTGAACATGCATCGAATAATATACCGGCCATGGTCGGCGCTGCAGGGGTGCTGCTGGATCGCTATCGCAATCGTAAGGTCGGCAACAAGCGGCAAATTGCCACCGCCGCAACCGGTGCTGCTGCCGTAGGCTGGACTATCCGCGAAACCGAGAAACGCAAACAACAATTTGATGCCGATACAGCGATTTGGGCGGGTTTATTTGAACAAACAGCAGTGGCAGATTGTGATGCGCAGTTACAGATTCGTTTCTGGAGCCCTGAAACGGGTGTGACCAGTCGCCGCAAGGTCAATGTCGGCAAGTGTTTCTGTAATTAAAACCGCGTTACAACCAGGGCGACAACATGGCATGCATAGGGCAATCGCATTAAAAATCGGGTTATGATTTGGCAATGTATTAAAAGTTTCGTCATTTTCGAAGGGTTCATCGGATAAGCTGAATGCTGAAGGCAAAGAGAGCCCCCTGAGGGAAATCCATATGTTATAGGTGGATCCCCGACACAACCATTCGGGGATGACGAAATTAAAATAGCTGAAAACATACTAAAACTCAGGATATTTTAATGCGATTGCCCTGTATATTCCCCCCTGCCTATCCATCAAGTTACATAGCCCTTTGGCAGGAGCCTCTCAATGGCCACTCTCGCAATACAAATCTTCCATATCAATCAAATAGTTCAGCAAAACCAGCTTGTTTTTCACACCATCCTTTTCAAACACACTGTTATCCTGCGGTTTGTGATTGGCCAGGGTATGATTGATAAGCTCTTTGAGTTCATAAATTTTATCATAACTCAGTATATTATAAAGCCGTTGGCGTTTTCTTCGTTCACTTTCTTGAGGGCGACAGAGTTCATCATCTCCACCATGGCATATTCGCAGGCTTCGTGATTCACCGGATACCACTCAAAGAGCGTTTCAACCACGCAGATAAGTGATGAGAGATAGTTATCATCATTCTCATCGCAAATCCCCATAAATGTCGTGGTTAGAAAGTTGATAAGTTTCTGATCGGTGGTCATTGCCTTGCTTTGACTGATGGATATCTGAAAATCGCCAATAAGCTCATGTTCCACCATTTTTTCAGTGAACCAATCAAGCGATGTTTCTCTACCTTCTGTTTTTTGGATCAAACGATACAGGGAGAAAATAAGCCGACCGAATCGCCTTGCAAGGTGTTGGAAAAACTTTTGATGCTCGTCATTATGCTCATCATGGAAGTCTTTGAAGTGATCCAGAACCTGCGCAAAATGATCAGGAATATATTTCATTTCACCCCAAATCGTTTGGACCAGATGCCCTTCATACATTTTAAATTCATCATCAGCGGGAGATCCAGGGTTGCTCTTGCTCTTGATTCATCAGTAATATCCCATTCTTTTACCTTTTCCATTGCCGCCTGGAACATCTCTTTTGAGCTTGGCCCCTCATGCCGGTCAGCAAGCTTCACCACCTTGTCATTATATTGATACAACCTTTCCACTTCAGCTTCACTTAAAGTACTCAGGTAGGCAAGCAGTAAGCGTTGATCTGCGAGTGAAACAAGTTCATTAAATTCAGGGCTTACGTAGTCAGGGTCAGGCCTTTACTTTATAGTTTTTTAAAGCAGC
>JAUZQK010000088.1 GCA_030951025.1 Mariprofundus sp. | reverse complement strand
CGACATGAATCACCTCTACAAAGATGTGCCCGCCCTGCATGAGATTGATTTTGATCCAGCCGGATTTCAGTGGATTGATTGCAATGATTCAGATCAATCGATACTCAGCTTTATCCGCCGCGATAAAAACGGTGGCCCTGTCGTGGTCGCTTTGAACCTAACGCCAGTACCACGCCATGAATACCGCCTGGGTGCGCCGGTTGAGGGGCATTATCAGGAAGTTATGAACACCGATTCTGAAGTCTATGGCGGCTCCAACATCGGCAATGCTGGTGGCGTTAAAGCCGATCATCAGGCTTGGATGGATCAACCGTATTCGATCAACATCACCCTGCCACCGCTATCGTGTGTGATTTTGCGACCGGAAAGCTAACGATCTTCGCCAAGGGTTGAGATCGCTCAATCCTTGGCGAGTTCCGTATCCGGATGAAAGGTACTCCAGGCAAACCAGTACAACCGTGTTGCAGGCAATAGCTGTGCGGAAGAAGTATCCTTCACCTGTATCGAATCGCCGTGAATTTCAAACATCAATTCAATGTCACCCCAGCGTTCACGGTGGCTGCCCTGCTGGATCAAGCGATTGATCGGCCATGCTTTGTGCCGTCCTGCCATGCTTAAAGCAAGCACCCATGTTTTGGCATGCAAACGTGAATCGTGATGATTGATCGGGAAATATGTGGCGGAACTATCCTCATAACCGACATAAGGATTGCGACTGTAATCACGCCGATAAGTTGTCTCGCGTGACAACACCATCGTCTGCGGGTGCACCGCCTTCCAGGCCTGCCATGAACCATGATGGATGGGCATGCTTGTAAGTTTTTCACCAGCCCGTGAACCGGTCACTGCCTGCATCATCAGCTGTGACCACAAGCTCTCTGTTTTGCGATCATACAGCAGCACATCAGACTGGTACAACAAGCCGGACACACCAAACTGATCGGCGATATCAAACACCATGCCACTGCCACACAGCGGGCAATAAGTGACCACAAAGGCATGATTCCCGATTTTATCATTCACGATTTCATGCCAATTTAAAATTCGAATGGGATAAGCTCTGGCCTGACCATCGGCCACCACACCCAATACCAAATCACTATCAGCCAACCAACGGTCTGCCGCATCGCTGCTTTCCATCTTCGGATGGTTCAGGGCAGGAATACCATCCTTCGGCGGGCCACCGGCAAGAATCTGATCGCGCGGAATCAACGATGGTGACAACATAAAGCCGGATAAAGCCAGCCACAGCATGAGCACAAAACAGTTTGATAACACAAAGCGCGATGACATAGAATACATGGCTTTTTGTCCTCCACTTGCTAGCTCACCTTACAGATGATCATTCCAACAGCACTATAGCGAGTCAACATAACGCCTGGCCCAGACTGCAATCATTTGCCCCACATACGTTGCATCTGCCGGCGCACTCATCAAATGATCAGCCTGATCGAGCGAAATATAACTCTTCGGATGATGTGCGAGCTGAAATATCTGCGCAGCATTGGCAATAGCCACCGTGTCATCGCGTGCTGCATGCATGACCAGCAATGCCTTGTTTAAGCCTGCAATATCCTCGGCCACCGAGGCTTGTTCCAAATCATCAATAAATTGTTGTTTGATAATAAAATCGCGCCCGGCCAACTGCACATGCGCCTGACCGCTTTCGGCAATCAAGGCCTTCGACTGCGCAAACTGATCCGCCACATGGGCAGGTGACAACGGACTGGCTATCGTCACCACAGCCTGAACCGACTCGATATGCCGTGCCGCCTTTAATACGGCAGTTCCGCCCAACGAATGCCCAACCAGAATCTGTGCCGCGAAACCGGATGCCTCCATAAACGCAGCCGCACTGAAAATATCCTGCACATTGCTGGTGAAATTCGTCTCGGAAAAATCACCACCGCTGTCGCCCAAACCTGTAAAATCAAAACGAAAAACCGCCACCCCCTGCTCCACCAACGCTTTGGCAATGTATCCGGCAGCCCGCAGGCTTTTATTGCAGGTAAAGCAGTGCACCAGCAAGACATAGCTCTGCACATCACCATCGGGCAAATCCAAACGCGCAGACAGATGCTCACCCTGTGAATTTCGAAAAGTAATTTTTTCAATACGCGGCATAACATCTCCATCACAAACAAAGTCGCCGAGCCAACGATCATGCTTCGTTTTTAGTAGCCAAAGCCTCGTCATGCTTACATCCCTTAGCAGAGAGATCGATTTAACCACGATGGACATTGAAAAACTGGTGATTGTAAAATATATCGAAACAGCAATCATTCCAACATGACTTCGCCGAATCATAAGCTTGGCCCCAGCATGCTGTTGCGTCGCATCAATCGATGCTTTTGTCGTGGCTGGCATCGTTTATCAAAACATGAACACAGACTACCCGCAGGGCCGGTCATTTTAGTCGGCAATCATCTGTGTGGACTCGATCCATTGTTGCTGCAAGCCAGTGTCAACCGGCCCATTTCATTCTTGATGGCACGCGAATATTATCAAAAACTAAGTCATCTGCGCAGAGGTTTTGACGCAGTCGGTGCCATCCCCGTCAATCCGGGCGGAGCCAACCGACAGGCTTTACGTCTCGCCATTGAGGTAGTGCAATCAGGCAATGTCCTGTGCCTGTTTCCAGAAGGCGCGGCCAATCCACCAATTCCTTTGCATCGTATCATGCCGGGCGCAGCCTTAATCGCACGCGAAACCGGCGCACCACTCATTCCATTCCGCGTCTCCGGCGTATGGCCTTTCGATCATATCCACATGTGGAGGCCATTCTACCGCCGCTGCCGTGCCAAAATCATCATTGGTGAGCCCATAGCATTAAACCAAGAAAACACCGGCAAACAAGGCCTGCATGACGATAGCAAGTCCATCCGCCACGCCATCCTCCAGCTTGGCAAAAACCAAGCAACATTCACAGACAGTCAATAGATAAACATCCCCGCAGCAAATAGCGGAGCATTAGACCTACAGAAATTAAACAACGGTATGGATGCCGGATCAAAGCTGCCCTATCATTGCGCCATGCAACATAAGCTGCCTACAAATGCCGACATGCGAAGCGAGCTCAACGATGAGTTCCATGTCTACCCCTATGAACCACTGGTTCCACCGGTTCGCATCGTGACCCTGGTCATGTTGCCATCCAGGGGTGATCGCGCCCAGGAAGTCGCGCATCTGCAGCAGCTCTGTGCTCAAGGCAACCACGATACATCCAGGAGCACACTGAATCGGCTTTATTTTGATGGTTTTCTGCTCAAGGTCGAAAGTCATCATGAGTTTACCCGTTATAAATTTATTGCCTCAGCAAATATAGGACATGCTACCGACCCTTTTGCCAACTCCCCATTATCGTTGCTGCCAGAAGGCTGGTTGACGGGTTTACCGGGGCGCTTGCTGGTTGCACTCGATACGACCGTGCTGCCCTATCCTGAACAAGCCAGCCATCAATCTCTTTTTGCGCAATACGCCGAATATTTTTCACCGACTTCTCTCGCCGCATCGCAAATTGGACGCAGTAAGAGTCTGGCCATGACAGATTTCCAAATTCGCGATAATGGCATGACCCGAATGCTGGTCTTTTCCCAAGCCGAGCTACCGGCTCAAATTGGCAGATTGACCTATCGCCTGATTGATATTGAAACCTATCGTATGCTGGCTTTGGTCATTCTGCCTCAAGCCAAGAATTTGCTGAAAAAGTTACCCTTGGCCGATACACGCCTCAAAGATTTGACCGGCGCTATTTCCGAAGGCGGCGGTATGAAAGATGAGCAATTGATGGAGCGTCTCACTGCCCTTGCCGCAGAAGTTGAAGATCTCATTGCAACGCATTATCGCCCCTTCAGCATCGCACAAACCCGCTTCGACCTGGTGCTACAGCGGCTCGACGAACTCTACGAACACCCGATTGGCCCCCAGCCCACCATGGGTGGTTTTTTGCGTCGCCGTATGCAAAAGGCGCGCTCCACCAGTGAAAGCGCCTTTCATTGGCTGGATCAAATGGCCATGCGTGTATCGCAGGCAAGCCAGTCATTACGCACACGTATCGATGTAAACAATGCCGCCCAGAACAGGGGCATGCTCGCAGCCATGAATCGTCGTTTTCAATTGCAACTGCGCTTGCAACAAGCAGCCGAGCTACTATCGGTGGCTATCTTCACCTATTACTCGGTCAATTTACTCGAATATATCTATCAGGAACTGGCACTTTTACTCGCATGGGACGTACAATCAGTATTGTTCAAGTCTCTGGCAGCACCTGTCCTGGCCATTGCTGCCGTAGTATTCATTTACCGCCGCCGCGCCAAAGTCACCGCTAAAACAGACACTTCCCTTTAATGCAATAATGAAGCTCTAGGAGTCTGTCGGACTTAGGGTGATCGTAGCGAGCAGGTGGGGAAGTGAGTCAAAAACAGCATGATTTTGAGAATCATAGTGGCAACTATGTGACGATAAATCAGGATATTTTAGGCCACTTACCCTGCCGCGCAGTA
>JAUZQK010000087.1 GCA_030951025.1 Mariprofundus sp. | reverse complement strand
CTGCGCCTCTACTTTAAGCGCCTCTGAATGCGAGCCTATGGGCTGTTCAAACTGCAAGACCAATGGCCCTTTCCCACGTAGAAACTTAGCTCCTTTGCCCGCCTGGTGCTCAGCAAAACGACGCGTCACATCGGTACTGATGCCAGTATAAAGCTGTCCTTTGCCACAGCGCACCATATACAAATACCAAATCCTGCTTGCCGCTTGTCTGATCACTTCACTCGGCATATTCAAGCTCTTCACTGGCAAGCATCCAGCTCTCTTCCACGATTTCAATCTGCTGCTGAATATCATGATGTTCGATACTCAGCCTCTTCAATTCATCTGCCGATGCCTGTTCATACAAGTCTGCATTGGCCAGCGCTGCATCCAATACATCCTTTTTCGCATGCAGTTGCTCCAGTTCGGACTCGAGTTTTTTTACCTTATTGCGCAGTGGTTGCAAGGCTTTTCGCCTATCGGCTTTCTGACGACGTTCATCTTTCTTGGATAGGCGCGCGGTTTTATCTTTGCCTGAGTGATCCGGTTCATCCACATCACGCTGTTGCAGTAGCCATGTCGCATAATCATCCAGATCACCCTGAAAATTATCCACCGAACCATTTGATACCAGCATCAAGCTATCACACACCGTGCGCAACAAATGCCGATCATGTGACACCAACACCATTGCCCCTTCAAAGCTTTGCAAGGCAATGGATAAAGCATGGCGCATTTCCAAATCCAGGTGATTGGTCGGTTCATCCAGCAGTAATAGGTTGGGCTGCTGATACACCAACATCGCCAACACCAGACGTGCTTTTTCACCGCCGGAAAATGGTGCAACAGGTGCCAGAGCCATATCCCCCTGAAAGTCAAAGCCACCGAGAAACTGGCGAGCTTCTTTTTCCGATATATCAGCATCCAACATCTTAATATGCTGAATGGGAGAGAGCTCATCATGCAGTTGCTCCAGCTGATGCTGGGCAAAATAACCAATGGAAAGCTCCTTGGCTGTTTCGCGATTGCCCTTTTGTGCCTGCAGTGTACCCGCCATCAATTTAATCAGGGTCGATTTACCCTCACCATTGGGACCCAACAAACCAATACGGTCACCGGGCAACAGACTGAACGACAAATCATGCAGAATCGTCACATCATCGTAACCAGCCGCAGCTTTATGCAGCCGCAACAAGGGATTGGGAATCAGACCCGGATGTTTAAAACTGAATGAAAAGGGTGAATCAACATGTGCCGGTGCAATCAACTGCATGCGCTCCAGCGCCTTGATACGACTCTGCGCCTGCGTGGCCTTGCTGGCCTTGGCTTTAAAACGATTTACAAAGCTCATCATATGATCAATTTGCTTTTGCTGCTTTTCATGTGATGCCTGTTGCAAAGCCAGCTTTTCAGCCCGGATACGCTCAAAATCACTATAATTACCCGTATATACCGTAAACTTTCCCTGCTCAATATGGGCAATACGATTCATGCAACGGTCCAGGAAATCACGATCATGTGAAATCAACAACAACGCGCCACGGTATTGCAATAGCCATTTCTCCAGCCAGACCACAGCCTCCAGATCCAAATGGTTGGTCGGCTCATCCAGCAACAGCAAATCAGAACGGCACATCAAGGCATGTGCCAAATTTAATCGCATACGCCAGCCGCCCGAAAAACTGGCTACCGCATTTTCTTCCGCCCCAACAGCAAAACCCAGCCCGTGCATCAATCGTGCAGCGCGAGCATGCGCAGCATAACCATCAATGCTGGCCAGGCGCTCATGCAGTTCAGCCAAGCGTAAGCCATCATGCTCTGCTTCCGCCTGTTGCAGCTGCAACTGCAACCGGGTCAACTCAGCATCGCCCTGCATGACATATTCTATGGCTGCCACATCGAGTGCCGGTGTTTCCTGCTCAACATGCGCAATTGCAATGCCTTTATCCATGCGGAAGCTGCCGGAATCCTCTTCAAGCCCCCCTTGCACGAGGCCGAACAACGATGATTTACCACAGCCATTCGCACCGGTAATGCCCACCCTATGACCGGCATGGATGGTCATAGAGGCATCGGAGAATAATAATTTATTACCGCGCCGCAGTGAAATTCGATCAAAATAAAGCATGCGCTATAGTATGCCCACAAGGCGAAACTGCACCCATGCATTTTATCAATAACTGCTCAACATCGACACAAGTCAAGGAGACTGCAATGTGGCAACAAACAAGCATCCGATTAGAAGCTAAAAGCAGAGGTTTTCACCTGATCACCCGAGAAGTCATCAGCCAGTTACCCGAACTGGCTGAATTCAATATCGGTCTGGCCCATTTCTTCATTCAACACACCAGCGCCAGTTTAAGCATCAATGAAAATGCCGATCCTGATGTACGCAGCGATTTGGAAGCCCATTTCAATCATGTCGTACCACAAAATCAGCCCTATTATCAACACATACTCGAAGGCTCCGATGATATGCCCGCCCATATCAAAAGCAGCACCATCGGCTGCAGCATCAGTATCCCCATTCAGCATGGTCGCCTGGCACTCGGCACATGGCAGGGCATTTATCTGGGTGAACATCGGGATCATGGCGGTTCGCGGTTAATTATTGCCAGCCTCAATGGTGAAACATGAATATTGCCGTTTATATCTCCGGCCATGGTTTCGGCCACTTGAGCCAGGTTGCCCCGGTATTAAAACAAATCCATCGCCTCAAGCCTGATTGCAAATTCCTGATCCGCTGTACCTTGCCCGCACAAGAAATCCGCTCGCAGTTGCACATGCAGCCTGAGTTAATATTCACCCTTCAAAACAAAGCCGTCGATATGGGTGTCATGCAAATCAATGCCGTCGAAGAAGATCGAGATGGCTCCATTCAACGCATGCGGGCATGGGTGGATGATTTCAATGCTCATATCCAGCAGGAGATAACATGGCTGCGCGCTTTTCAGGCATCACTTGTCATCTCGGATATTTCACCACTGGCATTCCCGGCCGCCAAAGCCTTGAATATTCCAGCCATCGGCCTCGCCACACTGGATTGGCATAGTATTTACAGCCACTGGCTGGATGCAGACGATCCCATCATTCGCACCTTGGCCACGGCGTATAGCGCATGTGATCTACTACTGACACCGCCCATGGCCATGGACATGCCGGTTTTCCCAATACAGCAACAAATCCCCTTGATTGCCGCGCAGCCGATCAATAAAACAGCCCCGCTCACTCTCAGCCACCACACCGGCAACAAGGCACTGGTTTTATTCGGTGGCTGTGGCAACCCTCCGTATGATATCGATGCCCTTGCCAGCATGCCCGATTGGCTGTTTTTGATTCCGGATATCGCCCCGCACAACAATCAACATAGCGATCAACGCAGCAATATGCCTGAAAATATTTACCCCATTCAATTCAGCGCCGACCTGCGCCCAGTCGATGCCATGCAATGGGTGGATGTTGTCTTATGCAAACCCGGTTATGGGGTATTATCTGAATGCTGGGCAACGGCAACGCCGATTGCCTGGCTAGAACGGCCTGATTTTCCGGAGTTCCCCATGCTTAAAACATGGCTGGATACATTGTTTCCGGCTAGTGGCATGAATCGAACTGATTTTCAACACGGTCATTGGCAAGCCGCACTGGATAAAGCCATCAATCATAAACGCAACTTCCCCGCCCTACAGCATGATGGCGCGGCAATAGCGGCTGATATTATGTTGAAAGGGTAACAAAAACCCACAGGGGTAATCTTTTCAACTGGCACACAAAAAAACACGTATTACACTAAGGCTTATGATGCGCTGTTCTACCTTATTCGCTGTTTGTTTGCTGCTGGCTCAGCCGGCTTGGTCATGGGCTGAAAGCGATGCCAACGAGAACAGCAATGACAACACAGCCGTAATCAGCCAACAAAACATCAAGCCAAGCGATATAAAACAAGCCACAGCGAACAAAGCAGTCGAAACTAGCAACCAAGTCGACATCAACATCTTAAAAAAACGCTTACGCAAAACGTCAGCCATTGGTTTTTTTACCAAGTTGGCGATTCGCAATGATCTGATTGATTTGATGGACGAAATTAAGAAGTATCGTAAAAAATCAGTGCCCGGCGATAAACTGGATGAAATTCGAGCCAGCTTCGATGGCCTGTTATTAAAGCTTATCGCGCTACTGGATGAAGATCCGGATTTGTCACGCGATTTGTATGTCGGCAGAGAACTGATCTGGAAGAGCTTGTTCGAGGAGAAAGCATGAAAAAAATAGTCATGGCAGCACTATTAACATTCACATTGATACCTGCAGCTTATGCGGTACCCATCGCTGAAGATATCGCCACCACCATTAAACTGCGCGGATTTGACTGCGGTGGCAGGCAAGTCAGCAATATCAATCAACAAGAGGATAACCAGGGTAACAAAACTATCCAGGCCACTTGTCCGAATGGCATACGTTATCAAATACAAGTCAGTGCCACAGGCCGGGTGAGCGTAAAACGCATCAATTAATGTAGCGCTTCAAAAGCTCAAAGCCATTCACCGCGAAGGATGCAGAGTCACACAAAGTAAATGCCAAGCATAATGGCATGGATATCTGCGCACAGGGTATAGGCTCAGTAATATGCTGGCGTTCGAATCGTCTTCTTGCCGGTTCGTCGAAATTATTAAACCCTTAGTCCCCCAGCCATGCATAAAAAAAGAGCCCCCCTTGGGACTCTTTTTTTATGCATGGCTGGGGGACGTGGATTCGAACCACG
>JAUZQK010000086.1 GCA_030951025.1 Mariprofundus sp. | reverse complement strand
TTGATTTGATTACAGACGAACAGGTCTGAGATGGAAATAAAACCAGCGATGGTTGGCACATTGATCAGAGTAAGGTTGATCAGAAACAGATTGATCAGAGACGGATTGATCATAGAAAAATTGAACAAAGGCAGGTGAAATAATGCGTCCCTTCCAACATCTGTTCGGCATCGCTGAACTCGATCGCGAGCAAATCGATTACCTGGTTAATCTCGGTCATTCATTTATCGACATTAATCGTCGTCCACTGAAAAAAGCGCCTACGCTGCGTGGCAAGACCATCATCAATCTGTTTTTTGAAAACTCAACCCGCACACGCACCAGCTTTGAATTGGCCGGCAAACGTTTATCCGCCGATGTCATCAATATCTCCGCCTCCACCAGTGCCACATCCAAAGGAGAATCGCTACTCGATACCGGCATGACACTGGCGGCCATGCAGCCGCATGTGTTGGTGATCCGGCATTCTGTGTCTGGCACATGCCAATTTCTAGCTGAATATCTGGGTGATACATCCGTCGTCAATGCAGGTGATGGCGCACATGAGCACCCTACCCAGATCCTCACCGATTTACTTACCCTGAAACAAACATGGGATAGCATGGAAGGCAAAATCATTACCATGGTCGGTGATATTGCCCATTCGCGTGTGGCACGCTCGCATCTACTGGCCGCCAAAAAGCTGGGTTATACGATGCGCATCGTTGCTCCCAAAACATTATTACCGGCTGAAATCGAGCGTTATGGCTGCGAAGTTTACCATGATTTTGATGCTGCCCTACCCGGCTCCGATGCGGTCTATATGTTGCGCATGCAAACCGAACGCATGACCGACAACTGCTCCATCCCGTCGATTCGTGAATACCACGAAGCTTATGGGCTCAACCGCAAACGATTAAATGCCGCCGGTTCCGATACGCTGGTATTGCATCCAGGGCCTATGAATCGCGGTGTGGAAATCGCTACTGATGTCGCAGATTCGGTCAATAGTCATATTTTGAGTCAGGTGGAACACGGTGTCGCCATCCGCATGGCGGTGCTTGCGGCGCTGTGTGGCGGCAGCAATGAACAAGAACCCGGGGATGAAACATGAGTCTGCTACAGATAAAAGACGGCCATATTATTGATCCGGCCAATGGTTTAAATAAAAAAGCCGACTTATGGGTGAAAGATAATACCATTGTTGCAATCGGTGACTTTGATGGCAGGCCGGACAACATCATTGATGCCAGCGATCAAATCGTCTGCCCCGGCCTGATCGACATGCATGTGCATTTGCGTGAGCCCGGCCAGGAATGGAAAGAAGATATCGAATCGGGTTCCCGCGCAGCTGTTGCCGGCGGTGTGACCACCATGTGCTGCATGCCGAACACTGGCCCGCATATCGATCATGCCGGCATTGCACGCCAGATTATTGAACGCTCCAATCAGGTTGGTCTGTGTAATGTACTGCCAATTGGTGCCGTCACCAAAAATCTCGATGGCAAAGAATTAACCGAAATGCGCGAACTCTCACGTTCAGGCTGTGTGGCCTTTTCCGATGATGGCATGCCCATTTGGCATGCAGGTGTGATGCGCAAAGCACTCGAATATGCCTCCAGCTTTGATTTTATGATTATCCAGCATGCCGAAGAAAAGCAATTAACTGCTGGTGGCTGCATCAATGAAGGCTGGATTTCTACCCAACTGGGTGTCACCGGTATGCCGGTTGAGGGTGAAGACAGCATGATTGCACGCGATATTATGTTGGCGCGCCGCATTGATGCGCGTTATCACGTCGCCCATATTTCATCGCTTGGCGCAGTTGAACTGGTGCGCGCAGCGCGGGCTGAAGGTTTAAAGGTCACCACCGAAGCAGCACCCCACCATTTTGCCCTGACCGAAGAAGAGGTACTGGGATTTAATGCCGATGCCAAAATGAGTCCACCGTTGCGCACCGAAGCAGATCGTTTGGCCATCATCGAAGGTTTACGAGATGGTACGATTGAAGTCATTGCCACCGACCATGCACCGCATCATGAAGATGATAAACGCTGTGGTCTGTCCTGTGCCGCCTTTGGCATTACAGGACTTGAAACCATGTTGGCAGTTTCACTGGATCTGGAGCGTGATGGGGTCTTGTCGATGTCTGATCTGATTGCCAAGATGACCTCTAACCCTGCCCGTTTACTCAATCTCGATTGCGGCACACTGAGTCTTGGCGCGATAGCCGATATCACCATATTCAGTGCGCATACGACCTGGACAGTCGATCGCGAGGCCATGGTTTCAAAAGGCAAAAACACCCCCTGGCATGGTCGTCAATTAACCGGTCAGGTCAGTCATACGCTCAAAGCCGGAGAGATTGTCTTTGCCGAAGGTACAGTCCGTGGCTGATCACACACGCAATACCATCTTTGAAGAACAGGCGAAAATCCTGGCTCACATCAGCCATCCCGGTGATCAGTTCATCATGCGTGTGCATGCACCGAAAACCGCAACCCATGCCAAGCCGGGGCAATTCGTGCATCTGCGTGTATCACCTGAACGTGCCCTGCGCCGCCCTATCTCGATCATGTTGAGCAATCCTGAAAAGGGCACGATTGATTTGCTGTACAAAGCCATTGGTGCAGGCACACATTTATTATCCGAGCGCAAAGTCGGCGATCATCTCGCCATGCTCGGCCCCATCGGTACAGCGTTTGATTTATCCGATACAGCCAAACGCTATATTCTCATCGGGGGCGGTGTGGGCATCCCGCCAATGATTTTTGCCGCTGATCAATTATCAAACCAGAAAAGCGATTGCATCGTATTCGCAGGCTCCGAAGTGGCTTTCCCCTTTGCCCTGAAACCCTCATCAACAATCTTGCCCGGCATTGCTGGCAATGCCATTTTATCCATCACCTCGTTGGAAGAGCGCGGCATTGCCTGCAGACTGGCCTCCAACGCTGGCCTGTATGGTTGTTACGATGGCCATGTGCCCAATCTGGCACGCGATTATCTGGCAGCACTGGATGCACAAGAACGCCAACGCTGTGTGCTACTCTCCTGTGGCCCACACGCCATGCTGCATGCTGTGGCCAGAGTTGGTCGTGAATTTGATTTACCCACCTATCTGAGTCTGGAAGAACACATGGCGTGCGCTATCGGCGGCTGTGCTGGTTGTGTGGTCAAAACACAGGAAAATGGGATAGAAAAGTATCGCCGTGTCTGTGTCGATGGGCCTGTATTTCCAGCCGATATCTTACCTGAGTTCGCATAAAAAGAGGCTCCCGAAGGAACCTCTTTTTATGATTCAGAATGACGCAAAAGTAACTGTTATTCAGCGGCTTCCAGTAGCTCTTTGAGATTTTCAAAGTCATTCTGCATTTCACGTTTGGCAATATGACCGACAACCGGTGATGCAACCTTAAAGAAACGACCCACATCAATGCTCAGCGTACGATGCACAGATGTTGAATCACCATCAGCTTCAAACAACATGGTTGTTTCCATCGGAAATGCGCCGGTAGTGCTTTTAGCTGCCCATGATTTGCCATCAGCATTACGCGCCGTAATCACCCACTCCTGTTCAATGACCCGGCCAAGAAACTTTTCTCTAACATAATAAACCGTACCCACAGCTGGTTCACCGTCGGTTTTCTTTTCTGATTCCAGCACCGATGTTTGCCACATCGGATCATTGTTACTGTCAGCCACAAATGCAATAACATCTGCAACAGGGCGATTGATTGTGATACTGGCTTCCAACTTACTTAATGGCATTCCTCTCTCCCTTTATTTACCCATCTTCAAGCACTGCTACTCGCGTAGCAATTCAGTAATCCCGGTTTTCGAACGGGTTTTTTCATCCACTGTTTTGACAATCACTGCACAGTACAGATTCGGTCCGCCCGATTTACCCGGCATGGAGCCAGACACCACCACAGAATATGGTGGTACTTCACCATAAGAAACCGTATCGGTAGCACGATCATAAATCCGCGTGGACTGACCAATATATACACCCATCGAGAGCACGGAACCTTCACGTACAATCACCCCTTCCACCACTTCGGAACGCGCACCGATAAAACAATTATCTTCGATAATCGTTGGTGTGGCTTGCAAAGGCTCCAATACGCCGCCAATTCCTACACCACCGGAGAGATGTACATTTTTACCAATCTGGGCGCATGAACCCACCGTTGCCCAGGTATCCACCATCGTACCCTCATCGACATAGGCACCGATATTCACATAGGACGGCATCAACACCACTTTCGGAGCGATATATACGCCTTTACGCACAGTGGCTGGCGGCACAACACGCATTCCACCTTTGCGAAACATTTCTTCACCCCAGCCGGCAAACTTCTGCGGCACTTTATCGTAATAGTTGGTACCGCCACTGGAGATCACCTGATTATCATGCAGCTTAAAAAACAATAACACAGCTTTTTTCAGCCATTCCTGGGTGATCCAGTTGCCATCGCTATCACGCTCAGCCACACGCACACCACCATTATCCAATAGATGGATGCTATGCTCGACTGCTTCACGCACTTCAGCAGTGGCTGAATGCATATCCCATTCGCTTTTACTATCCCAAGCTGCTTCGATTACCAGTTGTAAATGATTCATAATTTCATCCTTATTAATATCTAAGAAAAGACTGATTTATACAGTATTTCCGCACGCTCCATGCGCCAGTCACCAACATTGTTCACCAAATCAGTGAATAGACGATTATACTGCTTTAGGCTCATCAATCCAACTCGAAAAATGCATTCAGCAAAACAGCATCAGCCGATCACAATCTCCTGCGGCCGTTCATGGCTAAGAAATTCAACATTGGACATGCTCAATCCATACGCACCCGCCAAGCCGAACACCGCAATATCACCCACATCAGCCGCTTCAATCGCCACATTATTGGCCAGCTTATCCGCCCCTGTACACAACGGCCCACCGAAATACACCGATTCATTGCGCACCGACTCTTGCCCATCAAACAATGCATCCGCCCCCATACGCACAATCACCAGCGGATGATTAATCGCCAATGCCGCAGGCCTGCGAAAGTGGTTGATGCCGCCGGCACAGATCACTTGCTTTTTACCCCGTGATTCTTTGATATCAAGAATCTCAGTACAAAACCAACCGGAATCAGCAGCCAGATAACGCCCCAGTTCCAAAAAGAATGTGCGCCCTTCAAAGCCATATTGTTTGATGAGCCCAGCCAAACCATCAGCATAAGCCTGCGGATCAAAATCATGGCCACTTTCCAGATAATCCACCCCGAAACCACCACCGAAATCAATGGTATCACAGCTTACACCGCTAAAATCCTGTTCGATCTGTTTGGCCATGCCAAACACCAGTTCACAGTTCTTCAACAAATCCGTCACATTCAACACGCCGGACGCGGCATACACATGCAGGCCTCTGAAATTCAGTCCATCGAGTGCCAGTATTTGTGGTAAAATCGTAGTCAGTTTTTCTTCATCAACACCGAACTTCTTTGAACCACCGGAGAATGTGGTTTGCGCTTCGTGAATATCAAAATCCGCATTGATGCGTAATAAAATATCCTGTGTTTTACCCAGCTCGCTTGCAATCGTATTAAGCCGGTGTGCTTCGGTGAGTGATTCTATGTGTACGGTGCGAATACCGTATTCAACCGCCCAACGCAGCTCTTCCGGTGATTTGCCGGGGCCTGTATAAATCAATTGATCGGGGACAAAACCTGCCGCCACGGCTTTTTCAGCTTCACCGAGGCTGGCGATTTCAATACCGCGCACACCCGATTCAATCGCTGCAGCCAAAAAGCCTGCATGCGGATTGGCTTTCATGGCATAAAACACTTCCACTCCGGCTGGCATGATACGCGAAAAACAAGTGATATGACGACGCATGGCACTGGTTTCATACACATAACAGTTCAACGTGCCGCCCTGGGCCGCCTGCTGACGTATGCTCTGTTCTACAATCTCTGGAATAATCATATAAGCCTCACAGCTTTTAAACGACGCGCCAGCTCAGCGGCCTGTTCAGGCCCATCCACCAACGCTGCACGAATATAATCTGCACCCGGATTCATCCCATTCGATTCATCAGCACTCAAATAAGAGCCGGGTAACACGGTAACCGCCTGCTGCTCAAATGCAGCCAGGGCAAAAGCCTCTGCATCGGCCACCGGCAACCAGACAAAAAAAGAACCGGCAGGAATATCACCCACATCGCTATAGACTTCAAAAAAGGCTTGTAAGCTGGCTCGATACACCGCCAAATGCTGCTGTACATGGGTTTCATCCGACCATGCTGCTGCCGCAACCGCCTGTAACGGCAAGGGTGTGGCAGGGCCAGTATAACTGCGCATTTTGGTGAACCGCGCAATCAAGTCGGCATCGCCAGCAATCAGCCCTGAACGCATGCCCGGCAAGGCGGAGCGCTTGGATAATGAATTCATCACCAGACAACGGCTAAATCCACTACGCCCTGTTGCTTCAGCCACTTGCAATAAACCAACCGGCTTGTGCTGCCAGTAAATCTCCGAATAACATTCATCCGACACAATATAAAAGTCATGTTCATCGGCCAGCGCCAACAACTGCTCAAAGTATGCCGCATCGGCAATCCAGCCGGTCGGGTTGGATGGTGAACACACATAAACCAGCGCCGTATTGCGCCACACCTCATCAGTCACTGCATTCAAGTCAGGCGCAAAATCATTGTCAGACGTACATGCTAGAAACACCGGCTCAGCTCCAGCTGTGTACGCTGCACCCAAATAAATCTGATACATCGGATTGGGCATCAGCACATTCGGTTTCACATCGGCTTCCGGATTGATCAAGGCATGGGCAATGGCAAACAACGCTTCACGTGTACCATTGGCGGAAAGAACCTGTGTCTGCGGATCGACATATTGCAAACCAAAACGCCGTTCCAGCCAGCTGGCAATCGCCTGCCGCAAGGCTAAACCACCGACAGTGGATGGATATTTGGAAAAGCCATTCAGATGCTCTGCCAAGGTATCAGCCACAAATCCGGGCAATGCTAAACGCGGCTCGCCTGCACCTGCGTCAATAGGTTTTAAATCAGTATTGGCGACATGGCCTGCGAACAAGTTTTTGAGCCGCTCAAAAGGGTAAGCACCCAATTTTTCAAGCCTTACCTGTCGTGATTGTTGGTTTCTATTCATGTTTTCAAGCCTGAATCATTGGCTTAAATCGACACCTTGGGCATGGATTATCTTGCTCCATGGGCCAAGGTTTCCAGCTGCATCAATGGCTCGAATGCGAAACACCAGTTCAGTGGTGTAATCTTTCATGTGAATCATTTTATATGATTTGGCACCCACCTGCTTGGCCTGTGCACGTTGCTCAAAAAAACGTCGCCAGAATCCTGGGCACTGACAATACGGATCAATCTTGGTGCGATCAATCTGATAACCCACACCCTGAGCATCACCCTTCAGCACAAAGTCCATACGCAATACACTGCCAATCACTTCATGGCGTAAATCAGCAATTTGAGGGGTAGTCACTGATCCATCTACAATCACCTGCGGCGCTTCTTTGCGACCACAGGCATTCAGAGTCAGCGCCAACAATAATAAAACAAGACTGAATTTCATTTTTTTAATCATCTGTCACTCCAGAGCTTTGCAGTTCTTTTTTGGCCAAACGCTGTTGCCACAGGCCAACCTGCAACAACACCTGTTTCGGTGCCGTGCCACCAATATGATCACGCGCGGCCACACATGTCTCAACCGATAAGGCTCGCACCATAGCCACAGCCAAGCGCGCATCAATAGCCGCACAGGCAGACTCGGGCATGCTATGCAATTCAATCTGCTCGCGAATACAATAAGCCACCGATTTACCGACAATCTCATGCGCATCACGGAATGGCACACCGGCACGCACCAGCGCATCGGCCAAATCTGTGGCTGTTGAAAATCCGGATGATGCAGCTTGATGCATGGCCGCTTTATTAACCTGCATATCCGGCAACATATCACCAAACACACGCAAACAAGCCTCCAGATTATCCAGCGCATCAAACACGGCTGTTTTATCTTCCTGCATGTCTTTGTTATATGCCAAGGGCAGACCTTTCACCGTGGTTAAAATAGCCACTAAACCGCCGATAATGCGGCCGGATTTACCACGCACCAGCTCCGGCATATCCGGATTTTTCTTCTGCGGCATGATGGAAGAGCCGGTACAAAAGGCATCGGGTAAATCAATGAAACCGAACTGGGCGCTCATCCATAAAATCAATTCTTCAGAGAACCGTGATAAATGCACCGAGCAGATCGCAGCGGCTGCAAGCAGTTCCATAATATAATCACGATCCGATACCGCATCCAAGGAGTTGGCCGTTGGCGCATCAAAACCCAGCAATTCTGATGTCATCTGCCGATCAATGGCAAATGTCGTACCGGCCAATGCCGCTGAACCCAGGGGGCACTGGTTCATGCGCTGACGGGCATCGATAAATCTGGCTGCATCGCGTTCAAACATTTCCACATAAGCCAACAAATGATGGCCGAGAGTCACCGGCTGAGCTGTTTGCAAATGCGTAAAGCCTGGCATGATAGTGGCCGCATGCTGCTCTGCCAGAGTAAGCAACACAGCCTGAAGATGACATAAACGCGCCAGCATCGCATCGCTACGATGACGCAAATAAAGCCGAGTATCGGTGGTCACCTGATCATTTCTGGAACGGGCGGTATGCAGACGTTTACCGGCATCACCGATCTTTGTGGTTAAACGCGATTCAATATTCATGTGCACATCTTCAAGTGCAATGCTGAATTTGAACTCACCACTTTCAATTTCACCGAGAATCTCATCGAGTCCGCGTAGAATCGCATTCAAATCTTCATGCGATAAAATACCCTGCTCACACAACATTTTTGCATGTGCTTTAGAGCCTGCTATATCTTCAGCATACATACGCGCATCGACATCGATGGAGGCATTAAACGCTTCTACAAATTCATTGGTTGGGGATTCAAAACGCCCCCCCCACAATTTCCCAGACCCTTCTTCAGCTAGCACTTCTTCAGACATCTCATCACCTGCTTTTATAAGTGGCGCAACTATAGCTTTAGCGATGAGATAACGGAAACAATGTAATGCTTAATCGAACCACTTACTAAACTCTGATGTGAATTATCTGGCATTGATTCGGCTTTAAAATTAATCGTTTATGTTTCGTTATACCTATGATTTTTTTCCTTTGGACACTACTTTTAAATCATTTTCAGCGTTGCAACAAGCCCTTACAAAGGTGATCCATCTTTGCTCTCCCTTCTGGTTTGTGTTGCCGTAGATAACTTACCCTGCCAGACAAGGAAGATTTTTTATTCGAGGCCTAACTCAACGCATTTGAATACTTGCGCAAGAAGTTCAATAGCTCACATGTTTTTTTATAAAAAAGGGCGCATCTGGCCGAGCCATTGATATGATTATAATGATTCGAGGATAACCGTCATACAAACAAATCCAGCCAAGAACTACCATGACAAAAATAAATGCATGCGATCTTTGTGGCGTTTATGGGTTATTTGAACGGCTGGCAATCAGCGATCAATATGGACTCAAGCCCTCAGAACAGACGATTGATTTGTCCAACAGGCTTTATAACAGCGCCTAACCCGACAAAAGCAAACACAGTCAGACTTAGGGAAAGATAGCTAAAGCAAAAGCCCCCTGCTTTCGCAGAGGGCTTTGATGTGCAGGAGCGACCTTAATTTACTCCAAACCGTTACTTCTGTTTACTTTCAAACGCCTGCATATAGGCAACGAGCGCATCCACGCCTGCTTCGGGCATGGCGTTGTAGATACTGGCACGCATGCCGCCGACGGAACGGTGGCCTTTCAGGGTGATCAGCCCACCTGCTGCTGCACCTGCGAGGAAATCAGCATCCAGATCAGAGTCAGCCAGCGTGAATGGTATATTCATCCATGAACGACCATTTTTGGCTACAGGGCTACCGTAAAAGTCACTGCCATCAATGACTGTATAGATTTTGTCAGCTTTGCGTTTGTTGATCTCAGCCATGGCTTCCAGCCCGCCTTGCTGCTTGATCCATTCAAATACCAGCCCGGCCATATACCAGCTATATGTTGCTGGTGTATTGTACATCGAGCCATTGTTCGCATGGGTTTCGTAGTTGAACATGGCAGGAGTATTGTCTGAGGCTTTACCCAACAGGTCTTCACGAATAATCACAATGGCCAAGCCAGCAGGGCCGATATTTTTCTGCGAACCAGCATAGATCAGGCCGAATTTCGACACATCAATCGGGCGCGAAAGAATGGTGGAGGACATATCTGCGATCAAAGGCACATCGCCCGTCTCAGGGATATAATCGAACTCGACACCACCAATGGTTTCGTTTGGCGTATAGTGAACATAGGCTGCATCAGGATTCAGTTGCAATGAACTCTGGGCTGGTACGGTTGTAAAACCATCGCCCGAAGTGTCTGCGACGATGTTCACGTTGCAATAGCGTTTCGCCTCAGCAATCGCCTTCTTTGACCACATGCCAGTATTGAGATAATCCGCACTCTGCTTATCACCCAATAGATTCAGCGGGATCATGGCAAACTGGGCAGAAGCACCACCCTGTAAAAAGAGCACCTTGTAATGATCAGGGATCGACATCACCTCACGCAGATCCTGTTCTGCTTTGGTAGCAATGGACATGTACTCTTTGCCACGATGACTCATCTCCATGACGGACATGCCTGAATCATTCCAATCCAGCATTTCCTGCTGTGCGCGCTGCATGACCGCTGTCGGTAACATGGCCGGGCCTGCACTGAAATTAAATTTTCTTGTCATGATTTATAATCCTTTTTCTGCATTTCTGTGAAGCGGAGCATAGTCTGCTTCCTGCATGTCCCCGTCAATCCGAGCAATATAGTCTGTCTGATTTCAGATGAACTCATCGATGAACTCATCTAAATACCAAGCCAGCCCATCAGCGTAAACAAAAACGTGAGCCACAAAGGACTCACATTTTTGATCTGCAATCTATTATGTGAAGTGCTTTAAGCTTGGCACTCGGCGCGATACAAGCATGGTGTAACATCACAGTTCTCAATACGGCCAAAACAATCGGTATTTCCTTCAGTAAGCTGAATGGTATGAATCAGCTCAATTTTACGCAATTTAGCAGCTCCTTTTATATTCAGTGCTGCTGCTTTTTCATTCAATTCTTTTTTGGTTATTTTTTTTATACTCATGGTTGATTTATTTCCTCATTATATATATTTGGCGCGAAGATTAGCGTCAGATCGTTTAAGTGCAAGGAATCAAAACGAAAGTTTATTTGGCGAAATCAACCCTCCCCATAATCGGGACATCAATGCGGCCGTCTCACGCGCTTCACCACTGCACCAAAATGCTACCGCATCAGTTTTTATTGAAGCATGATCTGTTAATGCCCGCCCTGTCGCCAACAACTGACGTTGTTGCAGCTGACGCTGTAATTCGCAAGCTATCGCATCACCACTATCAACAATACTCACATGCTCACCCACGATCTCCCGAATCAGCGGAGCCACAAAGGGGTAATGGGTGCAACCCAGCACCAGCGTATCGATTCGTTGCTGTATTAATGGCTGCAAAAATGACTGCAACATCGAACCCATCACCGCACTATCCAAATCGCCTCTTTCAATCAATTCAACCAAACCAGGGCAAGCTTGTACGATAAGTTGTGCATCTGCGGCAAAACGCTGTTTTAAACGCTGGAATTTCCCGCTACCCAGGGTGCCGTGCGTGGCAAGAATACCTACCACTCCATTTCGACTATGCGCCACTGCCGGCTTTACTGCCGGCTCCATGCCGACAATCGGAAAGTTATAACGTGCCCTGAGATGGTGAATGGCAACTGCTGTCGCAGTATTACAGGCAACCACCAACGCCTTGCATTGCTGCTCTGCAAAAAAGGCTGCAATATCCAAACAACGATCTTTCACCACCAATGCCGACTTACAGCCATAGGGCATGAAGGCGGAATCAGCCAGATAGAGCAAACGCTCATCCGGCAAACGCGCATGGATATGTGACAACACAGACAAACCGCCCACGCCCGAATCAAACACCCCAATAGCTTGTTCATTTAAAACCATTTCATTCCCATTCATGGCGGCACAGTCTAACTAGCCCAGACTACTCATGCATACTGCTGCAATACGCGGTAGAGATAAAAAGCATCGAGGCGACCAACCAGTTCACGAATCGAATGCATGGCAAAGCTCGGCACGCCCACATCGACAGTGCGCACACCCAGTTGGTTGGCTGTGATTGGACCAATGGTGCTACCGCAAGCCATATCCGAACGCACCACGAAAGATTGCACTGGCACATTGACCGAATCACACAGCTGTTTGAACAACGCACTGGTTTCACTATTGCTGGCATAACGTTGATTGGCATTGACCTTGATCACCGGCCCGCCATTGATGATCGGTCCATGATTCGGCTCATGTTTATTGGCATAATTCGGGTGAATGGCATGAGCATTATCCACTGAAATCATCAAGCTGGAAGCAAGCATGCGCGACACATCTTCATCATTGCTGCACAAGCGTTCAAGCGTAGACCTTAAAAAAGTACCCTGCGCACCTGCCGCCGATACGCTGCCCACTTCTTCATGATCATTGCAAACCAGCAAGGCATTGCATTCACCCTGATGATCAATCAATGCCATCAAGCCGGTATAACAACTGAGCAGATTATCCAAGCGGGCACCGGCAATAAAATCATCATCCAGCCCCACTATGGCAGGCGCTTGAACATCATAAAAGCTCAATTCATAATCAAGCACTGTGACCGCTTCACTGGCCTCATCGGGCAATTGATTGTTCAACAGCTCAAGCAACAGAGCTTGAAAACTTACGACATCACCCGCAGCAGGCAATGGCATCAACACCGGTGCCAAATGCTGCTGTTTATTGATCTTGCGATGATCATTGGCATCACGATCCAGATGAATCGCCAAACTGGGGATTACCGCTATGGCTTTTTGCCAATCAATCAATTGCATCTCGATCTGGTTGTTGGCGTTTAAATAATTAACCCGGCCAGCCAATGATAAATCCCGATCGAACCAGGGGTTCAATAATGCGCCGCCATACACCTCAATGCCCAGTTGAACATAAGCATTTTTGATGATTTCAGGGTTCGGCTTCACCCTTAGACATGGGCTATCGGTATGCGCACCGACCATGCGAATACCGTGTTCGGGCAATGCCTGGTTCAATTCAAAGGCGATGATAGATGAATCATTGCGTGTGACAAAATAACGTCCGCCAGCTGGTTCTTTCTGCAATGGCCAACGCTCTGTTTCCAGCAAGCGCTGAAAACCAGCAGCTTGCAATATCTCCACCATGCTCTGAACAGCATGGAAAGGTGTGGGTGAACTTTTGATAAAATCCAACAAACCACGCACAAATTCTTTATTTTGCATAAGAGCCCCTGATACCAACATTTATGACGCTTATGCTATCTATATACAAGCTGAAAACGCAATACTGCGCACACCATGAATCCGAAATGAACGCGCTTAGCATGCACTGGGCTAACCAGAGCACAATGATATTTCAGTCTTTTTTGCTGCGCTTTACATTCCCTGCTCTTTTTACTGAATGATGAGCCTTTTTTCTCACCAACATGGTCTTCCGCAATAATGCAAGCAGTGCAAACACCACCAGCAAGGCCGCCAAATAAGGCGATATCATGTCTATATTCATAACCAGTTCGCTATAGACCGGCAGCCCTTGCTCAGATTTTGTGGGCGGATAAAATTGAACGGCAATATCAGGAGAAAAATACACGGCATCTGCCAATACCGCCGGCACCCACCACGGCAAAGCAAACACTATTTCAACCCAACGCTTTCTACGCACCATAACGAGAGCCATCTCTAAAATAAGTTAATCCTGCATAGCGATATATCCATTGCATAACTACAGCATAGACACAATCTCCAGCAATGTAACAAATCAAAGGGAAAGCGAAGCTCTTATTTTTACGATTATAAGGCTTAAACTGAGAAGCTAAGCGATTTCCAATCGTCGTTTGTAGTTGGTCAAATTATCACAGCCGCCCTTGCGAACGATGACCATATCTTCAAGGCGAATGCCACCGAGGCCAGGATAATACAGGCCGGGCTCAACCGTGACGACTTGATTGGCTTTGAGGATATCACTGCGCACAGAAATCCTAGGCGCTTCATGGATCTGTAAACCGACACCATGACCAGTACCGTGAAAAAAACCAGTTTGTTTGCCGCGAATCATTTTGGTTGGATAACCCTGGCGATCAAAGTGATCGGTGATCTTTCGATGAATCACAGCACCGTCCACACCTTCTGCCACCATGGATAAACCAATATCCTGACCTTCACGCACCGTGCGATAGAGGCGCTTGATGGCTGTACTGGCCGTGCCTTTGACATAGGTGCGGGTCATATCACCCCAGTAGCCGGTTTTCAGCACCCTGGGGAAGATATCGATAATGATGGTTTGACGGGCGCGAATAAAACCGCTGCCGATATTGTGCGGG
>JAUZQK010000085.1 GCA_030951025.1 Mariprofundus sp. | reverse complement strand
GAAGATCCTGATAATTGGCCTGATCCATGGCCACAAACCAGTGCCAGTTCTTAATCTTTTGCGCTGTGATCTGCTGAGCTTTGTGACGACTCAGATCAAGACCATGATCGATGGCTTTGCTTGCCGAACGATTATCCGCAGCACCACCGATATGCCAATCTCCTGTGCCTGCAGATTCAAAGTGGTATTGCTCTAATGAGCGCTGTTCTGCTACTGATTTCACCACCACTTCGGCCAATGGCGAACGGCAGATATTACCGAGGCAAACAAACAGAACCCGAACTTGTTGATGATCAGCCATAGGCATGACGCTCAGCCTGTGAAAGCTGCAAATACAACGCTGCAGGATATACCGGCAAAGCACTTAATTTAGACAATGCATCTGCAGATTCACAAAACGACCCCACCTCAAGCGCCAGCGCTGCACTGCGCTGCAAACTCAGCGGCACACGTGTCCAGCCATCCATATCCAACGGTGGCTCGCCATGGCAACAAAAATTACCGGCAGGTATGGCCTCTACATCCGACCAGCTCAAACAGATATCAGCCTGCTTGTTTTGATTCTGCTGATACTGTCCAACAAACACTTCACCTGCCCTCGCATCTTGCAATACCCAGAGTAGATCATTCGACGTAATCTCCGACTGTCTGGCTGTAATCGCCAATGAGGATAAATGCATGATCGGCAGCTGCAATCCACTATTGATGCCAGCCAATGTGGCAGCCGCAATACGCAAACCTGTAAATGATCCCGGCCCCGCGCCCAAGGCCAGTGCATCCAGATCTTGCCAGCTTAAATCGGCCTGCATCAACACATCATGCATCAATGGCACAATCACGGTAGAACGCATTTTACCTTGTTGAGAAGATGCCGAGATACTGCTGAAGAAACTGCTTTCGCCACGCTGTACGCAGACAGCAATTTCACCACAAGCCATATCCAAGGCCAAAACAGACGGTGAACTAATCAAGATGGGCTTTGAGAATCTGTTTAAATTCTTCGCCATAAAGATGATGGTTCATGCCCAAGACCGCATTCGCAACCAGAAAGCCGGCCGGATTACCTGCATCGAAGCGCTCGCCATCCAGCAATACGCCATACACAGGTTCTTCTTTGGCCAATAAGGCAATCGCATCGGTCAATTGAATTTCATTGCCCTTGCCCGGTTTCACATCCCGTAATAGCTCCATCAACCTGGGGGTAAACACATAACGCCCCACAATTGCCAGGTGTGAAGGGGCATCTTTGAGGCTGGGTTTTTCAACCATATCGGTCAGCCGCAACAAACCATTATCTTCAGCCACATAATCCACGATACCATATTTGGATACCTGATCTTCCGGCACCTGCATCAAACCAAGCACTGAATGCCCGGTCTGCTCATAGACTTCCCGTAACTGCTGCATGGCAGGCTTGGCACCCACAATCAGCTCATCGGCCAATGAAACAGCAAATGGCTCATCATTGATCCAGTGATCAGCCCGCAATACGGCATGCCCCAAACCCAGTGCTTCTTTCTGACGCACGTAAATCACTTCAGCCATGCGTGCAACACGTGAAACTTCTTTGTATAACTCGCTTTTTCCAGCCTGTTTCAGATTCGCCTCAAGCTCGGCTGAAATATCAAAATGATCTTCAATGGCTCGTTTACCACGGCCAGTGATCATAATAATCTGATCCATCTTGGCAGCCAGTGCTTCTTCAACACCATATTGAATCAACGGCCGATCCACGATCGTCAACATCTCTTTCGGCGTTGCCTTGGTGGCCGGCAAAAAGCGTGTGCCCATTCCCGCCGTCGGAAAAATAATTTTTCTTAAAGTCTTCATGATTTTCTACCCACCCTTAAAGTCAGGTTGAGTATAGCAGAACTTTGCAAAAATTATTCATAAACAGGCTGATACTGCTCAATCAGCGCTTAAGTAAGGCGACCATAGGAATGCAAGCCGGAGAGATACATATTCACACCGAGGAAACAGAACACCGTAACCAAAAACCCAGCCACAGCCCACCAAGCCAGAGCTTTACCATGCCAACCGTGTGATACGCGGGCATGCAAATATGCGCCATACACCAACCAAACAATCAATGCCCATGTTTCTTTTGGATCCCATGACCAATAACCACCCCAAGCTTCCGCTGCCCATGCCGCACCTAAAATCGTTGCCAGGGTAAATGCCGGGAAACCAACTGCAACCGCTTTATAAGCCAGTTGATCGAGTTGTTCCAAACTGGGGAAAACCGCCAGCATTTTAGCCGTTCCACCAGCTGCTTCCAAACGGTAACGCACCAGATAAGCCATGCCTGCAGCACAAGCCACAGCAAATGATCCATAACCTACAAAGTTCATTGGCACATGGATCTTCATCCAATACGATTGTAAAGCTGGCACCAACGGCTTGATTAAGCCCTGTCCGACAGAATCCAGCCAAATCGCAAAGAACACACCCGCAGCAACCAAGGTCATCACAAAAGCGCCCATTGCACGTGCCTGATAACGCCGTTCAAATGACAAATACACCGCCGCAGTTATAATAAACATAAAGATGAACACTTCATATAAATTCGATACCGGTGCATGACCAATTTCCATATCAAACAAATAAGACTCATGCCAGCGCAACAACAATGCCGTACCTGCCGCATAAATACCCGCATAAGCCGTAAGCGTCGCTAAACGCCCAATAAATTCAGCCGGTGCAAACAAATAAGCAATATAGGTAACCGCCGAGAATAACAGCAACATATTCATGGTCATGATAATGTCTGAAGCAAACAAATTGGACTGATCTTCATAGGTAATCAAGTTCTGAGGCGGCTCAAATTGAGCTGCAATGACGGCCAGGATAACTGCCAATAAAATGCCATCAAACCATGGTACGGTATTGCCTGCAACGCGTCCTTGCAGCATGGCAGGTTTCATGGTTGAAACAATGATCGCCAGACCACTGCCTAGTAACGCGCCTGTACCACCCCACATCAAGCCTTGCATGCTGAGAATCTGATATAAAAACCCATCTTCAACATAGCCTGCACTGCCGTACATAGCCATGGCAGCAAAACCGAGCCCCATACCAAGATAGGCATAGAAACGCGCCAGCGCAATGCGTCCCTGGTTTAATGTGTCAAAAAAAGATAATTCAGCAGTCGTTGCATTCATATAGTCACCCTTCGTTATATTTCAGATTTGAAGTCTTCATCAAATTGCGTGAACAAATCATTAAAGGTTTGATTAAACGCCATCTGATTGCGATTGGTCAAGCCGGCAAAAGCAATATTCAGTTTATCGCCTTCTGGGCGGATTACCAGCCAGAGTTTACGGTGCGGCATATAAAACATGATACATAAACCAATCACCAGAATCGCACTACCTACCCAAACCACGTTCATGCCCGGATCTTTCGCCAATTGCAGACCGGTATAATAAACCTGATCATAATCTTCCAGCATCGGGATAAATGGCCACGGCACTTTTGGCAAGGTCTGCATCGCTTCCATCGTGCGCACAGCCATGGCCTGGAAGTTTTCAGGCTTCTCATCACCAAACACCTCTTGCATCGCCAGCTTGAATGATCCGCGCATACGCTTCACCTTATTCAAGGTCACATCAGCCACCGATAAATGCTGCATAAAGGCATGGAATAATTTCCATTCCTGAGGATTGGATAAATCCAGACCCAGCGCCACCGATTGATAATCAGCCTTATCACCAGTCAATGACACCTGCAGCCATGAACCCTGGTTATTACCTTTCACATCAATAAACGGATTCATAAAGGCTTTAATTTTAGCCGGTTTCAGACCCGGTCCACGTATTTCATATTCCACCGAGGGGCCGAGATCCTTGAAATCCACCGGTTCGCCACGGCCTGCCATATTTTCCACATTATAAGGTTTAAAGTCAGTGACCTTAATCGATACACCGGTCTCTTTATCATTCCAGGTTTTGTATACACCGGTACTGGCAAAGCGTGTATCGCCCGTGCCATCCATATTAAATAATTTAAACTTGATATCAGATCCACCATCACCAAAACTGGACTGATAAATATACACACCTTTATAAAACAACGGGTCATTGACAATAATATCCGATGTCAGCACTTCTTTGCCGTTATCTATAATGGTCAAATTACTACGAAACTCTTTCGGTGCACCGGTTGGAAAGAAATCAATGCTAAACGAATTACAGCGCACTTCAAAAGGCATATCCAGTTCAGCCGTTTCTGTACCCTGGAGAAAAGAAATCGTGTGTTCTTTTGCACCTTCCGGCACTGCCATATTACCGCGAAAACCGAACTCCACACTCATCCAGCCACCAATAAGAATAATCAGAATCGCCGAATGTACACTGATATAACCGAATTTCTGAAAACGTCCTTTATCAGCCCGCACATAATGCACACCCTGATCTTCAACTTGCTTGAATGCCCAACCATACAAACGGCCACGGAACTGTTCTTGCAATGATTCAATCGATGTGTCGGCTGTGACCTTCCAATGCTGCTGCAGTTGCAAACGACCAAGCGACCGCTCATTCAAAATCACTTTGCGTGAACGCATTTCCTTGAGCTTCTTCGGCACATTGCGCCACAAACAAGATGACAACGACAACATTAAAAAGCCCAGCAGGGTGATAAACCACCAGGTATGATACATATCAAACAGCCCTAACGAGCGAAACACCCAATACCACAGCGAGCCAAACTGTTGCAGATAATCAGCTTGATCCTGATTCTGCAACAATACCGTACCAATCACCGAAGCAATTGCCAGCACCATCAAGAGAATAATCGCCAACGACATGGAGCCCAAGCGTTGCCATAAGAGTTTTAAAAGTTCAGGGAAAGTTTGCATGCGCGGCATGTTAGCCATTCAAATCGGCTACGTCATGCGCCATTATGCCCGAATCAGGGTGCAATCATTGCGCCAAACACGCATGATTTGTGAGGCTTTACCGGAACTAGTCTCCGAAGTAAGTCTGTCATTAACAAAAACATGCAAACGCAACTGCATGCCCAGACTTGCTTTGCACGGTGGCTGTTTACTTCGATTCAGGCTACTTGATAACAATAAACCACCACAGGCTTTGGCCAGGCAACGTGTTTGCTGTGAAGCATCGACACGCAGAGCCATGCTGGATTTCTCATAACAGGCTGCATGTAAACCAGGCTTGGCCGGAATAATCAAACTCACCGCGCCCGGCCATGAGCTGCGCGCCAAACGACGCAAGGCAGGTGAAATATATCGTGCCTGCCGTAAAGCCGTATGTATCGAATCAGCCAACAATAAAAACGGTCCAGCACGTTGTTTGAATCGCTGCAATTGCCGGATCGCCTGTTGATTATTCGGGTCAGCCGCAATTCCCGGCAAGGTCGATGTGGCATGTGCCACACAGCCCCCCTGTTTTAATACCCTGGCTGCGCGCAGCGCACGCAATTTATGTTTGACGTTTTGACCGCGAATAGTTTTACGGCCAACCGTTTTACGGTCAACAGTTTTATAAAAAATAGACCGAGTCCTGAACATACAATCGATTATTCTTCAGCAAGAATCGCCTCAGCCTGACGCACACGGTCCGCTTTAAGCTTTTCAGTCAGATCACTATCAGTTTGAGCCAGTAACTGTACAGCCAGCAAACCGGCATTTTTAGCACCATTGATACCGACTGTCGCCACCGGCAAGCCCGGCGGCATCATCACAGTCGAATGCAAGGCATCTTCACCCTGCAAAGGGCCTGATGCAATCGGCACACCAATCACAGGTTTAACTGTTTTCGAACATACCACACCAGCCAGATGCGCAGCCATACCCGCCGCACAAATAAACACTGTGCAGCCCGCAGCTTCCGCATCTTGTACGGCCTGCACCGTTGCTTCCGGAGTCCTGTGAGCCGAACGAATCATGGTTTTAAAGGCCACACCAAATTCTTCCAACACCGCTTCTGTTTTCTGCATGATCGGCCGATCCGATTTGCTACCCATCAATATCAATACTTGAATCGCTTCCATATGAACTCCAGAATCTCTCTACTTGTTATCTTCACGCGCAACGGCCCGGTACGCAATGTCACGGCGATAAAAGCCACCCGGCCAATCCAACTTTTTCAATGCTGCATAAACCAATTGCTGTGCTTCTTTCACACTAGCCGCGACACTCGTCACACCCAGCACTCGCCCACCGGCATTCACCAACACACCATCGACTTCTGCCGTTCCGGCATGAAACACAGTCGCCCCCATAGCCTCAACCGCATCAATGCCAGCAATAGTCTGCCCCTTTTCAAAGGCTGCCGGATAACCATCCGAAGCCACCACTACACACAAAGCCGAACCCTCTTGCCATTCCAGCTCAATGCCATCCAATCTCTTTTCAGCCGCCGCCAATAACACTTCACCCAAATCTGATTTTAATCGACACATCAAAGGCTGGCATTCCGGATCACCAAAGCGCACATTAAATTCTAAAGTTTTCAAACCATCATCGGTCAACATTACACCGGCATACAACAAGCCGATGAATTCCGCACCTTTCTGTTTCAGCGCTGCAACAATTGGCCGCGCAATCGTCTCCAACACCGCATCAGCCACCGCATCGGTCACACATGGTGCTGGAGAGTATGCCCCCATACCACCGGTATTCGGCCCCATATCGCCATCCAATAAGGCTTTATGATCCTGCGATGATGCCAAAGGCAGGATCGTATCACCGGAAACGATGAACAAACAACTGGCCTCTTCACCCACCAAAAATTCTTCAATAATCACCTGCGAGCCCGCATCACCAAATGAATTTCCAGCCAGCATATCCCGCACAGCATCAATCGCCTCTTGCTCGCTTTGCGCTACAATCACACCCTTACCCGCCGCCAGTCCAGAAGCCTTGATGACAATCGGAGCACCCCAGACACGAATGGTTTCAACGGCTTCGTCGGCATCAACATGCACTTCAAAACGCGCCGTCGGCACGTTTGCTTCATACATCAACCGCTTCGAAAATGATTTACTGCCCTCAAGCTTTGCCGCCGCTTTATCCGGCCCGAACACAGCAAAACCTGCTGCACGCAATTGATTTGCCAAGCCAGCCACCAACGGCACTTCAGGCCCCACCACCACCAGATCAGGCTTCTCAGCCGCTGCCAAAGCCATCAGAGCATCAATATCTTCAGCTCCGACATTCACACAGCGCGCTTCCGCTTTAATACCGGGGTTGCCGGGGGCACACACCACTTCATGCACCGATGGTGAACGTTTCAATTTCCAGCACAACGCATGTTCACGACCACCGCCGCCAACAACCAGAACTTTCATAATATCTCCTGATTCTTTCCTATTTCGGGTAATGCCGCACACACGACACCATTCAGATCAGCGAACAGTAACAAGGTTTCGATATGAATTGTAACTATTCCAGATGAAGACAAATCAAACCCAAGCACAGCCGGCCTGGGCAGCAAGCCACCAGTGCCATGAACTCCACTCTCCCGCTCAGAGCCTTGATTAAAGAATATATGCCCCTGGTTTCTATCTGACTTCTAACTGATTTCTGGGCAGCATTCCATGACCTGCATCGGCAGCACTTGCCCGTTTCTCTTGCAGCATCAGTTGCACTTTATGACCACACAACTGCATTAATTTTTGATTCTGGTGATTTTTGAGCCTTCAAACGTAAGATTATACATCAAACCTTTATTGGAAAAAATGAACCCTATAATCGGATCTTTTACTGTATTGGAATCAATATTCCCTCCAACACCTACCGTGATCAGGGCGACGCTACCATCCACACCTGCCTTCCAGCCTTCGCTGGATTTGAAAGACCTGAGCGCATCACGGGTCATGAACATGATAATTTGTGATTTCATCTGGGCGCCCAGTTGAAAGCCCACCGAGGCTGCTGCTGTATTATAATAGCCGGTAGTTTTCCCGTGCTCCAACATAGCACCTTCGCCATATTCGCCACCAACAACAAAACCAGCCTTGAACACCTCGGGAAACACCAGGATCGCAGATGCCTTGTTGGCCAATTCACGACCCGACTTCACCTGTGAATAAAATGTAATCAGGGTAGATTTCACCTTGGCATTGATTTCAGTCTTGCTGGCAGCCTCGACGGATGGCGTGGCAAACAAAACAAACGCAAGAGACAGAACAAAAAGCAGGGTTTTACGATTTATCGATAACATGGAACCTCCTTGTTTTTCTTTTTCACGAAACTATGCGTAACAGGTCAACAGTATCAACAAAAAACCTACGCCACTCTTTATGGCCTGTACGATTGCAAGACCTTAAAACACTAAAGTGACCCCCAGAACAGGACAATCTTCTAAGATGAATTAAGATGTACTTTCCGAAAAAGATGAGTCATATGTCACGACAAAGCTACAGCAAGGAACTCAAGGCGGGTGTGGTGTAAACCGGGCTGCAACAACCAAAATGGCCTAAATATATTCCGTGAATTCAAGCCGCTAGTGCAATTTCTGTACGCCAAGGTCTACGCCAGTATTAATCGGAATCGAACCGGCGTCGGGGTTATTGGTTGTCCCAACCCATCTATCTTCACTTATCAGCTTCATGGATAACCAGATGACGCAAGCGTTCACAGGCTTCAACTGTCCGCGCGCGGCAATGTGCTCTGACTTTCATGTAGACAACAATCAACAGCGCAGTAGCGCCCAAGACAAACGGATGCTGAATCACCGTCGCATCAACCAGCGGCTCAAGAAACTCCGGTAAGAAATAATCCAGAATATCTGCAACATCCCCTAAAAGCCCAACATGCGCCACGTCAACGGCCGCCACCCATGCATTGTAAGCCATGACAAACACTGTCAGCACAAAAGAGATCATCAGCGCGTACAAACCCTTGCGCCGCAAGACCCATTGATCAATCTCAGCACGAACAGATTGCCACGTTGGATCTTTGCCCGGATGCCTGCTTTCAACCGCTGCATTCGGATCATCTTCCACCACTTCAAAGTTTTCAGGCAGCTGACCCGGCGCGTAATTGCCCGAGCGATGTTCAAGTCGTTCAATCACACTGCGGTGCAATTTAATATCCCCGTTCAAACGACCGCTACACAGACATTCGAGATCTCGTGGGTGGTAACGGTAAATCACACCAGCGCCGTCTCTGGAATCATACATGCGCCCATGCACATGGCTATCATCCAACGCCTGCTGCACAGTTGATGCCTCAAACTGCAAACCACTCTTCTGCGCCCGCAACATCATCCAGTGCAGTGCCACACTGGCCATGCCTGAGCGCCCGTAACCACCGCCCACATTCGAATGCATGCCAGCGAACCACACCTGCTCGACCACGCCTTTATCACGGCCATGTTCATTCCACACAAAGGGGAAAAATGCGGTGCGCTCATCATCAATCGCTAAACCCTGATAGGCGTGCTCTACATTGCCAGTCAATTTGTAATAATAAAAACTATGCGACCAACCCAAATCCAATATCTTCTCAGCCACAAAGAACACAGCATTGATTGCGGCCGAAACGGGGCCTGTGATATCCGTACGTTTGGGCAATCCCAGAGCCACGACCGTATCCCATACACCCAAAAAACAAACCGGCACTACGCCATGATTGTGCTTTGGGTCTTTTCTCAACGATTCCGCCTTCGATGGCTGACCCTTGTGTACTTTATATGCCTCAAAAGCCTCTTTGATCAATGCTTTTAATTCGTAATTGTGCAGTCCCTTACCTTTGAGCAAGCCGCATTTACTGATAAAACCATTACACGCTCGCACTGTTGACGCGCCCCGGCTAAAGCCGAAAAAGTAAATACGATCACCGTCTTCATAATTACGCGCCAGGAACTCATACAAATCACAGACATTATCTTTAAAGCCAAAACCCATGCCGCCGCCGAGGGCTCTGAGGTATTTATTTTTCTCAGTACCGACACCGTTATCATAAAAGACAATCTGCTCATCGCATTCAAAATCAGCCGAGATCGTTCCCTTAAAGCGCTTATCAATCGCTTTGTACATTTTGTACACATTGCTATCCGGCGTTGTTCCACCTTGATTGCCCGTTCCATCAGCACATACAATAATATTTTTCGCCATGATTGTTACCCCGTCCGCTCAAACCGCTTGCGTATTCAGCCCTGATGATCCAGTCGCGATGATCGCAACAGCTCGTATTCATGCTTACCCCTGGTTTAGGAAAGCGCTGATCAAGTCATGCTTTGATCAGCACCTCCCTAGCATAGCACATGAACCGAAAAACTGGTTTTTCTGTTTATGTTTTATTTACTGTTCACGCTTCAGCGGCAAAGCCTGCAATTCTGATTGGCCGGTGTCTGCCCTATATCTATGGAACAGGGCAATGTTTTCCAATTCACAAAGCCTCTGCCACAATGCGGCGATGACAGATTACAAAGCAAGCGCCCCCAACCACGAACAAAGCCAACTCCCCGGCCTCACTCCCGATCAACTTAAACGTTTGATGCAGGATTGGGGTAAACCAGCTTTTCGTGCCAAACAAATCACCGACTGGTGCAACAAGGGCATACTCAACCCGACTGAGATGAGCAATATCTCCAACGATGTACGCCAGAAACTCAACAATGAGCTATTATGCGAACCCTTAAAACTGGTGCGCCGTGAATGCTCCAGCGATGGCACCCGTAAATATGTCTTTGCACTTAAACGCGGACGTTTTGCAGGCAAAATGGTAGAAAGTGTTTTCATTCCTGAGCCGCGACGTGGCACCGTTTGCATTTCATCACAGGTCGGTTGCGTACTGGATTGCCCATTCTGCCATACCGGCACACAGGATTTTGAAGCCAATTTAACAGCCGGTGAAATCATGGCTCAAATACTGGCCATCAAAGCTGACCTGCGCGCTGAACCCATCGCCACCAGCGAGGCGCTGCACAACGATGTCACCCATATCGTTTATATGGGCATGGGCGAACCAATGGCCAACGAAACGGCCGTGCATGAAAGCATCAGCTTGCTGATGTGCAGCGATGGCTTAAATATTTCACGCCGCCGCATCACCGTTTCAAGCTCTGGTCTAACACCACAAATCCAGCGGCTCGGAGAACTACACCCGGTAAACTTGGCTATTTCGTTGCATTCAGCCATTGATGCCAAACGCGATACACTGGTACCCATCAATCGCAAACATAAGCTGCAAGAGCTACGCAGTTGCCTCAATGCCTACCCCGTTGGCAAGCAGCGCCACATCACCTTGGAGTATGTATTACTCGATGGAGCCAATGATCAGAATGACGATTTGCAGGCCTTAATTCAATTTGTAAATCCGGAGCGCGAACGCATCAACCTGATCCAGTTCAATACTTTTCCCGGCAGCCCCTACTGCGGAACGTCAAAGCAAGACATGAAAGTATTTGCGCAACACTTGATTTCTAAAGGTATTCGCGCCACCATAAGGCGATCACGGGGCGATGATATCATGGCTGCTTGCGGTCAGCTAAAGGCAGCCACCAAGCTGAATAATAAACAATAAGGATGATCATGAATAAACAGCAAACAAAGCGCACAGGCATTATCGGAGGCAGTGGTTTGTACGACATCGATGGCGTACACGTGCTTGAACAGCTGAATATCGATACACCCTTCGGCAAACCGTCCGATGCTTTGATTCTGGCTGAGGTTCATGGTCAGGAGGTGGTGTTTTTACCGCGTCATGGGCGTGGCCACAGCATTCCCCCACACAAGATCAATTACCGCGCCAACATCTACGCCATGAAATTGGCTGGTGTGGATCGCATTATCTCTATCTCTGCCGTTGGCTCGCTGCGCGAACATATCGCGCCGGGCGACTTTGTACTGGTCGATCAATTTGTCGATCGCACCCATAGCCGTGATAGCAGCTTCTTTGATGGCCCTATCGTAGCTCATGTCTCAATGGCAGATCCTGTGTGCAACTGTCTAAGATCAGCTTTATCCACAGCCTGTCTGCAAGCTGAGATCAACACCCATCAGCAAGGCACATATCTGGTCATGCAAGGGCCGCAGTTTTCCAGCCGGGCTGAATCCGAATTGTATCGTTCATGGGGCATGGATGTGATCGGCATGACCAATCTGCCCGAAGCAAAATTGGCACGCGAAGCTGAAATTTGTTACGCCACTGTCGCCATGTGCACCGATTACGATTGCTGGCATCAAGATGAAGCCGATGTTTCAGTCGCTTCCATACTGGAAATCATGCACAACAATGTGGCCAAAGCCCAATCTATGCTGCAACACTTCTTCACCCAACCACCAGTCGCCCACACATGCGATTCTCAGCAAGCCCTGCAACACGGTATCTTTGCTGATTTAACAAGCCAAAGCGATGCGGCCATTCGCCCTGTTCACGCCCTGGTTAAACGCTTTTTATGATGCCTCGATTATTGCGAACACTGCTTATGCTGCTGTTATGCACCGGCATCACAGCCTGCGCCAGCAGCGAGAAGCGCCCTGCTCTTGATGATGCCAAGTTGGAAAAGCTTGCGCACATTCATTACCAACTTGGTGTTGATGCGCTCGGCAAAGAAGGTATGTTACCCAAAGCGTTTGATGAATTAATGGAATCCAATGACATCCTGCCCAATCAAGCTCATGTACTCGATGCACTGGCCTATGCCTGGTTGTTGCGCGGGAACTTAAAGAAATCCGAAGCCAATTACCTCAAAGCCTTAAAATATGGTGCCAGCGCCAGCATTTACAACAATTATGCCAACCTGCTCAATCGTCTAAAACGCTTTGATGAAGCTGAAAAGTCTGCCCGCCAGGCACTCGATGATCCCCGTTACCCCAATCAGGATCTGGCATTCATTAATCTGGGCAATGCTTTGCTTGGACAACAGCAATTCGCCGCCGCAAGCCAAGCTTTCCAACAGGCCAAGCTGTTCAATGGCAACAACACAATGGCTGAGCTCAGGCTTGCCGAAAGCTACTATCAACAACATAAACTGCGTGAAGCACGCTGGTTATACGAGAAGCTTATTCGCCAACAACACAGCAATCGCGCTGCCGTCGAAGGCTTATTGGCTGTATTGAACAAACTGCACGACACCCAGCAAAGCCGCTTGCTATTAAAACAATTCGCCAGAGACACAAGCTCGTTGCGGGATAAGGCATGGGCGCTGGATCAGGTAGATCGCTTGAATCAATTGAACTATTCGAATCAACCAGGACATTCAAAACAATCAGATCAAGCAGACAGGCCGGGACAGCCATGAGCGATCACACCCCTGAAACCCAAGACGAAGTCAGCGATGTATTATCTGAGCGTCAATTACTATTGCAGGATATCGGCGAGAAACTAAGCCAGGCGCGGCATGCAAAACACGAACCACTCAGCAAAGCTGTGCGTCACCTGAAAATCCCCATCAACCTCATGCAAGCACTGGAAAGCGGCCACTGGGAGTCATTGCCCGACGATGTATATGTGGTCGGATTCCTGCGCCAATACAGCAATTATCTGGACATCGATTTATCAAATGAGATCAATCACCTTAAAAATAATGATTACACCCTGACCCGCCCATTAACATTCCCCGATCCACCGGTTGCGCCATCGCGCCGTTGGGCGTGGCTGACAGGCAGTGCTTTTGTGCTGCTGTTTATTATTTTTAACATCATCAGCGGAAATGATGAGGCTCAGTCCCCTGTCATGGTCAATGATGCAGGCTACGTCATAGAGCAAACACGCACGCAAAACACAGCCAGCATTGAAAACACCAAAGCAGAGCAGAGCAGCCATGACCTCAGCAACAAAACCGGCAGTGAAACAAAACAAGCTCTAACATCCACAAGCAAGGCCATCGATGCAACCGCCATGCCTCCGCATCAACAAGAACCGAAACCCACCACGCCAACCGCCAGTGCAACACTCGGCATAAACACCAGCCCAAGCCATCAGACACAGAACAAAAAAAGCCTGCACAGCTTTCGCTTTGAAGCGGTCACAGCGCCGGTTTGGTTGCAACTGTTTGCACCCAACAAAGCAGGCAATGGTAAAGGTCGTTTGCTTAAAGAGATATTATTAAAGCAAGCTCAGCATGCCACCATACGTCAGCGCACAGAATCGCTATGGATCACCTGCGGCAATGCGCTAGCATTACGCATTCGCGTGGATCAAAAAATCCTCGTCAAAACAGGCAAGTTGGGGAACGGCAAAAAAGTATTGCGCGACTTCCACTTCAATCTTAACGATTATTAACCCCCCGCGTCGCTATCGCTGGCATTCAAATCAGACGATGGCAGCATGCGATTATCTATACAAGTGAGGCGATGAATGAATTACGATGTTTTTGGTGTAGGCAATGCAATCATGGATTTGCAAGTGCGTTGTGATGATGCTTTTTTAAAGGCAATGGGCATAGAAAAAGGTGTCATGACACTGACCGATGCAACCCGTCAGCAGCTTATTCTTGATGCCTTATCCGAGCACGACATCAACTTCTGTTCAGGCGGCTCTGCTGCCAATACTATCGTCGGCATTGCCGAGATGGGCGGCAAAACAGCTTATGCCTGCAAAACCGGCTCCGATCAGTTTGGTCAACAATATCTCGACGAGATGAAACAACTCGGCATCACACTCGAAACCAACCCGAACAGCGGCCAAACAGGCACTTGTGTTGTGTTGATCACACCCGATGCCCAACGCAGCATGTTAACCAGCCTCGGTGTTTCAGCTGCCCTTGCTACTGATGACATCACCGAATCCGAAATCAGTCAGGCCCAATATGTTTATATCGAAGGCTATCTATTTGCCGGTGAATCCACCAAAGCCGCCGCTCTGCACGCTATTGCGCTAGCCAAAAAGAACGGGGTGAAGGTTGCACTGACGATTTCCGATCCTTTTTTGATCGATATCTGCCGCGATCAATTTAAACAACTGATCGAAGGCCCTGTTGATTTGCTGTTTTGCAACGAAGATGAAGCCAAGGCATTAACCGGTCTCGATGACCCTATCGCATGTGCCCAAGCCATTCACAAGCACTGTGAAAATGTAGCGCTGACATTGGGTGAAAACGGCTCAATTATCATGCATGAAGGCGAGGTGTTTCCCATTGAAGGAGTGGAAACCACAGCCCTCGACAGCACTGGTGCAGGCGACATGTATGCTGCCGGCGTACTCTACGGCATCACCAACGGCTTAAGCTGGAAACAGGCTGGACACCTGGGCTCACATGCCGCCGCCCGCATCGTTTCCCAACTCGGAGCCAGATTACCCGCACCGTTAAGTGCCGCAGAAATCAGCGCATTATTATCTTAGACAACACAAGGGGAACCACATGAAAAGAAATCACCTGAATACAATTGCCATTGCTATCTTCGCCTTAATCAGCGCATTCACTCTCTCCGCCTGCACAGCAGAACCGGGCAGCAAGTCCTGGTGCGACAGCATGAAAGATAAAGCCAAAGGCGAATGGACTGCCGAACAAGCAGGCATCTACACCAAACACTGTGTCATGGGTAACTACAAAGAATAACAAACAGCACTGCCTGCCTAACCCTCTTCATCTCAAAACAGCGCTGCGCTGGCCTTCTGCAGGGTAGCGCAGCGCATTAAAACCCTCAAAGCAACATTTAAAGGCAAGAAGCGTGTATTTCTTCCCCGATCCAAGATGCGCCTGCGTATTTATCGTTTCATGGGAATAAGCGGAAAAAGCTTTCGCCCCATGAAACGATAAATACGCAGGAAGAAGCAGATTGCCGGGCAACTTTCCTTGGTTCATTTCTTTGTTGGAAAAGAAATGAACGAAACTCGCCACCAACACCCACCTTTTTACTTTTTAACGAGCCGTTCTGGCATAGCTACAAATACAATGAACCCAACAACGCATTTAATATTTAATGCGATTGCCCTGCCTGCAAGATGAAAAAATCTTGCATCCAGAAAAATGAGCCCTATAGTGCGCCGCCACTGCTTGGGAAACCTTGCAGAAAACATACCTTGCTCCGGACGCGCTAAATCGTACCGGGGCGTACGTTAGTACACCTAGAGGAGCGCCGTTTTGTATTACGAAACTATATTTATCGTTAACCCTGATATCTCTCAGGAAAACACCGAAGCACTAACCGATGATCTCATCGCCAAAGTCGAAAAGGTCGGTGGCCGCATTGTTAAACGCGAAAACTGGGGTTCACGTCCATTGGCATATTCCATTGCCAACCGTAAACGTGGCAACTATATCCTGCTTGTTACCGATGGCAGTGCTGAAGCACTGAAAACACTGGAACATGCAATCAGCCTTGAAGAACGCATCATCCGTTGCCTGACCACCAAATTAACTGAACTCTCAGACAAAGCATCTCCATTATTGCGTCGCGCTCAGGCTGCTGCCAAACGTGAAGAAGCACCTGCCGCTACAGAAGAAAAAGCATCCGATGAAGCTGCCTCTGAAGAGAAAGCCACTGAAGATAAAGCAACCGAAGCAACGCCTGCTGTAGAAGCTACAACAGAACAGGCTGATGCCGCCCCGACTATTGAAGCACAATCTGTTGGAGCAGACACCGATGGAGCACAAGCTAGCGCCTGATTTTAACCGCGCCCGAGTTTCGGGCCGGCTGGAAAACGTGCAGCAGCGCTGGATGCCGGATGGCTCCTTAGCACTGACTGCCGAATTGGTTACGACACGTCCCCGTTTGGGAACTGTTCGTGCCGATGTTCAGGACGAGCAGCCCATGCCTCTGCGTGCTCATGGCGACATCGCTCAAACATTAATGCCACTACTTGGTAAAAATGTGATGATTGATGGTTGCTTACGCAGACGATTTTATAGCAAGGATAATAATCCTTGCTGGGGACAGGTAGAAATTTGGGTCGATGCATGCAGGCAAATCAAACACGATTGATTCGCCCACGCATCAAACACAGGCCAAGATGGATACCACGGAATAGATTGAGGAGTTAGATATGACCGAACAAGTAAAAACGACTGCACCTGCTGCGGCAGCTACCACTTCACCATCGACGGATCGCCCACAAAGCACACGTCCGCAAGGTGATCGCCCACAGCGTCCACAACGTCCACCACAGCGTGGCGGTGGCCGTTTTCAGCGTCGTCGTAAATTTTGCAAATTTTGTGCCGATACCAGCTTGAACATCGATCACAAAGATCCGGATATGTTGCGTGGTTTCATTACCGAACGTTACAAGATTCTGCCATCACGTGTGACTGGCACTTGCTCGAAACATCAGCGTTTCCTGACCACTGCAATCAAACGTGCACGTATATTGGCGCTGGTTCCATTCACCCCGTTGCATCACGATTGATTCAGGCTTGATTGCGCAACACACTGAACTGACAAGGACTTATTGATGCCAGAACAGTCTCCGCAGCCCATGCCTGCAATGGCCAGTTACATACTGAGCCATCGTTTGCCATGTGCATCTTTGATGCTGGTGATGTTGATGTGCGCCATCTGGCTGCCGTTAATCATGCAAGGGCTCAATCCGGTTCTGCTATTATTGGCGACCATGATTGGCTTGACCATTCACATGTTCGTGCCGGCACTGGTGGCATTGGTGACTTTTGGCGGTGGCATGATCTTTGCGGTTCAGGTCAGCGCCATTGCAGCGGTTGCAGTCACATTGATTGCCGGCTTTGCTATTGTGCCGGGGCTGATTGTGTTTGTGGCTTATGGTTTATTATCCATTCTGGGTGCATTGATGATGATGCGCTCCGATGGTGTTAAACAAAGTGCCGAATGGATCGGGCTTGGTGTGGGTTGCCTCACCTTGTTTGGACTGGCTATTGCAGCCATGTCGAATGATGTGGGTATGCGCGAATTAATCAATCAGCTGCTCGCGCCCATGTTTGATGGCGTAGAGCAGCAAATTACGGCGACTGGACAATTGCCGGCAGGCGATCTAGAAGCAAGGCAGATGCTTGAGCAGGGTCGCCAGATGATGGTCGCTATCCTGCCCGGTCTGATGGCTTTGGGGTTATGGTTAACCTGGTGGAGCAATTTGGTATTTGCACGGCACTACGCCAGCAAATACAATTTTTATCAGGGTGATACGGCGGGTTTAATCAGTCTGCAGTTTGGTAAACCTGTGGCTTATGTGTTTTTGGTATTGCTGCTATTGATGAATTTCGCCGGCACTGGTGATTTACAATACTTGACCAGCAATGCGGCCATTCTGACCGGTGGCATGCTGGCCATGCAGGGTATCGCCGTTGGACATAGCTGGTTGAAAGCAAAGGGTATGATGCTTTCAATTGCTTTGATGTATGTAATGTTATTAATTTGGTCGGCCATGATTATTCCCTTTGTAATCATTGGCCTGCTGGATATTTGGTTTGATTATCGCCGGAAAATTCCGGCCGTTGGAGGATAAAATGCAATTAATTCTTTTGGAACGTGTTGAAGGCTTGGGCAATGTTGGAGATGAAGTCAATGTACGCCCCGGTTATGGCCGCAACTTCCTGCTGCCGCAGGGTAAAGCAAACATCGCTGATGCAGGCAACCGCAAGATTTTCGAGCGTCGCCGTGCCCTGCTTGAGCAGAAACAGTCTGATGTGCTGGCCGAAGCCAAAGTAGAAGCGGGTAAACTCGAAGGCTTGAAACTGGAAGTGGTTCTGGCCACATCCGATGGCAAACACCTGTACGGTTCTGTCGGCTCCACTGAGCTAGCTCTGTTGCTGAAAGACAACGACTTCGCAGTTGAACGCCGCAGCATCCTGTTGGATGAACCCATCAAAATGGTTGGCGAACACAGCTTCCGTATACGCCTGCACCCAGATGTAACAGCCGAACTCAATATCACGGTTGAATCTGAACAGCATTAATCGAATCCTGTTCCGATCAGGATTGATTAAAACACATTGAATCAAGCCATCCCCCTACGCACTGATACGCTCCGTGAGCGTATTCCGCCCCACGCCTATGATGCGGAGCGGGCAGTGCTGGGGGGGATCATGCTTGATCCCGAAGCACTGGAACGACTCGAAGGTACTTTGTTATCCGAGCACTTCTATGTTGAAGCCAATGCGCGGGTATTTTATGTTATTCTGGATCTATCCAGCAAAGGTCAGCCTGTTGATGCGCTGACCATCAAGGACCATCTCGAACGCCGCGATGAACTCAGTGCCTGTGGTGGTGAAGCTTATCTGGCTGAACTGGTCACTGCAGTCCCCACTTCTGCCAATGTTAAACACTATGCCAGCATTGTGCGCGAACGTTATGTGTTGCGCGAATTGCTCTCGGTCTGCAGCAATGTCTCGCAGGATGTTTATCAGGAGACGGGACGCGAAGTCAACGAACACCTCGATATCGCCGAAAAAAACATCCTCGCCATTGCCGAACAATTCAATCGCTCTCGCCCTGCATTCAGCAAGATGAGCGATTTGATGATCGAAACGTATAGCGAGATCGAAAAGCGCTATGCCTCGAAAAAAGTGGTTACCGGCATCCCTACCGGTTTTAATGATCTGGATGAAATGACCTCTGGCATGCAGCGTGGTGATCTGATTATTATCGCAGGCCGACCGAGTATGGGTAAAACCGCCTTCTCGATGAATCTGGCACAAAATGCATCCATGCGTGGTGAAGATGACAATTCCGGTGTGGTGGCGGTGTTCTCCCTCGAAATGTCCACCCAGCAAATCGCCATGCGTATGCTGGCCAGTGAAGCGCGAGTGGATATGTCCAATTTACGCACCGGTCGCTTTTCGGCTGAAGACTGGCGCAAGCTGGCTGCTGCCAGTGGCGCGTTGGCTGAATCCAATATTTTTATTGATGACACTCCGGCCATTACCGTCATGGAATTGCGTTCCAAATGCCGCCGCCTAAAACGCGATAACAAGGGCATTGATCTGGTTCTGATCGATTACGTGCAGCTCATGAGCGGCCGCGCCGATTCCGATAACAGGGCTCAGGAACTATCCGAAATCACCCGCTCACTCAAAGGTTTAGCCAAAGAACTGCATGTGCCGGTGATTGCCCTCTCCCAGCTCAACCGTTCACTGGAGCAGCGCGCCGACAAACGTCCCATCATGTCCGATTTACGTGAATCCGGAGCCATCGAGCAGGATGCCGATGTGATCATGTTCATTTACCGCGATGAGGTGTACAACAAAAAACCTGAAAATGAAGGTTTGGCGGAAATCATCGTAGCCAAGCAACGTAATGGCCCGATTGGTGATGCTAAACTCACCTTCGTACACAAATACACCCGCTTCGAAAACCACGCTTCTGCCAACTTCGACAACTGATCAGGTTCAGAATACTTTAACACTCGACTTCTATTCCACCCTGCAGATATTTTACAGCCTTGCCTGCAATGAACACACGGTCTCCATTTAACTCACACCACACATCACCACCCCGGCTCGATAGCTGTCTTGCCCGCAGCGTTTTTAAACCCAGCCGCTGCGACCAATAGGGAGCCAGCTGTGTGTACGCGGAGCCTGTGACGGGATCTTCATCAATACCATAGTTGGGTGCAAAGAAACGGGCCACAAAATCGTATTGGCTAGCGTCAGATGCTGCGGTGATAATCACCCCTCTCCCATCCAGTTCTTTCAGCAGTTGCAGTTTTGGTTCAGCCGAGAACACATCATCCTCACACTCAAACACCACAATATAATCCACGCCTTTCAAGCATGCGACAGGCTCAATGCCAAAGGCATGTAAAATCTGTTCCGGCGTTTCACAGGCCAGCGCTGGCTGGATTGGAAAATCGAGCTCCAGCAATGCACCCTTTTTTGCTACATGCAACAAGCCGGACCGTGATTCAAAAACAAGATTATCCTGCTCGTAAGCCAGTTCATGAAACAATACATGCGCAGCCGCGAGTGTGGCATGGCCACACAAATCGACTTCCAGCGTAGGGGTAAACCAGCGAATATGAAAACCTGTTTCCGTCGGCACAAAAAAAGCAGTTTCAGATAGATTATTCTCTTCAGCTATGCGCTGCATCAAGGCATCGGGCAACCATTCCGGCAACGGACAGACTGCCGCCGGGTTACCCTCAAACACGTGCTTAGCAAAGGCATCAATCTGATAAACGATCAGTTGCATTTAATCCGGACTGTTATTGGATAATTCAATCAACAAACGCAGTTCTTTCATTTCAGCTTGTAAATCGGCCACATCTGTTTCCAGCTGCGTGATTCGATCTGATTTAACCAAGTTAGCACCAGCCGTCGCCGCCAATTCGATGTCTGGCTTTCCACACAGCAGCTGTGCAAAACGATCTTCCCGTTGCCCCGCAGCCTTTGGAATACGTAGCAATAACGGCTCATCCCGATCCATCATCTTATCCAATAGCGCCTGCAACTCATCTGCATCGCTAAATTCAACCATGCGAGCAGTATTGATGCGGATTTCATTCAAGGTGAGTGCGCCGCGCAACATCAACACACAAAGCACAGCACGCTCTTTGATCGAGAGACTGAGTTTGCGCGAGAGATGCTGCTCATAGCGGTCTGTCCGGCCATCCATACGCGCCGTGATCAACCCTTCAGCCCGCAGTTCATTCACCACACCGCCAACTTCACTGAGTGTTAAATTCATCACCGGCACACGGCTACTCTTTTGATTGCACGCTGCCATCAGTGCTTTAAGCGTTAGCGGATAATAATCCGGCGTAGTCAGCTGCTTTTCCATCAAACTGCCCAACAAACGCGACCCATGCGCCGATAACAAACCTTCAACCTGATCGTCTATCACAGAGACTCCCACTATTCTTTTTTATGCTCTTTGTAATAATTGATTAAACCATTGGTCGATGAATCATGGCTTTTGACATCATCGAAATCTTCGAGTTCCGGCAAAATCTTGCGTGCCAGCTGTTTACCGAGCTCCACACCCCATTGGTCATACGCATTCACATCCCAGATAATACTTTGCACAAAGGTTTTATGTTCATACATGGCAATCAAGCCGCCGAGCGCATGCGGGGTCAGTTTTTGAAACATAATCGAATTGGTTGGGCGGTTGCCCTGAAATACTTTATGCGGCAACAGTGCTTCCAAATCACCCCCGCTCATCCCCTCTGCTTCCAGCTCCGCACGCACTTCTGTTTCGGTTTTACCCATCATTAAAGCTTCGGTCTGGGCAAAGAAATTGGACAATAAAATCGGATGATGACGACCCACCGGGTTTTTGGTTTCTACCGGTGCGAGAAAATCACAGGGAACCAATTTCGTACCCTGATGAATCAACTGGTAAAAAGCATGTTGGCCATTGGTACCCGGCTCCCCCCAGATAATCGGGCCAGTCGAATAATCCACGGCCTTACCGGCATGGGTCACACTCTTGCCGCTGCTCTCCATATCCCCCTGCTGAAAATAGGCTGGAAAACGATGCATGTATTGATCATAAGGTAGCAACGCATGCGAATCGGCATCAAAGAAATTATTATACCAAATACCCAGCATGCCCAGAATAACCGGGATATTTTCTTCCAGCGGTGCCGTACGGAAATGCTCATCCATATCATGTGCACCTTCAAGCAGCTGTTCAAAATGATCCATGCCGAGATACAGCGCGATCGATAAACCCACCGCACTCCAGAGCGAATAGCGGCCACCCACCCAATCCCAGAACTCAAACATATTGGCTGTATCAATACCAAATGCCGACACCGCCTTGGCATTGGTTGAAACCGCCACGAAGTGTTTGGCCACGGCAGTTTTTGTGCCGCCACGGGTTAAAAACCAATCGCGCGCTGTGCGGGCATTGGTGATGGTTTCCTGGGTGGTGAATGTTTTGGAGACAATCACAAACAACGTCGTTTCACGATGCAGGTGGCGCAGTGTTTCCACCAGATGCGTACCATCAATATTGGAGACAAAATGCATGTGCAGCTTATCCCGCCCGAAAGGAGTCAGCGCCTCAGTCACCATCACTGGCCCCAGATCAGAACCGCCAATACCTATATTGACGATATCCGTGATGCGTTTGCCGGTATTGCCCCGCCACTCACCAGAACGTACCGCTTCAGTAAACTCACGCATCTGTTTCAGCACCCGGTTCACACCCGGCATCACATCCTTACCATCCACCACAATCGGACGGCCAGAACGATTTCGCAGCGCAGTATGCAGCACCGCCCGCTGCTCGGTGTTGTTAATCTTTTCTCCGTTAAGCAGCCGCTCTGTCCAACCCTTCACATCACGCGCTCTAGCCAAATCAAACAACATCTTTTTGGTATCATCCGTAATAATATTCTTGGAATAATCCACCAGCATATCACCCAGATGGATGGAGTTATGCTCAAAACGCCGGGCATCTGCTGCAAACAAATCCCGCATATGCACCTGTTTCATTTCTGAAGCATGTGCTGCCAGTTTTTTCCATTCACCCAGTTGTGTTAAATCAGACACGAGCCCTCCCCGGTTCAATTTTGAGCACACAGGATAGCCAAAACACTTAAAAAAACCAAGCGAAGCGATGATTCCGCACCATCAATATTGAGCTACAACTTCACTTTCTAAGCCGCACCAGTTGGCTTTTCAGATATCACTTCGACTGTGCTAGCCTTGGCGCACTAGGGGAGATTACATGGCTGAACTCAATATCGTTTTCATCGCTTCAGAAGCATCACCATTGGCTAAAACAGGGGGACTGGCAGATGTAGCCGGCTCATTACCCCATGCGCTGCAACATCTCGGCCATAAAGTGACGGTCATCATGCCGTTCTATCGTCATCATATTGCGGCATCGGGCATTGCCAGCAAAGAGCTGGGCATCAATATCGAAATGTGGGCGGATGGTATTCAGCGCCATTGTCCGCTGCATGAAGCAAGCGTGGATGGTCTATCATTTATCCTGGTCGAACAGGATGACTTCTATGATCGTGAAGGCATTTATGGCCCTCCCGGCGGCGCTTATGAAGATAATTTGCTGCGCTATTTATTGTTTAACCGTGTCGCACTGGAAGCCGCAGCGCAACTCGAAACAGCGGTTGATATTCTGCATTGCCACGACTGGCAAACCGGCATGATTCCGCTATTGCTCAAAACACAATACCAGCATCACCCCAGCATCGCCGATGCCCAGTGTGTATTCACCATTCACAACCTGGCTTATCAGGGCAATTTCCCAGCCGACTGGATTCACCGCCTGGGCATCCCCAGCCATCATTTTCATCCCGGCGGCTTTGAATTTCACCAACAAATCAATTGCATGAAAGCTGGCATTGCATCAGCTCAGGCTATCACCACAGTCAGCCCCTCCTATGCCGAAGAAATTCTCACACCGGAATACGGTTGTGAACTGCAAGGTTTTTTGCATGACCACAGCCACAAACTCTCCGGCATCGTCAATGGCCTCGACATCAACGATTGGGACCCATCTACCGATTCCGCCATTGCCGCACATTTTGGCCCCGGCAACACTGCTGGCAAAAAGAAATGCAAACAGGCCTTGCAGGAATCCTGCGGACTGATTGTCTCTGCTGATACCCCGCTGCTGGTCTTGATCTCACGTCTGGCCGATCAAAAAGGCATCGACCTCTTGCTGGCCAATGCCGCCCAGTGGATTGAACGCGGTTATCAGTTAGTGGTTCTCGGCTCCGGTGATGTCCATAACGAACATGAACTGCATCAGTTGGCCAAAACTAATCCGCAGCAGATGTATTTTTATCGCGGCTTTAATGAAACCCTGGCACGGCAGATTTATGCCGGTGGTGATATATTCCTGATGCCATCGCGATTTGAGCCTTGCGGCTTAGGTCAATTGATGGCCATGCGTTACGGCACTGTGCCTGTTGTGCGCGCTACAGGCGGCCTGAAAGATACCGTCACCGACTATGCCACACACAAAACCAAAGCCACCGGCGTTCACTTTGATGATGCGACACCCGAAGCCTTTGATATTGCTCTTGAGCAGGCGATTGCCTTATACCGCAACAAAACAGTCTGGTCGCGCCTGCGCAGCAATGCCCTTAAACGCGATTCATCATGGGAAGCATCGGCAGCTGATTATGTTAGCCTGTATGAGCAACTGCTAAGCGAGGCTGGCGACTAAGCTGGACTATTTATGAACAATCAGGACGACAGACACTTCACACTGGCTGCCAATCTTGGCGGCACCAATATGCATTTGGCTATTGTCGATCAGGATGAGTTAAATGCCAATCTGATTGCACCGCTTAAAGATCAGCCCAACGTATTACGCTCCAGTCTCGATGATAACGCCGGTCTGCTTGGAGCCGCTTCATCGCACAGCCCTAGGAGTCTGTCGGACTTATGAGAAATCTACTGCGCGGCAGGGTAAGTGGCCTAAAATATCCTGATTTATCGTCACATAGTTGCCACTATGATTCTCAAAATCATGCTGTTTTTGACTCACTTCCCCACCTGCTCGC
>JAUZQK010000084.1 GCA_030951025.1 Mariprofundus sp. | reverse complement strand
CGCCTCCACCAAAAGAGGGTGTCATAAGCATCCATAAAGCCTGTAAACCTAGTGTTTGCAGGCTTTTTTTATGTCTTTGAGTTGTCATAAGTGCCCTTCGGGACGCGACCCTTTGGCAGGATACTGCCGAATAACTCACCTGTTTTTAGACTGTTCCCAGCCAGTGGAATCAGACATGAGTTTAATATGATAAACCAGCTAGCTGCTCGGACACCCTTTCGATCTTATAATAACACGATGGCTATTTTGCTTGCAGGTAGAGATAAGTGATGCCTGCGCTAACACCTACACCGGTATTGCCTTCGAGAACTGGTTGTAGAGAAACGCTTTCATTGCTGCCTCCGACTAGCACTTGGGCACCTACACCAACACCCACGCTGGCGGATGCACCGACACCGCCATATTTGCCTGCAAGTTTATGACTGCCGGCTGCTGTATCAGCGGCAAAGACGGTGAACAGGAAGTTTTTTTCGACTTCATAGCTGGCATTGATGCCAAATGCGATACCTGTTTCCCCGACATATTGCTCAACACCACTGCCATCGGTGGAATCAAATGTGCAAGAAATATCGACAGTCGAATGAATAATCAGATTAACGCCAGAGTCTGGAATGGAATGACAGGTTAAAATACCGATCTTTGTGCCGGCGGTTGAATTGCCCGCATAACCGGGCATCGCTGTAAGTGCCGATGCGATGCAGGCCATGCCTATGATCATAAGTTTTGATTTCATATCATCCTCCTTCAACAGGTGGTTATTGCCACCTGTTGAATAGACGATGCTGGAAACAAAATATGACAGATTTATTATCGTGCAGGCCTTGGGGACGGGGCTGGTTTTTCACAGCTTGCAGAAAACCAGCCCTCCAGAATAGCCCACTTGAGTGTTATTCTGTTTTGTTGATATGCAGATCCATCTGCGGGTATGGGATGGAAATGCCCGCATCATCAAAAGCCAGTTTCAGTTTTTCAGTGAAATCAAACTTCACCGCCCAATAATCACTTGATTTCACCCATGGGCGGACATTGAAATTGACACTGGAATCAGCCAGTTCAGCCACAGCAATAAGTGCGGCGGGCTCTTTGAATACACGTTCATCAGCATCAAGCAGGCTCTGCATGATGGTTTTGGCTTGGCGAATATCATCATCATAACCAATCCCAAACACCATATCGATGCGGCGTGTATCGCGGGCTGAGTTGTTGGTGATTGTGCCATCATAGATGGCACCGTTGGGCACAATAATCTCACGGTTATCGCCGGTTTTTAAACGTGTGCTGAAGATGCCTATTTCTTCTACCACACCGCTGACACCTGCCGCTTCAATAAAATGGCCGACTTTGAACGGGCGAAAGACAATCAATAACACGCCGGATGCAAAGTTTTGCAACGAGCCCTGTAAAGCCAGCCCAATGGCCAAGCCTGCTGCACCGATGAGTGCGATGAATGAGGTGGTATCGACACCGAGTTGATCGAGTGATGCGATGATTATAAATAATAATAACAGGGCATTGAGAATGGAGTGTACAAAATCGACCAGCATCTTATCCATGCCGGACTTTTGCAGCATTTTATCGGTGAGTTTTAACAGTATGCCGGCCAACCAGCGACCAATGACAAAAATCGCCAGAGCCATGATGATATTGATGCCCCATGGAATGATGTAAAGATTGAGAATATCTTGAATATTGGATGGTTCTGTCATGTGTAGCTCTCCCCTGTGCAAGTTTTAATTAGCTGACTATTGTAGTGTATAATGCTGCACGCTAATAAGGAATGAGCTTGCCATCAAATGCAATGAATTGGCCAGCGCTGTAATTGCGTCCTTGTTTGATCACCTCTACCATACCCTTCACTGATGTGGTCACATCAATCAAACCGGTCTGGTGGGTCATATCGGTTTGTACCCAGCCCGGATGCAGGCTGATCACATGTACACCTGAATCTGCCAAATCGACCGCCATGGATTTGGATACCATCAGCAAGGCCGCCTTGGCGGCGCGATAAGCATAGCTGCCACCACTGCTATTATCTGCACTCGAACCCATCTTGGAGCTGACATTGGCAATGGTACCGTTTGCCTTGATGATCTGTTCTTGCAGGCGCTGAACCACGCGCAATGGTCCAATGCAATCGACATTGAAGACCTGCTGCATGGCTGCGGCGGTGATATTCTCAAGTGATTGCCCATCTTTGCCGGGGCCATAAATACCGGCGTTGTTGATCAACACATCAATACTCTCTGGCAGTGTACCGACAGGCTCAACATCGCTGCTGATATCCCAGACCAGACTATGCAGCTGATGGTTATCAATGTGTGCCAAGGCATCGGGTGTGGAGCGATAAGAAGCCCAAACGTCATACCCCTGTTGCAGATAATACTGCACAAAAGCCAGCCCGAGGCCGCGATTCGCACCGGTGATCAGTATATTCATATTGGCTCCATGGTTAGTGTGCAGCGATGCCAAGCCTAAACCTTGATGCGCCAGTGCGCCAAAGCATGTTCGATGCTCTCAAAGGCACATGGACAGATCGTTTGTTGCTGTGCCTTGCCCTGATCAGTATTTTTACTGCGTGGTTTGTTATTCAGGCTCAAATCGCGGCGGGGCCTGCAATGGCCGAGATTTATCATGGCAAGACCTTGTTGGCGACATACCCTTTACCCAAACCGGGTGAAGCAGCGATTAGCTTGCAAGTCGAAGGTGATCTGGGTATGTCTGAGATTGTGATTGATGAACATGGTGCACGCATTGCCACATCGCCCTGCTCATCCCAACGCTGTGTGTTATCCGGAGCTCATTCTCATGCTGGTGATATGATTGCCTGTGTACCGAATAGAATTTTGATTACATTGCGTGGCAGTGCCGAATCAAAATTCGATGCTATTGTTGAATAATCTGTGATGAATCACACAAGCCATAAAAGCATTGGTCTGATGCGTCCGCCTTTAGCTGAATTGGAAACAAAGGCGCGTTGGCTGGCTTTGTTGCTGTTGGCTATTGGGCTGCATGTGTTTGAAGCATCGTTACCGAGCCTGGGGCCATGGTTTAAGCCGGGTCTGGCCAATCTGGTAACGCTGCTGGCATTGGTGATGATGGGGCCGCGTGCTGCAATCACCCTGGCACTGGCACGTGTTGTGGTGGGTAGTTTTTTTATAGGCACTTTATTCACCCCAACATTTATGATTGCTATGGCTGGTGGTTTAACTGCTGCACTGGTGATGATCGCCGCCTGGCGCTGGATACCGGGCATTAGTCTGGTCGGCATCAGCCTGTTGGGAGCCTTGAGTCATATGCTGGCTCAGTTTGTTTGTGTCGAAGCCTTGTTCATCCAACAGGCCGCACTTTATTATGCCCTGCCGCCATTGTTGATCTTATCTTGCATTAGTGGCTGGATTAATGGGGCATTGGCAGAGTATATTTGCGCTCGTCTCGCTCATGAAAAAATTTAACATCAATATATTCAAGCCCCAGCAGCGGCGTTTCAGTATTGCCCTGCTTGCGTCGCTGGCCGTCCATATCTTATTGGCGGTATTAATTGTGAGCACAACTCATGACAAACCCTTGCCCAAAAAAGAAATGCCACAGATTATGGATGTGGTGCTGCTGGATGAAGCGAAAAAAGCAAGCAAAAAAGCCAATAAAGATGCTCGTACCATTGCCAATAAAAATGCTATTGGTAGCAGTCGTAATGCCAGGGATCGATTGACCCGCAAAGCCAAAACACCGATGTCAGGCAAGCCGCATAAGCCAACTCCAGTGCCTAAAAAACCAGTTGCGAAAGCAAAACCCAAGGCTGCGCCAGAGAAAATAAAAAAAGCGCCAGCGAGTTTGATTGCCAAGCGTAATGCCAAGGCGGTGTACAAAAAAACGCCCAAAAAACCGCAGCCGAAAGCGAAATCAAAACCAAAAGCTGTTCAACGCAAGCCGATCAAACCGCGCAAACTCGTACCCTTGTCCAATCTCATGCCATCAGCTATGGCGCTTTCACAGTTATCGCGGGATTTCGAGCGCGAGCGTCGCATGAAACAGAATCTTAGTCGCGAAGCTGATATTCCAATCAATACCAAGCAGGCCAAATATGCGCCCTATGCACACGGGCTGGTGCGCGCACTCGAAGAGCAGTGGCGGCCGGGCAATGCGGATTATGAAGAATTCGCCGAGAGTGCACGCCGCTCGTTGATCAAATTGACTATTGAACGTGATGGCTCACTCGGCGGCATAGAAATATTACGCCCAAGCCCGATTCCGGAAATCAATGAAAGTGCGATTAAGGCCATTCAGGCGGCGGCACCATTTAAAGTATTACCCTCATCATGGGGCTTGGATCGGGTCAGCTTTTACCTGACCTTTGAAGTGGTGGAGAATGGTTTTGTCTTTCGCTCGATGTAAAGCCTTGCTAGACTGGTATGGGCTGAACGCACGGCGCTTGCCGTGGCGCGATACCGATGCGCCCTATGCAATCTGGATTTCTGAAATCATGTTGCAGCAGACGCAGGTGAAGACGGTGTTAGTTCGATATGCGGACTGGTTTGAGCGCTTTCCCAGCATCGAGGCTCTGGCTGCTGCAAGTCTGGATGATGTACTGAAAGCCTGGGAGGGCTTGGGTTATTATCGCCGAGCCAGGTTTATTCATCAGGCCGCCGGGCTGATTGTCGAGCAACATCGTGGCATTTTTCCATCAAACTTTGATGCGATCATGGCATTGCCCGGCATCGGTCTCTCGACTGCTGGTGCCATTGCCTCCTTTTGCTTTGCCGCCAATACACCGGTGCTCGATGCTAATGTGAAACGTGTATTGCGGCGCTGGCATGGCATGCCAGAAGCTGCGGACAACGTATTGTGGCCTCTGGCGCAACAGGCCATTGATAGCAGCGCGGCTATAGCTATCTGGAACCAAAGCATGATGGAGTTAGGGGCAACGCTGTGCACGGCGAAATCAGCCAACTGCGGCGATTGTCCGGTCAATGTTTATTGTGATTCTGCCTTTCGGGTGGAGATTGCCAAAGAAAGCCGTAAAAAAACAGCCGTGCGCGATGTGCATTGGCAGGTGCATCTACATCGTGATCGATGCAAGGGTATCTGGCTTAGTCAGCGCCCTGTGTCGGGTATTTGGGCAGGCCTATGGACTCCGCCGATTACTGAGCTGGCGCAAGCGCCTGCCTGTCAGCCTGATCATATTCATCTACTAACGCATCGGCGCTTACACCTTTATGTGCAACATCAAACCAAGCAGCCAAGCGGCGCAGGCATCTGGGTATCGAGCCTGGAGAAGCACGCTCTGCCCACTGGTATTCATCGTTTATTGGCGCTTGTTTCGCATAAGTGAAGGTGCGTCGGTTAGTGTTACGGTGATCTAATCCCTGGGCGTTAAAAATCCTTAGCGAGATTGAAGCGACGTGAGCATGACTTTTGGAAATAAAGACGGATTGTTTTCCCCCAAAAGCGCCAAACGAGTCCTGATCCCGCTGCCTCCACCGCCTCTGGCTAGCCAATAGCCCGCCCGCACGATGCTGGTCACCAAATGAGATGTATTGCCCGTACCTCCGCAGCGCATTTTACAAGATGTGGATACATTCATCGAAAAAACAGCCAGTGTGACGCATTTTATGTTCAAGCCCCACGCCCCAGAAAACAAAGCTCTATCCAACCTTGCGGCCAGTCTCACCCACCGTTTGGAAGCCATCGAAATTCTGCCCGCAGGTGTCATTCTGCAAGTCAAAAACCGATAGCTTGTTGATACGTGGAGGATGAAATCACGTAATTATTTTGTGGTTGAAATCTGGCATGTGGCATCCTATAAATTGGCCTATGCGTTTGATTGAATTCATATCACAGCCAAACCAGCACTGCGAACCGGTGACTGGTCATGCTTGGGTGAAACGTTGCCAGGCCACTCGCTAAAAGGCACCACCACCTCTACTGCAAACTTGATCTTTGATCAGCATGGTTTGTTGTGACTGCGAAACAAGGCTTGAAAACCGAGGAACAACATCTGCTGTTGCTAGAGGGTGCTATTGCGGCAATCAATGAGAGTATTCTTATTGCCGATATGGCCGGAATCATTGTATATGTCAATCCGGCTTTTAGCCTGTGTACAGGATACTCTGCAGATGAAGCGATTGGACATTCACCGGCCCTGTTGAACAGCGGCCAACATAGCCCGGAGTTTTACAAACAGTTCTGGAGTATATTGCAACAAGGCCGATCCTGGTCGGGGCGAATATTAAACCGAAAAAAAGATGGAACGATTTTTCCCTCCAACCTTTCCGTGGCTCCTATTTTCGACAGGCATGGGGATATTCAACATTATGTCGCTGTATATGAAGATTTGACGGATCGTGAAAACATGCAAAAACAAATCATCAAAGCACAGAAAATGGAAGCTGTGGCTCTGATGGTTGGCGGTATTGCGCATGATTTCAATAATATGCTGGCTGGTATGATTGGTAACTTCTATCTGATGCGGCAGCAGCATCCAGAGGATGAGGTATTACAGCAGCGCATTCAAAGCCTCGAAGCAGCAACGCATCACGGTGCAAATATGATCCGTCAGATGCTGACTTTTGCGCGCAAAGATATCACAGATATGCAGATCTTGCGCCTGGATTACCTGATCAAAGAGAACCACCGCTTGACGGCGGCCATGGTATCAGAAGGTATCCAGCTTGAACTCGCCATAGAAGAAAATGAGCTGTATATACAAGGCGATGCAACGCAGTTGCAGCAGATTCTATTCAACCTTATTACCAATGCACATCATGCTGTTCAGTCGCGTTATAAGCATGATGCGGATCCACAACAAGGACATATACGCCTGCAACTCAGCTCTGATGAACCACCCGATCACCTCTTACGTGAGCATCCGGAACTGCTCAACGATCATGGCTGGGGCTGCATTCGTTGTGAAGACAATGGTTGCGGCATCAATGCCGAAGATATGGATCATGTTTTTGACCCGTTCTTCACCACCAAGCCTCCTGGCGAAGGAAGTGGGTTGGGCATGGCGATGGTGTACGGAGCGGTTCAAAATCATCGTGGATTGATCGATATCGCAAGCAAGCCGGATCAGGGAACCTGTGTGAGAATCTGGCTGCCCAAGCATGCGGCTGCTGTCCCAGTCCCGAACCTAAGAATAGCTATCGAGGTCGATGGCAATGGTCACTGCGTGTTATTGGTTGATGATGAAAAGCCTCTCAGGACGGCGTTAAAAGAGGTGCTTGAACTGCACGGGTTTAGTGTTTTGACAGCTGACAATGGAGAACAGGCGGTAGATGTTTTCTGCGCCCAGCAGGCGAGTATCGATGCGGTCGTGATGGATGTTATTATGCCCAAGAAGGGAGGCTTACTAGCAGCCAAAGAAATACGCCAGTACAGCACGGATGTGCCGATTATTTTTCAAACCAGCTATGGTGAACAGGCACTTCAGAGTGTATCTGACAACATCCCTTTCAGTACATCATTGCAAAAGCCGGTGCACATGCCTGACTTACTTCAAGTGATACATGGGCACATAGCTAACCGCCTGGAACATCACAAGAGAGCAAGTGAAAAATAAAATGAAGGATATATTATGGATCAAGAAAATACGGCAAACAAACAACAATACCTGACCTTTATGCTTAGTGATGAGGAATATGCATTGACTTTATCAATGGTCTGGCCTCGATTGATCATAAAATACTAATCATTCTTATAGCAAGCCAATTAAAAAGTAATCAAGGGGAATATGATGTTATTTGGAAAATCTGCAGAAAAAAAACTAATGACTGAATTGATGACTGTGATGCAGGCGGTCAGCAAGGGTGACTTGAGCACCCAGATCAGCTCCGATGGAAAGTCGGGGGATTGCTTGGCGGTGGCTGAAGTGGTTAATCAGATGATTAACCAGATGGGGCAAGCCATGAGCGATACCGCGCAAGGCCTCAAGGCGCTGGAAGATGGGGATGTCAGCTTTCGGGTCGAGCGTACATATGAAGGCGTGTTTGATGATATCATCCAGTCGATGAATGGCATTACTGCCAAGCTGGATAGCACGCTCAATGATGCTGTTGTACCGGTGGTGCAGGCGGCTGTCGCTGGTGATCTTACTGCCCGTATCGACATTTCCTGTTACGATGGTTTTTATCAGCGTCTTGGCCATGAGATCAATACTCTGGTTGGCTCGATTGAGGAAGTTATTGGTGAAACCGTTAGCGGCTTGAAAGCGCTGGAGCAGGGAGATCTGAGCTTTGCCATCACCAGTGAGTATCAAGGCACCTTTGACGACATTAAACGGGCGCTGAATACGATCACAAAAAAATTAACCGACACGCTGGAGACAGACATTACGCCGGTGGTGACTTGCATGATGAATGGTGACTTAACCAACCGTATCGACACATCCAAATATGAAGGTTTTTATGCCGATCTTGGAAATATTGTTAATGATTTGGCCGATAATACAACCACCGTTATCAAAGGTATTGCTGAAGCTTCACTGGAAGTCGGCAATGCTTCGAAAGAAATTGTCCAGGGCAATGCACAACTCAACGAAGCCACCCAGGCACAGGCAGCATCATTGGAAGAAACCGCTGCCAGTATTGAAGAAATCACCGGCACCATCCAGCAAACAGCTGAAAACTCCAGGCGTGCAAGCCAGCTCTCTGTTGAAGCACGCGAACAGGCTGAAAAAGGCAATGGTGTGGTCAAACAAGCCACAGAAGCGATGGCAGAAATTCATCAAAGTAGCAGTAAGATATCCGATATTATCGGTGTAATTGATGAAATAGCATTTCAGACCAATCTGCTGGCGCTCAATGCCGCAGTTGAGGCCGCACGTGCCGGTGAGCAAGGCCGTGGCTTTGCCGTAGTGGCCGGTGAAGTTCGCGCCTTAGCCCAACGTAGTGCAGAGGCAGCAAAAGAGATTAAGGCGTTGATTACAGCCAGTGTTGAAAACGTTGCAAATGGCAGAAGCCTGGTTGATCAATCTGGCCAGGCGCTGGTAGAGATTGTGGAGTCTATTCACAAAGTAACCGGTATTGTTGGTGAGATTGCCGTGGCTGGAGATGAACAGGCATCCGGGGTTGAGCAGATCAATATTGCTGTGGCACAACTAGACTCGGGCACGCAACAAAATGCAGCCATGGTTGAGGAGGTCAACGCAGTCAGTGAAGGTTTGGATGGTCAGGTTCGGGATCTCAATGCACTGGTGGATGGGTTTAAGTTGGAAGATGAGCATGCAAAAAAAGCCCATGTAGTTCAGCCTAAAAAGCCTGCATCCGCTGCGATTAAAACAACAGGAAAAGCTGTAAAGAGTAAGCCGGAGAGTAATAAAACAAAGAAGAAAAAGGTATTAGAAACCCATGACGGGGATGATGTATGGGAAGAGTTTTAAAGACTTATTAATCGTTGCGTAAGTTCTTGCAGTAAAGCACCTCTGTAGGCGTTGAAAGCAACAGGCAGTGTTTCATTGGACGAGCAGTCGCTCACAATTAACGCGGCAATAGTCGAAAAATCGATGGCAGCATATTTAAAGGATAATGATAGTACGGCTGACCCTTTTAGTCAGGTTCACGATTATAAAGGAACGCGAGCAGGGTTTATTCAAAAGCCTTACGATAAGGGTCAATCATGCGATCATTAGAATCGCTAACACATGAGTTCCTGAGTATGCCTCGATCAGGTACGCTTGGCCGATGAGTAACCATCAATCGCAACGCGCTAAAAAATCTCTCGGCCAACATTTCCTCCACGATCAATTTGCCATCAATCGTATCGCTCAGGCTGTGACTGAAGGTGCGCGAGCTATTGAAATTGGCCCCGGTCCAGGTGCAATCACAACTGCATTATTGCAGCGGGTGAGTGAATTAACGGTCATTGAAATGGATGATCAGTTCGCAGCCCATTGGCAGGATCTGGCACAGGGAAACGATAAATTATCTGTCATTCATGGCGATGTGATGCAGCAGCTGGAGCCAGCTGTTGCCAGTGTTCAGCCTGAGTGGATTGCGGGCAATTTGCCCTACAACCTCAGTGGCCCATTAACGGCCAAACTCGCTGCCTTAGCCTTATCTGGCGGTATGGTGCTGATGTACCAGCGTGAAGTGGCAGAGCGCATCGCAGCTGATCCGGGCAGTAAAACCTATGGTGGTTTATCGGTCTTGGTACGCCACCATTATGATGTGAAAAAGCTATTAACACTGGCTCCTGGTGCTTTTTCACCACCACCGAAAGTACACTCATCCGTGATCCTGTTAACACCACATGGCAAAACCCCCGGTTGTGATTATGCCCTGTTACAAAAAACAGTACGTCAGGGCTTTGCCCATCGCCGCAAAACAATATTCAATAATTTCAAAAAAGAACTCAGCCGTGAACAGTTTGAGGCCATTGACATCGATCCGGGCAAACGTCCGGAACAATTGGATCATCAGCAATGGGTGAAGATTTCGCTGGCCTTAGATAAGACGGGTTGAGCTCTTGTAAGCAGCAGCATTTATGAATAATGCGGGTTAGGTGGGCTCCGCATCACGCATGACTTTATAACATGGACGATAGCTCTCAGCAGCAATTTTCATGCGGTTTTGAGCTACAAATGATGTCAGTAGTGCATCAACTGGATCCATGATGGCGGCATCACCATAGATTTCAAAATCACCAAATTCTTCAATCGCACGAATACCCTCATCTTTCACATTACCGGCCACCAGGGCTGAGAACACACGGCGCAGATTTGCCGCCAGCATGTATGGTGGCTGGTTTTTATGCAGTTGCAGGTTGCGCACATTTTCGTGGCTTGGTGCAAAGGGTTGCTGAAAGGCTGTATCAATGGCCAGATTCCAGTTGAAATAATAAGCATCACCAATCTCTTTACGATACTGACGTACCTGCGCGATGCCCTCTTTCATGCGCTGCGCCACCAGAGCCGGATCATCAATAATAACCTGATACTTTTGCTGCGCTTCAATGCCCAGCGTTTCAGCAATAAATGTATTGATCTGTTCAAAATAAGGCCGCGATGATTCAGGTCCGGTCATGATAAACGGGAAGGGAATATCTTTATTCTCAGGCTGCATCAAGATGCCCAGTAGATACAAAATCTCTTCCGCCGTACCTACTCCGCCGGCAAAAACCACAATGCCGTGACCGGTGCGCACAAAGGCTTCCAATCGTTTTTCAATATCGGGTAAAATCACCAGATTATTAACAATCGGATTGGGCGATTCAGCTGCAATAATGCCGGGCTCGGTAATACCCAGATACAGACCATCATTAATGCGCTGTTTGGCATGACCGATCGTGGCTCCTTTCATCGGGCCTTTCATCGCGCCCGGCCCGCAGCCGGTGCAAATATCCATATCGCGCAGGCCGATTTGATAACCGACCTCTTTACTATAATCATATTCATGGCGCGTTATCGAATGGCCACCCCAGCACACCACTAGGCGGGTTTTTTTGCTCAGCCGTAGAACATTGGCATTGCGCAGCAGATGGAATACGGCATTGGTAATGCCGTCAGGGGTTGTCATATCCATGTTCGGATTATGAAGCACTGTATCGTAAGCAAATACAATATCTCTCAAGACGGCGAACAAATGTTCATGGATGCCTTGAATGATCTCACCATCGACAAAAGCCGATGCGGGTGCATTGATCAGCTCTAACTTCATGCCGCGTTTGACCTGCCGCACATGGATTTCAAAATCCTGATGGCGTTGTAATAATACATGGCCATCATCGATATCGGCATCACAGTTGAGTACCGCCAGTGCACAACTGCGAAAGATATCCCGCATGGCTGAGGAGCTTGTATTGAGTATGGTGCCCACTTCTGCTTTTGAAAGCAGGCCTAGCTGTTTGCTCGGTGTAAGCACTGTCTTTGCAATATTATCATTCATGGCTGTATCACTTCCTTTTGAATATATTCAACACTGTGCTGATTTAATGGTTTGCCGATAGCTATGCTAATCGGGCTTGGCGGGGCTTAACATGGAACTGCGTCCAACCATGATATCCATAGCCTTCAACAGACGTTTAAACACAGAATCCTGGCAATAGGGAATGCCATGTTTTTTACATACTGCGAGCACTTTCGGTTGCACATATTGATATTGACTCAAAGGGATATCCGGCCACAAATGATGTTCAATTTGATAATTTAGCCAGCCGTAAAAAAAATCATTGCGATCAGAGCCGGTAGGATAATTCACTGAGCCTAGAATCTGGCGCAGATAAAATTCACCACGGCCTTTACCGCGCTGTTCAAACATCATCACATCATCACCGGCATGATTGGGCACAATGACCAAAAACGAATGCATATTGGTGAATATTTCGGCCATGATCGAAGTCAGCAATACACTGATGGCCGCAGTTGTACCGAGAGGCAGAAACAATGCGGGTAACAAGGCAAAACGAAACAAAGCATAAGGTAGAATACTTTGTAGCCACAAAGCACGCCCCTGCGGTGTAAACAGGCTCCAACCCGCGCCACGCGCCACATTTGGTTTTACCTCGCCTTGCTGGCGTGCCTGACTCAAACGCAATTCTTTATGGGTGCGTGGTGTATAATAAGAAATTTTCCAGATAGTCGTAAAGATGATGACAATGAAAAAGCGTAACCACATGGGCAGTTTCGATTGTCGCAGCCATTCCATATTATGTTGTAAATGATCCGGATCGCGCTTTTCGCCCAGATTATAATGGTGCAATATATCGTGTTCCTGATGCCAACCGTCCGGTGTAATCCAGTCTGGCCAATCAATAAAGCGTCGCCAGCCCTGAGCAAAATGTTTACTGGTATAGCGTGCCGGCACATTGCTGATTTTATCGTAACCCTTATGCACCACCGGATGGGTCATTTGTGTCCAGCGTGTAAAGCTGCCCTGACCCATCAATAACGCTGAAATCGGATTCGGAAAAATCCATGCTGTGGCATAACCGAGCAATGAACATAATCGACCCCAACGCTCCATTTTCTTTAAATGGATGAAATCGTCGTCACCGATACGCGCCAGCACATCATCATGAATAGCATCCAGATCCTTGGCCAGTTGTTTGCGGTCAACGCGCTGGTAGCTGTTCAGGCTCATTTATGCGGCCTTATTGCGGCCAGACCAATACCGGCTTTCTGGCAGCCTGTGTTTCATCCAGCCTGCGACGGATGGGGGATAATGGTGCATCGTGCAAGAGATCAGTCTCACCCGCCTCACATTGGGCGGCGATTTCAAGCATGGCATCGCAGAAGCTGTCCAGAGTTTCGCGTGATTCGGTTTCGGTCGGCTCAATAAGCATAGCCCCATGCACGATGAGCGGGAAATAAACGGTCATCGGATGGAAACCCAGATCGATCAAGCGCTTGGCGATATCGAGCGTTTTGATGCCGTGTTTGTTTTGTAACTCATCGGTTAACAAGCACTCATGTTTGCACACGCCTTCAAAGGGTACGTGATACACATCCTTCAAACGATGCAATACATAATTGGCATTGAGTACCGCATCTTCGGCGATTTTGTACAGGCTTTGGCGACCATAAGCTGAGATGTAAGCATTGGCACGCACGTAAACGCCGCTTTGCCCCAGCGTACTTAAAATCGAACCGATGGAGGTGTCTGATGTGCTTTCCAAATAATAGTTTTCACCATCTTTAACAATGCGCGGCACAGGCAAATATGGTTTCAGAGTATCATTCACAGCCACAGGCCCTGCCCCCGGCCCACCGCCACCATGCGGGGTAGCAAAGGTTTTATGCACGTTGATGTGCAAACAATCCAAGCCCATATCACCCGGCCGTGCTACGCCGACCAGTGCATTCAAATTGGCACCATCGCCATACACCAGGCCGCCTGCATCATGTACCAGCTGGCATATTTCTTTGATATCGCTTTCAAACGCGCCAGCAGTATTCGGATTGGTCATCATTAAAGCAGCCGTTTCATTATTCAGATGGGCTTTTAATTCAGCCAGATCAATGCGGCCATCGGCTCCTGACTTTAATTCTACCGTATGCATGCCACACAAAGCCGCCGATGCCGGATTGGTGCCATGGGCTGAATCAGGCACCAGCACAGTGCGCCGCTTTGTATCACCGCGTGCATCGAGGCAGGCACGAATCATCATCAGGCCAGCCAATTCACCATGCGCACCGGCCGCCGGTTGCAGGGTAACATACGGCAGACCGGATATTTCACCCAGCCATTGCTGCACTTCATACAATAATTCCAACGCACCCTGCACCGTATCTTCAGGCTGATCCGGATGAATATGCGCCAAACCCGGTAAACGTGCGACTTGCTCGTTGACACGCGGATTGTATTTCATAGTGCAGGAACCGAGTGGATAAAAGCCGGTTTCAATGCCGTGATTCCACTGCGATAAACGCACAAAATGGCGTACTGCTTCCGGTTCAGACAAGCCGGGGATATTGGCAGGCTGCTGGCGCATGAAGGCTTGTAATGCTTCGGGTACAGCGCCCTCTACACCGGGTAAATGAATTGATTCAGGTGCTTCATGGGCATGTTCAAAGAGTAATGCCTCTTCGTGTTGGATACCTTGGGTGGCGGAGTATTTTGATGTGTTATTATTCACTCGCAGCCTCCAGCGCAGCCAAATAGTCGTTGATATCGGCCTCTTCAATCATTTCTGTGGTACTGACCAGCAAATGCCGTGGTTCCGCATGCACATCGATTTTTTCCAGTGCTATGCCGGCAAAAATATCCTGTGCCTGTGCGATATTGAGAAAACGATCACGTGCCGATTGATTGGCAAAACTGATTACGTTTTCATTATAATGCGCCCCGGCGGCTGCGCTGACATGATCCGGCAAACGCGATACCAGCATTTGCAACGCTGCAGCTGAGCGTTGTGCTATCGTTGCAAGCCCCGCATCGCCCATCAGACTCATATAGGTGGCGGCGGCCGTGCACATCAAACCCTGATTGGTACAGATGTTGGAGGTCGCTTTTTCACGCCGGATATGCTGTTCTCGGGTGGATAAGGTCAAGACAAAACCACGTTTACCATCCGCATCGCGGGTCAAACCACATACCCGGCCGGGCATCTGGCGCAGATACTTTTGCTTGCAGGTGAATAAGCCCAAATGTGGTCCGCCAAAGGCCATCGGAATACCCAGCGACTGACCGGAACCCACCGCAATATCAGCCCCCATCGCTCCGGGCGATTCAATCAGGGCAAAGGCAGTCACATCAGAAAAGGCCACCACCATCAAACACTTATTGGCATCACAAGCTGCGCGCAAGGCGGCCAGATCATAAACGGAACCGTAAAAGTCGGGGTATTGCACAATCACGCAGGCGGTTGAATCATCAATGCTCGCAATCAAACGATCCATATCCGTGCCAAAATCAGCCGTATCATTTCCCATCGCCACTTCGATGCATTCACCATCGAGACGCGACAAATAATTGGCCGTGACACTGCGATAACGCGGATTCACCGAGCCTGCGATGACGACCCGTTTTTTGCGACTGACACGGCGCGCCATCAAGGCTGCTTCAGCCGTTGCGGTTGCCGCTTCATACATCGAGGCATTGGATACATCCATGCCGGTCAAGCGGGCAATCATGGTTTGAAACTCAAACAGCGCTTGCAGTGTACCCTGGGCGATTTCCGGCTGGTAAGGCGTGTAGGCAGTGAGAAATTCACCGCGCGAAATCACATAATCCACCACCGCAGGCACAAAATGATTGTAGGTGCCACCACCGAGAAAATAACGTGTATTGGTGGCATTGCGGTTTTTCTCTGAAGCCTTGGTGAATTTGCGTACAATACCTGCTTCAGACAGAGCATCAGCAATATTCAGCTGACCCCGTTCAAGATGAAGTTCGGCAGGAATATCAGCAAATAAATCAGCAATACTGGCTGCACCCATGCTCTCCAGCATGGCTGAACGATCAGTATCGGTATGTGGCAGAAATCTCATATTGGCTCACTCAGCACCGGGGGCATGGCAAACACAGGCCTATGTTGCATAAGCTCTGTATTCAATACTCGCGGTGGTAAAATTAAATTATTCTTCTAAAAAGGTGGTGTATTCGTCGTCTGTCATCAGCTCGACAGATGCAGTATCGGCACTAATTTTCACTTTGGCAATCCAGCCCGCGCCATAAGCATCGGTATTGACGTGTTCAGGTTCGGCTTCAAGGCCATCATTCACCTCAACCACTTCTCCGGCTACCGGGGTATAGACATCAGATACTGCTTTTACCGATTCCACCACAGCATAGGCTTCACCGGCATCGAGCTCGCGGCCGATATCGGGCAGCTCTACAAACACAATATCACCAAGCGCTTCCTGCGCATGATCCGAGATGCCGAAGGTGGCGATATCGCCATCGATACGCACCCATTCATGGTCTTTGGTATATTTTAAATTAGCAGGAATAGTCATGATATTCTCCCGTTGTTTTGCTTGATCATAAATTTATCGGCGCACATTGCTGCGCACAAAGGGTAAGGTGGTGCGTTCAGCTGCAACTTGTTTGCCGCGAATCTCTACACTTAAGGCACCTGTTTCCGCATGTTCGGGCAAGACATAGGCCAGCGCCACGCCACCAGCAATCGGGCTGAACATGCCGGAGGTGATTTCACCACTGGCCTGCCCATCCACGAAAACGTTATAATGCTCACGCGGAATACCACGGCCAGTCAGTTTAAGTGCAATCAAGCGCTTTTCAGCTCCTGCACTACGGCGCTTCAGCACCGCATCTTTGCCAATAAACGCACCCTTATCCAGCTTGGTAATCCACATCAGCTTTGCTTCAACCGGCGTGACCGCATCCGAGATCTCATGACCGTAAAGTGCATAACCCATTTCGGTGCGCAACATGTCACGAGCAGCCAGGCCAATCGGCACAGCACCATTCTCCAGCAGTTGTTGCCAGACTTCGACAGCGCTGCTGTTGGGCATGTAAATCTCAAAACCATCTTCACCGCTATAACCGGTGCGGGAAACAATAGCATCGACACCGTTCACCTTGAGCTGTGCGAATTTATAATAAGCAATCGATTCTAGATCACTATCCAGCAAGGGCTGCAAGGCTGCTTGTGCTGCAGCGCCCTGCAATGCCAGCAGAGTGGTATCATCGGATTCATCGCTCACACACACATCAAAATCGGCAGCGATGGTTTGCAGATGCGCCACATCTTTCACGCGGTTGGCGGCATTGATACATAAATAATATTCATCATCGGCGATTTTATAGGTGGTGATATCATCGATAAACGTACCGGCTTCATTCAGCAGGGCTGAATAATGCACCTGTCCATAGGCCAGCTTTGACACATCATTGGTGCTCACATATTGTAAAAATGCCAATGCGCCTGTACCACTTACGCGCACTTGACCCATGTGGGTGATATCAAAGATACCAGCCTGGCCTTCACGCACGGCGCTGTATTCTTTTAATGCACCGAGTTTGTATTGTACCGGCATGGCAAAACCTGCAAATGGCACCATCTTGCCGCCGAGTGCAATATGGGCATCAAACAGCGGTGTTTTATTCAGTTCAGATAACTCAGACATCGGTATTCCCCACCTCGGTATTCCCCATATCAGTCTCTCCCACATGCGTTTTAAATGCCTGGATCGTATTGGCCAACAGCATGGTGATGGTCATAGGCCCTACACCACCGGGCACCGGTGTAATCCAGCTGGCGCGTTGACTGGCCGCATCAAAATCGACATCGCCGGTGAGCGTGCCATTGTCGAGGCGGTGGATGCCGACATCAATAACAATTGCACCGGGTTTAATCCATTCACCTTGAATCAGTCCCTGTTTACCAGCCGCAGCGACGACAATATCAGCCCGTTCCACATGGGCTTGTAAATTGCGGGTGAATTTATGGGTGATGGTGATGGTTGCTCCGGCCAGTAATAATTCCAGCCCCATCGGTCTGCCTACAATATTGGATGCGCCGACAATGACACATTCTTTGCCGTGTAGATCAATGCCTGTTTCCGCGATGAGTTTCATGCAACCATACGGGGTACATGAGCGCAGTAGCGGCTGACGAGCAGCCAATCGACCCAGATTATAGGGGTGAAAGCCATCCACATCTTTACCCGGATCAATGGCTTCGATGATGGTTTCTGAATCGATGTGATCAGGTAACGGTAATTGCACCAGAATCCCATCTACTTTTGGATTCTGATTCAATTCGCTAATCAGGCCGAGTAAATGTTGCTGTGATGTATCCGATGCCAGCTCGGTCGAAAAGGATGCAATGCCAGCGCTGTCACAGCCTTTTTGCTTGGCCGCCACATAAACCTGCGAAGCGGGATCAGCGCCAACCAGAATCACGGCCAGGCCGGGCTTGCGCCCATGTGTTTGCGTCAGTAGTGCAGCTTCGCGGCCAATATCCTGCCGCATACGTGCAGCCAGTGCTTTACCATCGAGAATTTGTGCATGTGATGTCGTCATAGTGATGCGCATTGTTGCAGTATCGGACTATTCAGACAATGATAAGCTGCATGGGCATGGATATAAGCATCGGCATTGACCTGGGCGGCAGTAAAATTGAACTGATCGCACTCGATGCTCAGGGCAACGAGCAACTGCGTGTACGCCAACCGACACCGGCGGGTGATTATCAAGCTACGCTGGCGTTAATCGCTGCGATGGTGATTCAGGCCGAATCGCAACTGGGCGCTATTGCCAGCCTGGGTATTGGCACACCCGGGGCGCAGTCATTGCGCACAGGGCGTATGAAAAACTGTAATTCGACCTGTTTGAATGGCCAGTTCTTACAACGGGATATCGAAAGATTGCTGCATCGGAGGGTGCGTTTAAGTAATGATGCCAATTGCTTTGCCTTATCTGAAGCTGTGGACGGCGCAGCGCAAGGCGCGGCGGTTGTATTTGCGGTGATTCTGGGCACAGGTGTCGGTGGCGGCCTTGTGGTGCAGGGGCAGTTGGTTGATGGCATCAATTATATTGCTGGTGAATGGGGGCATAATCCATTGCCCGTTTTTTCAGCCGTTGATTGGCCGGGGCCTGCTTGTTATTGCGGCCGCTTCGGTTGCATCGAAACATGGTTGTCAGGGCCTGGCTTGAGTGCGGATCATTATCGGCAGAGCAATCAACATCTCAGTGCCGCAGCGATTGCCGCAGCAGCCAAATCGGGCGATGCTGCATGCCAGCGCAGTTTAGAGTCTTATGCCACACGGCTTGCGGCGGCACTGGCGAGCGTGATCAATATACTCGATCCGGATGTGATTGTGCTTGGTGGAGGTTTGTCGAATATAGCTGACCTGTATGAGCGAGTTCCGGCGCTATGGCAGGAGTTTGTTTTTTCAGACGAGGTGCGCACCAGATTATTGCCACCCAAACATGGTGATTCATCCGGCGTGCGCGGTGCAGCTCGGTTGTGGGGTTGATAGCTATGGGGATAGCAGTTTTGGGCATAATAGTTATGGAGGAGAAATGAAAATAGTACACATCGGTTTGTTGGTGCAGGATTTAAAGTCTGCTGCACAGTTTTATGAACACATATTGGGTCTGCAGCGTATTGATCGCCCCGAGCTGGCTTTTGATGGTCTCTGGTATGGGCTGGAGAATGCTCAGCAAATTCACCTGATGTTGTTGCCCGATCCTTATCAGGGCTGCGATAAGCCCGAGCATGGCGGTCGGGATCATCATGTCGCCATGCAGGTTGACGATCTGGCTCTGATCACAGCCAGACTCGATGCCGCTGCTATTCAATACAGCATGAGTAAATCAGGCAGGGCAGCGTTGTTCTGCCGCGATCCGGATGGCAATACGATTGAATTGATTGCTTGAGGTGGGATGAGCCTCTGTGTTCATTCTTTCAGCGCTCACTTTTCTTCAGATGATTCATGCATAAAAAGCTGATCAGGCAAGCACTGAAGCTGGATGCAATAACCATGTACAAGACAATCAACTGCGCCACCGCTGCATCCATGGCCGTAGCACCGGCCAGAATCATGCCTACAAAGATGCCGGGCATATGCACCAAACCAACCAGACGCAGGGTATCAATGGTTGGAATCAGTGCCATGTTCAATCCGTTGCCGACCTCTCCACCGGATTTTAAGCGCTCAAACATAATCGACATGGCATTCATACCGTTGGCCGCGATCATACTGCCCAGGGGAACCAGCGTGCGTGTATCATCGGCCACAGACCCCATTAGCGCCAACCATGGCAAGGTCAGCAGGCAGGCGCAGATCAAGCCAGTAGAGCCAGCTAGCCAGGTTTTAGCTGTAGCATCATAATGGCTGGCACTGTTGTGGGCGGCGAGAATACAGAACGCAACAATGAGCAATGCCTGGGCGGCATGGGATTCGATATCAAAAATCCAGTGCAATACAAACGCCAGCGCCAGCAATTGCAGTAAACCACGTCCAGAAGCAATGAGCATCCGGCGTGAGAGCCCCAGATTTTCACGCTGTGCCCAATATGCCACGGCTGCGATCAACAACCATGCGGCGAATAATTTAACCAGATTATCAGCTAGATTGGCATCAAGCATTATCAGCTCCCTCATACAAGGCTTGCATCAAGAGCTTTAAGCGATGATGCGAATGGCAACCTGATTAAAACCACGTATTTTTCCGATATATTCCATATTCAGGCCAGACTCGGCCAGAAACTCCATCAGGGCTTTGTATTCGCAATCGCCATCAACCGGAATGCATAAATATTCATCAAATAAAATCACCGTGCCGGGTTTAATCATCTGGCCTAGTGATTCAAATACCGTCTTGGTTGATGAATAAAGATCACAATCGATATGCATGAAAGCAATGGTTTCATCCTTATGCTGTTCGGCAAACTCAGGCAATGTTTTATCGAACCAGCCTTTCACCGGATGAATATTGGGCCGAATATCCGGGATATTTCCGGCAATACCAAACGTGCCCTTCTCAACGCCGACATGCCAATGTTCCGGCAAGCCTTCAAAAGAATCAAAACAGTAAAACTGTGTATTGGGGCTTAGGCTACCCATGATGTTCATCGATTTACCTTTGTACGTGCCAAACTCCAGATATAAACCATCGGCAGCAGCTTGATTCAAGCCATGTGCATAATGCTGCATGATGGTTGAGAACTCAGGCGTATCAGGCATGTGTTGCTGCTCAAACTTGGCAAAGGCAGTGGCTATTTCGATCGCCTTAATCGAATCCTTATGCGAGAGCCCCAGAATAATCATACGCTGCAACATTTTACGAAATTTTCGGCGTATCGTTTCTTCTGTTTTGATATACATAAGCTTGCTTTCTAAACGAATGGTTTTCATCAATGACATCGAGGGCTCCTGAAAGTGGCCATTGTGGCGACAGCGCTCAATATTTCAATGTATTCAACATTGACAAGGCATTCGCCAAAGTCTTGCGCTGTAGTAAGCTTGCGCACCATGTCCAAAGCCTCGAGTTCTCATACGGATTCATCCACAGCGCCACCCACACGCAATCAAACCCTGTTAAAGGTGTATGCTGATCTGGTCGATTTGTATCCTGATAATGCGCGCTATATCAAACAATATGCCGATCTGCTCATCAGCATGAGCAAGATCAGCACAGCCACTGAGTTATTACGCCAATGGCACAGTCAGTTGCTCAAAAACAACGAGCCAAACAAGGCGGATGTGCTAATCAAACAATATCCCATCATCGGGCGCATGCGGGAGTCTGATCATGGGGTAGAGAATATTCAGGCTTTATTGCCAGCTTCGATGCGCAACCGTTTCTGGCTAAAACTGCATCAGAAACGCTTGCGTGAAGGGCAGTATTTGTTTCATCGTGGTGAAACACTCGATAGCCTGTACTTGGTCTGCGCAGGTGAACTGGCTGAGTTTTCCAGTGCTGCCGACGGTACACCTGTACTGCTTAATCTGATTCAGGCCGGAGATATTCTGGCTGAAGATAAACTGCTGCATGCCGGTGCTTTGCAAAGCGATATTATCGCCAACAAGGCCAGTATTGTTGTGAAGCTACCACGCAAAAAACTCATGCAGGCTGTTCTGCACAGCCCCTTATTAAAAAAGATCATCAGTCGTAAAGTGGATTATCGACAGCTAATCCGGCTGATTTCAGCTAGTCCAGTGCTGCAAATCCTGCCACTGGATATGCGCCAACAGCTGGCCAGCGAGAGTTATATCGAACGCTATAGCGCGGCAACCACCATTCATAAAGCCGGCGAAAAACTCCACCATGTCGATTTAATTGTTGAGGGCGAAGCAAGCTTTCACTGGCAGACTCCAAATGCCGCCAAACATTTAAGCACCTTAAAGCCCGGTGCATTGATCGGTGAAACAGCCGTCATGCACGATAGCGGTTGTCCGGCCGATCTGCTCACCCAGCATGGTGTCAGCATGCTGCATATCTCTTATGCTGCTTTTATCAATACGCTCGAAGCTTATCCGCCATTGCGTAAAAAACTGACAGCCTATGCCGCAACACAACGCAGTCAGTTGATGCGCAAATTGAATGAATTACAAACCCAGCAACTGCCTTAAATTGCCTGGATTTTGACGTTCCTCTGTGTACCCCGCGTCCTTCGCGGTAAAATTTTTTGAATCTTTTGAATTGATTTTTTTGATTCTGGTTATTTAACCCGAGCTATTATAACCGCGCCAACACAGCCTGAGTAATGCGTTTATTATAATCATTGATCTTCCAATGCGTAGGCATCCAGCCAACCAGAAAACGATAAAAATCCGCTTGCGCAACCGTAAACAAGGCGCGCCATTCTGTTTCCAGTGCGGCACAATCAACTGCGCTGTGTTTGTTTTGCAGCGCTAGTTTTAAAGCCGCAAAATAATCATTCAATAGTGTTGCTTCATAACACATCTGCTCACGATCAGATAAACAGCTGCCCAGCAGATAGGCCACATCCTTCATGCCGCAACCAGCCCCGATATATTGAAAATCAACTGCAGCCACCGCTTGTCCATTGCTGGCAAAACAAAAGTTGGCCAGCTTGGCATCACCATGAATCAGTGTTTGGTAGCGGCAATTGTTCAACATCGAATCGAGCACGGGAGCGGCATCACGCAAGGCATCATCATCCATCACCGCCAGCTCATGCAAGCGCGTGGCCAAATGCCAATAGCTGCCAACTGGCCATAAATTGACGGCTTCAACAGCCATAAATTCAGCATGAAAATTTGCCAGCCAGGCTAAACAAGCTTGAATATCCTGCAGCTTCACTGCTGTTTTACGCAGCGGGAATCCCGCCGCATCCAAATCCTCCAGAATAATCAGATGTTCATCAGCAATTGTTTCCGAAGCATAACAATGCGGCACACGGCAATGCTCATCACAGCGCATAGCCCAATCATGATACCAGGCCATTTCCACCTCATAGGATTTCACCTTGCGTTGATGGGCATGATCATTATGCCAGCCACGCGGATGATTCACCTGACTCGGAAACTGCACATGTTTCACCACCAGACTATCCATCTCCGCACCGCTCAATTCATAACGCACGATCTCACCATAACCGCTCCAAAGCGTTTGAATCACGTCGCCCCGTTTTGCTGAGTCCGCCCCGCTGGCTTGCATCACGATATCATTCCATTGTGTGTGCATCGCTTTGGCTACAATCATTTCCCTACCTTTCTCAGTCGCTCTGAATATGACATCATCCGACACCATTCGATCAAATCCTGCATTCAATCTCAAAAGAGATCAGCTCAAAGGAGATCAGCCCAATGAAACAACTATCTTTATTCTTGATTTCACTGTCGTTATTACTGCCAGCCTGTACGCAGCAACATGAAACAGAAATAAAACATACAGCTCCGATGTTGCAACTACAGCTCTTGTTAACACAGGCCGCGAGTCTGGCCACGCTACCCGGTGAATCAGTGCGCAATCATGCCCTTGAACTTGCCCGCAGGGCAATGTCGGGTCCGGAGATGAATGCCATGCATCATGGCGGCGCAGCAGATCATCCGATGATGAAAGCCACCCATGATCTCGGTGATGCCATCTTTGAATTGCTCGATGCTGCCCCGCAAGCCATCAACAACGAGCACTTGCAGCTCGCAGCTCAAGCAGCCCAAATGCGTTTAAGTGGAAAAATCCTGACCGATGAAGCGGCCGCATTCATGCAAAAACAAGGCCGGGCTCTGCTCTCCAATACAGCCCCCACCCAACACACCGGCAACAGTGCCTACGATAAAGCCGCAGCCCATTTGCTGGCTCTGTTACGCCAAACCGGTTAATGCGAAGAAGCTATGCTGCTGCGTTTGAACAGGTTTGAGGCTTTGCTCAAACCTGAATCGAAGGCATACGTTCAATGAAGTTTCAGCCTCGCTATGCAAGCCTGCTATATCAGAGGCATAAAAGTCTGCATCATCAAACACACCAAGTAGTCCGTCTTGGTGAGCAAATGTAAAAGGTGACTGAAAAAGCATGGCCTTATCAATCGTACCATTGGTGCTCAAGTAGTTGATGGTATTATTGATGAAGGTGATTTGGTCAGCCCGTAGATTTCCTGCCTGAATGAATTCAGCAAACGCAGCTTGAGCCGCAGATTTATCCAGGCCAACAATGCCCCGAATAAACTCACCCAGAGGCTTATCATGGCGCTTTAAGTGTTTCGCTGCTGCGGCATTGCCTGTTTTACGAATCAGGTTGATTTCACGAAATAAGCTTGGATGGATGCGAAGTCACTCAAGGTTTTAGTATGTTAATATCCAATTCTTGAATCGGACGAAAGTGTTTGATGTTGGCCGTTGCCAAAGGCAGTACATGTTCGGATGCTGTTGCAGCAATAATCGCATCACCTGCCCGCATCGCATCGGACAAAGCATATTCTTCAACATAAACAGCAGCACGATGCCCAATATTTTCAGTCAGTGGTAAAATGGTAAACGAAAAGTCTTTGAGAAACTGCTGAATAATACGATGTTGTTTTTTATTCTGCGCCCCTTGTAATAGCTCCATATAGGTTTGAATGGATATAAAACGCTGTGTTGCATCATTCACCATATTGGCAGCTTTTAGATTGCCCCGTTGCACAAAAATAAGCACATCTGTATCAAAAAGCATCAATAACGGCCGCCACGCAGCGTATTCATGATATTCTCCACGCTGCTTTCATCATCGTACATCGAAAAGAAAGGGTGTTTTTCAACGCTACCAAGTACAGCTTGCTCAATCGCATGTATCACAGCTTTTTCTTTGCCATGATAAAAAATAGTGACAGGTTCATGTCGCTCTACTGCCCGCATAATATCTTTCATGTTCCGGCGTAAATCAACAGCATTGGTCTGCATGGGAACTCCTTAAATGTACACTGCAAGTATGCATATTAGGGAATCTTGAAATAATATGCAAACCCGAATTTTGTGTTCGTTACCACACGGGAGCGAGCGTGAGGTGGTCAATTCTTTTTGCTGCCCGTTCTCCATCCAGTTCTTCAATCTCTGCCATGGCTACCAGAAAGCTTTGCTCGGTGCGTTTGCGTTCGGTTTCTGTGTGGCGTTGTTTGAAGCGGCTGATGATGTCGGGATTGTCGGGATATTGTTGTCAAAAAGCCGGCAGTGCCACATGCAGGGTCAAACCATGGGCTGTTGTTTGAGGCTTGGTAAGCAGCTCAAACATGGTTTACAAAAAAAAGCCCACAAGCACGAGGCTTGCAGGCTTTTATGGTTCCTTGTGGAACCTTCTAATGGTACCGAAGACTGGACTCGAACCAGCACGGGTTTCCCCACTACCCCCTCAAGGTAGCGTGTCTACCAATTTCACCACTTCGGCAGAAGGTCGGCCATGTTAGAATTGACGTTCACAGTGTCAAGAAAGCATTGTAAATACAGTGCTCAAGCACGGGTTTAATTTGCACGTCGGGATGTTATCTGCTGCCGATGCTGGTTATACTCATGCAATGTCCACGCATGTAAAACCCACGCTGATTGATGCTATTCTGGAAACTACAGACCCCAAGCTGCATGCTGATGTGCGGCGGGTGTTTGCCTTATCGCCTTGTTTTGCATCGTTGATGCGCACAGCGACCGAAGCGGAATGGCAGGCCTTGTTTGTTGGGGCTGATCAAGCGCTGTTGCCTGATGGTGGTGCAGATTGGGTTCCGACCGGGGTTCCGCTCTCGATTCCGGCCAAAATTTCAAGCGGGATTCCAAATCGTGATAACAATGATTTGCCTGCCTGCATGGCGCATTTGCGCCGCTGTAAACAGCGCGCGCATCGGCATTTGATCTGGTGGGAAATCGGTTTGGCTGGTGATATGGATATGTCCTGCCAGGCGATTGCCGATCTGGCTTCGGGTTTACTCGATGCAGCCTTGAATATGGCTGTGTCTTTGATTGCGGCTCGATTTGGTATGATTGAAGGCGGGTCATTTTGTGTGATTGGCCTCGGTAAGCTTGGCGGGCGTGAATTAAATCTCGGTTCGGATGTTGATCCTTTATTCGTTTGGCAGGGATCGGGTCATTCAAGCGGTGGACGCAAATCAGTGCCTGTGGCTGAATATTATATGCATTTATCACGCATGTTGATTCGCTTGATGGGGGAGCGCACTGCCGATGGCATGGTTTGGCCGGTGGATATGCGTTTACGGCCGGGTGGTGATGCGGCATCTATCGCTTTGAATCTCGATGCAACGGTACACTTTTATCTTGAATACGGGCAAACATGGGAGCGTGCGATGCTGGTCAAAGCGCGCCCAGTGGCGGGTGATCTGGCGCTAGGGCAGTTGTTGATCGATGCTATTGCGCCGTTTATTTATCGCCGTTATCTCGATTATACCACCGTTGCTGCATTGGCCGATATGAAGCTGCGCATTGATAAACAGGCTGGGGCTGGCGGCATTGCGCCGGGCTTTGATGTCAAACGCGGGCGCGGTGGCATTCGTGAAATTGAATTTATCATCCAATCTCTGCAGTTATTACACGGCGGTAAACATCTCGATCTGCGTGTGCAGCCCAGCATGCAAGCCATCTCCCGACTTGAGCAGGGGGGCATGATTGGCGCAGACGATGTGGTGGCATTGCAAGCCGCTTATCGTTTTTGGCGCAGGATCGAACATGCCATTCAAGCCCGTCGCGGTGAGCAAACGCATGCTTTGCCCGATGATTATATTGAATATCTGGAAGCAGCGACGGGTATTGATCATATCCATGCACAGATGCAACAGCATGCCGCTGTCGTAGAAGAGGCATTCCAGACCTTCGTCAAGCCGGTCGATCAAGGGCAGACAGATAGCTGGTTGCTCGGTGAGCAACGCGCATTGGCACATTTAAACACAGATGATCGTGAACGCCTGCAGCAGGCATTGAAAAAAATTGATCTGTGTTTGGCGCGGGGTCTGTTGCCTGAGCGCAGCCGTGTACAGGTGGAACGTATTCTGGCTCAGGCCATGCCACACTGGATCGATGATGCCAATGGTGTCGCGGCCACAGAAGCCTTTGCCGGACTCATTTATAGCATTTCAGGGCGCGCCACCTGGATTGATTTACTGGCCACACATCAGGGTGTGCTCGATTGGCTGATCGGGGTGTTATCGGCCAGCCGTTATCTGGCCGATCATATTGTGCAAGATCCATCCTGGCTGGAATGGCCGCTGATGATCGAGCATCACGATAAGGATATTGATCATATCTGCGCTGAACTGGATGGCCTGAATGATTTCGATGATGTCGAACAAAGCCTGGCTGATCTCGGTCGCTGGGTGGATCGTGGACGTTTGTTATCGGCGCTGGCTGTCGATGCACACAGTGCCGATGCCATGACCATCGGTGGCTGGATGGCTGATGTCGCCGATGCCGCCACGGATGCTGCTTTGCGTTTATGTCTGCATGAAATGGCCCTGCCCGCAGATTTCCCTTTTGTGGCCTTGGCAATGGGCAAACACGGTAGCCGGGAGATGGGCTTGGTTTCTGATCTGGATATGGTCTTTGTGCTGGTGCATGGGCAGCCATCGGCAATGATCGGGAAACGCAGTTATGGCGAACATGCCCAGCGCATTGGGCGGCGTATGATTCAATATTTGTCCGGCCAGTCACCGTTTGGTGCAGGCTATGCGTTTGATGCACGCTTGCGCCCCTCCGGCTGTTCCGGTGTGCTGGTTACCAGTTTGGCAGGTTTTCACGATTATCAGCGCAATGAAGCCCAAACATGGGAACATCAGGCATTATGCCGAGCCAGAGCTGCCGCAGGCACAGCCAGCGCCAAAGAGCAATTAACGCGGGTGATTGAAGATGTTTTGCATCAGCCACGCGATCATCAGACTTTGGCTGAGGATGTGCGCATCATGCGCGCCAAAATGCTGGATCATCTGGCCAGTAAATCGGATCAGATCATGAATGTAAAACATGATGCAGGGGGGCTTGTTGATATTGAGTTTTTGGCGCAATACGCCCGCCTTGCCTTTGGCATTGATGCACGCAGAACATGCGATATTTTATCTCAAATACCCGCCCATGCCCCGCTGCTCTGGCGGCAACAGAGTGGCATTCTGGCTGCCACCTATCTGGATTACCGCCAAATGGAGAATGCCTTGCGGGTAGAGCTATGGCGCTCTATTGGTAAACTGCCCAATGATAGCTCAGCCACCGAATGGGAGACCATGCATCGCCATGCCGCGATTACATGCCCCGATGTACTGCGTCAGCGCATGGACACGGTGCATGATTTATTCCAACGCCTGCTAAGCTGCAACGTGCATGAATAGCGCTTCACCCCGCTGCGCGGCTCCGAATCCAGAAAAACACTGTTTTTCAGCGCCGAGGACGCAAGGGACGCAGAGGCGGAAAGCCACAGACTGTTATGGAAAGACTATCTCACAATAGCTGTTCCTGCTCTGCGTCCTCCGAGTGCTTTGCGGTTAATGCTTTTGATTTTGTTACTCAAGCGTTCGAGTTAGTCTCGGCTCATCTATGTACGATTTTTTTGCACAATCGATTGCTATCGTGCCCGGCATTGGACCGGCGCTGCAAAAGCGGCTGCTGGCGCGCGATATCCATTGCCTCGGTGATTTGCTGCTGCACTTGCCCAAGGATTATATCGATGATCGCCAGATCACCCCGATTGATCAGTTGATTGAACATCACAGCGCCCGCATCCAAGGTCGCATTGTCAGCCGTCAGGCACGTGGCTTTGGCCGCAGCAAACAGGTGAGCTTGCATATCGCTGATGATACAGGCCAAGTCGCACTCAACTTTTTCCATTCAGGCTACATGATGAACGATGCCAGGCTTGGCGAAGGACGCGAAATCTCGGTGCGCGGCACACTGGAAAGCTGGAAAGGGCACAAGCAAATGCCGCATCCCGACTGGTGTTTACCTGAACAGTTCAGGCCAGGCTTTCAGCCTCAATACAGTAGCCTTGCCGGTTTGAGCAGCAAGCGCCTGACAAGCTTCATTCAACATATTTTAACACGCATGCCTGCATCGCTCAGCAGTCCGCTGGATGTTTCACTGCAAGCGGTGCACTTGCCCAGCTTGTCTCAGGCTTTGCAGCATATTCATCAACCCCATGACATTGCCCGGCAACAATTACAAACAGCCGTGAGCCGCTTGAAAAGTGAAGAAATGATTATCTATTTACGCTTGATGCAGGAGAAGAAAAAGGCTGCCGATTGCCCGGCTGTATCGTTACAAGACGAACAACTCAGTCATCAATTATTGGCCAACTTCCCCTTCCCATTAACACCGGCACAGCAATCAGCCTGGCAGGATATTACTGCCGATCTGCACAGCGGCAAACGCATGCACCGTTTGTTGCAGGGTGATGTGGGTTCAGGGAAAACCTGGATTGCCGCGCTCGCCATGGTCAAAGCTGCCGCCTGCGGCTATCAGGCTGCCCTGCTCGCACCGACTGAAGTGCTGGCCAACCAGCATGCTGAAACACTGCAGACATTGTTTACGCCATTAGGGCTCAATATCGCATTATTGACCGGTAGCTGCAAAGCCAAAGCACGACGTGAAATATTGGCAGGCCTTGTGAGTGGTGAAATCAACCTGATTGTCGGCACGCATGCGCTGCTCACAGACGATGTGGTATTCAAGCATCTGGCGCTGGCACTGGTGGATGAACAGCACCGCTTTGGCGTGCGTCAGCGCTGGGGCTTGGCCGATAAAAAACAACAGGGCACTGCCGCTGTTCATTTGCTCGGCATGACCGCTACCCCCATCCCCCGTTCTCTGGCTTTATCGTTATATAGCGACATGGATTTAAGCATTATGCGCGGCATGCCGCCGGGTCGAAAGGCGGTGGAAACGCGGGTTATTGCGGCGGCTAAAATGAAAGCACTGGCTGATGGCATGCAACGCATTCTCAATGACCAAGGCCGTATTTACTGGATTGTGCCGCGTATTGATGAAGATGAGGATGGTGTATCTGTCGATCAGCGGGCGGAATTACTCAGCTCACATTTTCCCAAAGCCGTTGTTATGGGGCTACATGGACGCATGAAATCAAAGGCCAAACAGGCGGCCTTGGATGCATTCTCAAACGGTGCCTGCAATATTCTGGTTTCTACCACCGTGGTCGAAGTGGGGGTGAATGTCGTCGAAGCGCGTTTGATTGTGATTGAGCAGGCTGAATCGTATGGATTAGCGCAACTGCACCAGCTTAGAGGCCGGGTTGGCCGCTCGCATGAACAGGGTTATTGCATACTCATTGCGGGTGATCAGGCATCTCAAACTGCCAATGAACGCTTAAAACAACTGGTCAACACACACGATGGTTTAACACTGGCTGAAGCAGATCTGGCCTTGCGCGGTAGTGGTGATGCCATCGGTACACGCCAACATGGTGATGCCGGATTTCGCCTGCTGAATATGGCGGATGATGCGCCTCTCATGCGCCAATATTTCGAATGCCTGCCAGAATTCAGTAGCAATGAAGCCATGCAACAATTCTGGCGACCCTGTGCCGAGTCCACCGACTAAGCCAAGCAACACGTACAAAAATAAGAACTAACGGGACATCAGCGCAGCCAATAAAAAGCTAATCGATAGCGTTGCAAACATGGATTTGAGCATGAAACGCAATACCGGTTCAGCCATACGTTCATGCAAACCAGCCGCCCAATGAATGCTGTGTGGCAGAATGATCATGATGCCAAGCCAGACACCGAACAAGAACACCCATTGTTTCATTAATGCATCGTACCAGCTGGACTCCAGGCTGATATTCATCACAACCGCCGCCAGAGCCATGACCAGCCCAGAGATGGCTGATGTGCCAACCGCCTGACGTAAGACCAGATGACGACGCAACAAGGGAACCAGCATGGTGCCGCCACCAATGCCCAGCAAGCCGGAGATAAAACCAATAGGGCCTGAAAGCAGGGGAAGCGCTGTGTTTGAAGCTCTGTTTGATTGTATTGTCCGATTATAATCAAACGCGACCCAGGCATTTAAAACGGCCAGGGCAAATAGAATCCATGCGCCGGGCACATGCAGTGTGCTCCACAAGCCCAGCCCTGCACCGATCATCAAACCGGGCAACAGTCTCCGCATGGATATGAAATCCACATGCCCCAGCCGCCAATGCGAACGAGATGAAAAAAAGCCGGTGATCACAATGGCAACGAGGCTGGCAAAGATATACGTGCTCATGCCGCCGCCCTGCTGCACCGGCATCAAAGCATAAAACGCCGGCACATAAATCAAGCCGCCACCGATGCCCGCCAGACCAGCCATCAAGCCACCCAGCAGCCCAGCCCCCAGCCCGACTGCAAGGCCATAGATCAACAGCGACAGATCAAATTCAGGCATGCGGCTTTGTGCTGTCCTGGGTTTGAGCAACGCTGTGCTTGAATAACAAATAATCCTGATATTCATCCCGATCCATTTTACCCTGAATATACAACTGCTGATCAGCCAGGGTATCCGGATCGTGGATGTTTTCCTGTCGGTTGTGCACATCAGCGAGCTGCTGTCGCTGCGCCGACTCAGCCGCATTGCAAGCTGAAGCGCGCTGCATGGCTGCGCTGAACCAATCAGGCGCATTGCCAAAGGGTGTTTTGTCATCGGGCATCAAGTAACGTCCCTCCGTTGCACAACAAATAATATCTTGCCGTGTTCATTTTAATGGCCTGCGCTGTTGGGATAAGCTTCGAATATTCATCATACGCATCCAGGAATATAGACAACGATTCAGCACGAAATATTCAAACTCAAAGCATTCATATTCAAAGCATTCAAGCCCAAAAACATCAGGCCTAACGCAAAAAATCCAGAGTGACATTGAGTCACTCTGGATTTTATTGGAGGACGGGAGTCGAAAAGTTTTGATAAACGCATATATAGTAACGAATAGAAAACCTCTTTCGTGAAAAGTACCATCAGAAGTGCCAGCACAATTAAATCCGTAAAATCGCTCAATTCGGTTTATTGTTCACAGATTATATGTATAGCGTTCGCTATGCCATGCAGAATACTCCAAATATCCCCGCCACGCTACCGGCAGTCGGCTTTGTACGCTTACCGGCGATTTTAGCCGTGTTCCCACTATCCAAAAGCACCTGTGGGCAGGCGTGAAAGCGGGGCGCTATCCAGCAAGT
>JAUZQK010000083.1 GCA_030951025.1 Mariprofundus sp. | reverse complement strand
ACTGCGCGGCAGGGTAAGTGGCCTAAAATATCCTGATTTATCGTCACATAGTTGCCACTATGATTCTCAAAATCATGCTGTTTTTGACTCACTTCCCCACCTGCTCGCTACGATCACCCTAAGTCCGACAGACTCCTAGCCCTTGAAGTAGATTAAAAGCTTTGCACCGCAGACGGCGCGGAGTAGGCAGAGGAAGCTCAAAGGCAAATGGGTGGAGCAGGGGCGATATAGGGGCGCTATTTTGATTGGGAAGCTATATTACTATAGGGCTTATTTGAGTGGGTGAAAACGAATGCGATTCAGACGGAAAAATTCAAATTGTTGGCTTGGTAATTCAAACGGTGCAGCAGCTTCGATGGCGCGAATTAATGAGGCATCCAAGGCTTGATTGCCTGAGCTTTCAAGGATGCGTATGGCGGCAATGGCACCGCTGGGCAATAACTTCAGTTCAACTAGCGGATCGGAAAATTTCGCCGCACTCATGGCAACTTTCCAATTTCGCTGTACAGCCGCTTGCATCAGCGCGATATAGTGTGCCTTTTCACTCTGTGACAATTGTTTGCCGGCAAGGTTGGCTAGCTCAGGGTGCGAGGTGCTGGCTTTTTTTGGCACTGACTTCACATCAGTATTGGATGTGACTGGCGCAAAGGGATCGAAGTTATCATCGATGACGGCTGTTTTTTTAGGTTTGGGTTTAGACTTGGGTTTGGTTTTTGGTTTGTTCGCTGTTTCTTTTTTAAGCTTTTTAGGGACCAGCTTTTTTATCTTGGTTTTTTGCTTTTTAATTTTGGGCTTGGGTTTTGGCTTCTGTTTTACTTTTTTGTGTTTAATGGCAGGTTTTTTATGCACAGTTTGTGCTTGCCTCTCCAGTTTGGCCAAGTCCTTGGCATTGATCATCATCACTTCAATGCGTTTTAAAGGTTCATCCTTGGGCTGTTGTTGCGAGAAGGCGACGACTGCAATGATGATTAAAATCAACACATGCAGTAGTACGGCATACAACAGATCAAGAGATTTCAGACCTGTGTTATGCTGAGCCCCGGCTTTAGCTGCGTGGCTCTGTGACAAGACCAATCTTCTTAATGCCAGCGCTTTCTAAGCTGCTCATGACGCTTGCAACACGACCATAAGGTGTTTTGGCATCGCCGCGAATGAACACCGGAAGATCAGGCTTCTGCTTGCGCATGGCTTTAATTCTAGGCGCCAGTTGTTCAATTGTAATGGCATGTTTTTGTATAAAGATTTCACCATTGGCACGAATACTGATCACCAGCGGTTCGATGTTTTGTTGCAAGGCCGGTGCATCGGTTTCCGGCAAATCGACATTCACACCCTGAGTCAGTAGCGGGGCAGTGATCATAAAAATCACCAGCAGTACCAGCATCACATCCACCAACGGGGTGACATTGATTTCACCCATCGGTTCAGTGTCTTGGCTCCAATTACTTTTTCCAGTCATCATGGTTTATGCCTTAATGTGACGCGAAATAATGTTCAAAAACTCGGAACTGAACTGTTCCATATTCGCTCCTGTGCGTTTGAGGTCGGAGGTGAATTTATTATAAGCCACCACGGCAGGGATTGCGGCAACCAGCCCGAATGCTGTTGCGACGAGGGCTTCGGCAATGCCGGGTGCAACGGCAATCAATGAGGTGTTCTTGCTTAAAGCGATGCTTTGAAAGGCATTGACGATGCCCCAGACCGTACCAAACAGACCAATGAAGGGCGCAGTAGAGCCGACCGTGGCTAGAAAAGCCAGATGACGGGATAGCTTTTCGATTTCTCTGGAAAAAGCTGCATCGAGGGCTCGCCGAATACCATCAATACCACCAGCGGCAGTGATTTTGCCAGTGCTATCTTGTTGGGTTGCCTCACGCCGTGTGCGCATGAATTCACGGTAACCGGCCTGAAAAATATTGGGCAATGGCGAATCGGGATATTGTTGCGGAATACCGGCGAGAATGGTGTCCATATCCGAACCGCTCCAGAAGGCCTGGGAGAAGGCTTCAGCTTCGTTGCGTGTTTTGCGATAAAAACGCCATTTGTTAAAGATGATCGCCCAGCTCATGATCGACAACAGAATGAGTAGAATAAGTACACCTTGCACAACAAAGCTGGCATTGAGAATAAGGTGCAGTATGGATAAATCCTGGGACATGGGAGCTCCTATAAATGTTTTTTGAGCACAGCATAGACTGGGGCAGGGATGCGACTGACTTTGCTCTTTTGATTGATGCAGGCCAGATGAATCTCGGCTGCGGTTAATAATTTGTGGCTATCTTGCCTGAATATGTGTTGTTTAAAAATGATGCGTGCGCCACGTAAGGTGACGATGCTGCTTTCTATGATGAGCAGATCATTGAATAAAGCCGGTGTATGGTAACGAATATTGGCTTCGGTGACGGCGAACATAACACCGAAGTCGGTATGAATGTGATCGAGTTCCAAGCCGGCCGAACGTAAAAACTCACTGCGGGCACGCTCCATGAATTTGAGATAATTGGCGTAATAGACCATGCCTGCATGATCGGTATCTTCGTAATAGACGCGTACTGGCCAGCTTTTAGTTAGCTGAGTCATGTTATTTGATTCATAACAAAGATGCCTGTTTGTTGTCGTGTGGCAGCTCGCGTTTCATGTGGGCGTATGCGAGTGGGGTGGCAGTGCGGCCACGCGGTGTACGGGCGATTAAACCTTCCTGCATCAGGAAGGGCTCCAGCACATCTTCGATGGTATCGCGCTCTTCGGAAATCGATGCAGCGATGGTATCGAGACCCACCGGACCACCATTGTATTTATCAATGATGACCGATAATAAGCGACGATCCTGATGATCGAGTCCAAGATGATCGACTTCCAGGCGTTTGAGGGAACTGTCGGCCACCGCCTGACTGATCGCTCCTTCATGTTCGACTTCGGCGAAATCACGCACCCGGCGCAGCAAACGGTTGGCGATGCGGGGCGTGCCACGTGAACGTTTGGCAATCTCCATAGATCCAGATAAAGCTGTTTCGATTTCAAGCAGTTGCGCTGATCGGCTGACAATTCGCCTTAACTCCTCATGCGAATAAAACTCCAGCCGTTCAATCACCCCGAAGCGATCACGTAACGGATTTGTTAATAAGCCTGCTCTGGTGGTTGCACCGATCAGGGTAAAGCGGGGTATATCCATTTTGATCGAGCGGGCGGCAGGCCCCTGACCAATGACAATATCGAGTTGAAAATCTTCCATAGCCGGATAGAGGATTTCCTCCACCTGTGGGCTCAATCGGTGAATTTCATCGATGAACAACACATCACCGGCTTCGATATTGGTCAACATCGCGGCCAGATCACCAGGGCGCTCAATCACAGGCCCTGAGGTGCTGCGAATATTCACACCCATTTCGGTGGCAATGATGTTGGCCAGGGTAGTTTTACCCAGACCGGGAGGGCCATAAAGCAGCACATGATCGAGTGATTCATTACGTTTTCGAGCGGCTTGAATATAGATTTTCAGATTGGCACGGATTTTTTCCTGACCGACATATTCGTCTAACTGTTTGGGACGCAGGGCTGCATCCCAGTTGTCTTGTCGGTTGGCATTGGCATCGATTAAACGCTCTTCGTCGATACTGTCAAAGTTCTCCATCACTATGCCAGTGCTTTCAAGGCGGCGCGGAACATGGTTTCAAAATCAGCCGGTTCGATTTTTTTCAAGGCAATATCCAGTTGTGCCGGTTTATAACCGAGATTACCGAGCGCTGAACGTACTTCAGCCAGATGATTGGCGACGTTTACGTTATTACTCGCGCTGGAGGGGATTGCACCGAGTTTACCCTGCAACTCCAAAATCAAACGTTGGGCAGTCTTTTTGCCAATGCCGGGCGTGCGTGCCAAAGCCAAATCATCCGCACTTTCAATAGCGCAAACCAAATCATCAGCTGGCATGCCGGACATCAAATTCAAAGCCATGCGTGCGCCGATGCCTGTGACGCTGGTCAATTTGCGAAACATGCCGCGTTCAGAGCCATTGCCAAAACCGAATAGAGTAATTTGATCTTCACGCACATGGGTGTGAATTGATAACTCGGCTTTTGCATCCAATTTGAGTTTGCACAGCGTTTGCAGACTCATGGTGACTTCATAACCCACGCCGCCAACTTCAATAATCACCGTGCCGGCCGGGTCGATTTCTTTGATATTACCGGATAACCAGCCGATCATAATATTTTCACCATCATGTTGAGTTCACCATCATATCGATTCCTGCAGCTTTTTCATCGGTGCATGATGCGCATGGCAGATGGCTACTGCAAGTGCGTCGGCAGCATCTTCAGGCACAGGCTCCGGCGGATGCAGCAGCATGCGTACCATGTGGCCGACCTGATCTTTTTCTGCCCGGCCAAAACCGACCACGGCTTGTTTCACTTTGGTGGGGGAATAGGGGCTGACACGCAAGCCGTGTGAGCCACAGGCAGCAATCAATGCACCACGCGCTTGCCCCAGTTTTAATGCAGAACCGACATTTTTCGATACAAATACATCTTCAATTGCCGCATCAACAGGTTTGTACTGTGCAATGATTTCAGAAAGTCGCTGAAAGAGAATGTGCAAGCGTTCGTCAAATTCACCTTTGCCAGTGCGAATGACCGAGTGAAAGACATGGCGAATATGATTGCCCTGCACATCAATAATACCCACGCCGGTTTTGATCGAGCCGGGATCTACACCAAGTATACGTATTGTCTTCTTAATCATATCGGATCATCAGCCTTATCGAATCAATCTGTCGTATCGAATCAATCAGCCGTGAATCCGCTCCATTTCCGCATCGGAAATATCATAATTGGCATAGACATTCTGCACATCATCAAGCTCTTCCAGCCGCTCGATCAGCGCCAGTAGTTTTTCAGCCGCTTCGCCTTCTACAGCGATGGTGTTTTCAGGTACCCAGGATATTTCAGCCATTTGAGCCTGTAAGGCTGCATTTTCCAGAGCTTGTTGCACCGTACCAAAATCAGCCGGCGTACATGAAACAATCGAGATGCCATCATCAGCATGTTCTTCAACATCATCAGCACCAGCTTCGAGCGCAACATCCATCAACACCTCTTCATCGATACTGGCGCTTTCAAAAATAAACTGACCTTTTTGATGGAACATCCAGGCCACACAGCCGGATTCACCCATATTGCCGCCGCCCTTATTAAAGGCTGAGCGCACATCGGCCACCGTACGTTTGCGGTTGTCGGTCATGCAATCGACCAGAATAGCCACACCAGCCTGACCATAACCTTCATAACGGATTTCATCGATGTTAGCGCCATCGTCACCACCTGCACCACGGCTGATTGCACGCTCGATATTATCCTTGGGCATGTTCACACCCTTGGCTGCGGTAATGGCTGCACGCAAACGCGGATTGGCATCCGGATCATCGCCACCGGCGCGAGCGGCAATGGTGATTTCACGAATATAACGGGTGAATAGCTTGCCGCGTTTGGCATCGGTGGCTGCTTTTTTGTGCTTGATGGTGGACCATTTGCTGTGTCCTGACATGGTTATCCCCTTACAAAAACTCTTAAACAATGAATCATTGAAATCTTATCCCAAGATTTTTTTATGCTATGAAATGGATTGCATGCCGCCCATATAAGGCTGTAACACTGCTGGGATCGTAACGGAACCATCTGCATTCCAATGGTTTTCAAGGATAGCGACCAGGGTGCGGCCAATAGCCAGCGCTGATCCATTCAGTGTGGCAACAGCTTGTGGCTTGCCGCCTTCTTCACGGTAACGGATGCCTGCACGGCGGCCTTGAAACTGGCCAAAAGCAGAGCAGGAAGAGATTTCACGGTAACACTTTTGGCTGGGTAACCAGACTTCCAAATCATAGGTTTTTTGAGCTGAGAAGCCGATGTCTGCACTGCATAATTCAACCAGACGATAGGGTAGTTCAAGGGCTTGCAGGATGGCTTCGGCATGGCCTGTGAGTTCTTCCAGATCAGATAGGGCACGTTCGACGGTGGTCAAATGCACCAGTTCCACTTTATCGAATTGATGTTGGCGAATCATACCGCGCACATCGCGGCCGGCCGAGCCTGCTTCACGGCGAAAACACGGCGTATAAGCGCAATGGCGACGGGGCAGGGTAGATGCATCGAGAATTTGATCCTGATACAGATTGGTCACCGGTACTTCAGCTGTCGGGATTAAAAAAGCATCTTCACCTTCGAGTTTGTACAAATCATCTTCAAACTTGGGTAACTGACCTGTACCGGTCATGGTTTTACGATTGACGATGGCCGGCACCCAGACTTCATCATAACCGTGTTGATCAACATGGGTATTGAGCATGAACTGCATTAGGGCGCGTTCGAGGCGTGCTGCAGCACCCCTTAACACAGTGAAACGGCTGCCTGCCAATGTTGCACCCGCTTCAAAATCTAATATGCCGAGATCAGTGCCTATGTCCCAATGGGCAGGCACGTTATCGCTGCGTATTTCTCCCCAGCGGCGTATTTCGACATTATCATCTTCGCTGTTCCCATCGGGTACCGATGCATGCAAGGGATTGGGAATTTCCAGTAATACCGCGCTAAATTTAGCCTCGGCCTCTTTGGCCTGAGTTTCGAGTGCCTTGACCTGCCGTGATACTTCGCCCATGGCGGCCAGTTCAGTACTGGCATCATCGCCCTTACCTTTCTTCTGACCAATCAATTTCGATACCCGGTTACGTTCAGCCTGCAGTGCTTCGGCCTGCACTTTTAAATCACGCTGTTTGATATCGAGTGCCCGCGCACGACCCCATGCACTCTCTGGCGCAATGACATCGGCATTGCGCCGAGCCAAGTCTGCTTGCATGGTCTCAAAAGAGCGGCGAAATGCCTGGCGATCAATCATGTTTCATTGGCTCCATTATCTTCTTCAGTGTTCTGATCTTCAGTATTCTGATTTTCTGTATTCTGATCTTCAGTGTTGCCTTCTGCATTGGCTTCAGATGCGCCATTGGAGTCATGATCATCAATATCAATAGTATCTTCATGATCTTCCTGCTCTGCCACACGAGCGACACCAATGACACGTTCGCCTTTGTTGCAGCCAATCAGTTTCACGCCCTGTGTATTGCGACCAATCACCGACACACCATTCATGCGAATGCGCACCAAACGACCCGTATCGGTCATCATCATTACCTGATCATCATCGGTGACCAGCAGCGCACCAATCATCGCACCATTGCGACCACCGGTTTTAAGCGTGAATACACCCTGCCCACCACGTTTTTGGGTGTTGTAATCGCCTACCGATGTGCGTTTGCCGAAGCCGTTTTCAGATACAGCCAACAGCGAGGCACGATCAGAAACCAATGTCATGGAGATGACCTTGCAATCACCCGGCATACGCATGCCGGTCACACCGCGTGTACTGCGTCCCATCGGCCGCACATCGTTTTCAGAGAAACGAATGGCTTTACCACCACTGGCTGCAAGCATGATATCCTGCTCACCATTGGATACGACAACACCAATCAAATCATCATCATCATCGATATTGATGGCGATAATGCCGTTGGCGCGGATGTTCTGGAATTCAGTCAGTTTTGTTTTCTTGATCACACCATTGCTGGTGGCCATGACAATAAAGTGACCTTCATCAAATTCACGAATGGACAGTGTGGCTGAAATTTTCTCATCTTTTTCCACCGGCAACAAATTAACCAGTGCTTTACCACGTGCCGCACGGCCTGCTTGTGGCACTTCATAGACTTTCTTGCGGAACACGCGGCCACGATCCGAGAAGAACAGCAAATAATCATGTGTGGATGCCACCATGAGTTGTTTTACAAAATCCTCTTCTTTGGTGGTCATGGCCGTTTTGCCTTTGCCACCACGGCGTTGGGCGCGGTACAACGATGTTGCATTGCGCTTGATATAGCCTTCGTTGGAAATGGTGACCACCATATCTTCTTCGGTAATCAGATCTTCAACGGATAATTCAGCCGTTTCGTCCATAATGATCGAACGGCGCACATCACCATATTTATCACGCACATATTCCAGCTCTTCAATAATCACTGCCATCAACAGCTTTTCATCGGCCAGAATCGCTTCTAGACCTGCAATTACCTTTTGCAACTCATCAAATTCAGCTTGAATTTTATCACGTTCCAGGCCGGTTAAACGTTGCAGACGCATATCCAGAATAGCCTGGGCTTGTTTGTCAGAGAGACCAAAATGTTCGATTAAACCGACTTTTGCTTCCGGAGGTGTCTGGCTGGCACGAATCAGTTTAATGATTTCATCAATGCGATCGAGTGCAATCAATAAACCTTCAAGGATATGGGCACGTGCTTTGGCTTTGGCCAAATCGAACAAACAACGCCGGGTAACCACCTGACGACGGTGATCGAGGAAGTGCAATAACAGTTCCCGTACACCACATAACTTAGGTTGACCATCCACCAATGCGAGCAGGTTGCAGCCGAAATTGCACTGCAATGCCGTATGTTTATAGAGATTGTTTAAGATAACTTCTGGAATCTCATTGCGCTTTAATTCAATCACAATACGCATGCCATTACGATCAGATTCATCACGCAGATCGGAGATGCCTTCGAGTTTCTTCTCACGCACCATTTTGGCGATATGTATAATCAGATTGGCCTTGTTTACCTGATATGGTAGCTCATTAATGATCAATGCTTCACGTTTGGTGCGCGAATGAATTTCGACCAGTGCCTTGGCACGCATGGTGACTGAACCGCGTCCGGTGATAAAAGCATCACGAATGCCTTTGTGTCCATAAATGAAACCACCGGTAGGGAAATCAGGCCCGGGCATGATCTGCATCAATTCATCTTCATCGATATCCGGATTGCCAATCAGCGCAATGGCGGCATTGATTGATTCAACCAGATTGTGGGGTGGAATATTGGTTGCCATACCGACTGCAATACCCTGCGAACCATTGACCAGCAGATTGGGATATTTGGCCGGCATGACTCTGGGTTCTTTTAAGGATTCATCATAGTTGGGTGCAAAATCAACCGTATCTTTATCGATGTCAGCCAGTAATTCGGCAGCCAGTTTGCTCATACGTGCTTCGGTATAACGCATGGCTGCCGGTGAATCGCCATCAACTGAGCCAAAGTTACCCTGCCCATCGATTAAGAGGTGACGCATACTCCAAGGCTGCGCCATGCGCACCATGGCATCATACACTGCCGTGTCGCCATGTGGATGGTATTTACCAATCACATCACCAACAACGCGGGCAGACTTTTTGAATGGTTTATCATGGGTAGAACCCAAATCCTGCATGGCAAAGAGAATGCGACGATGGACCGGCTTGAGACCATCACGGGCATCGGGTAAAGCGCGGCCGACAATCACACTCATGGCGTAATCAAGATAAGACCGTTTCATCTCATCTTCGATCAGTACGGGGATGGCAGGGTTTAAGGTTTCGTCCATTTATTCACCTCTGGTTATTTATCGATCATGTATCAACTGGTGCCCTCGACGCGATTCGAACGCATGGCCTGCCGCTTAGGAGGCGGCCGCTCTATCCAGCTGAGCTACGAGGGCTGAGAGCGTTCGAACCATAGCGTTTTTTAGTCCCAACTGCACGCTGTATTACGTTTTCTTTTAGGCTGCTGTATTCAGGGTGGTTTGAGTGTGATATTTATGAATCGACATGCATTAAGCTACTCACCTTTACATCACCCAAAGCATCGCGACCATGCAAAAAAGATAATTCGATGACAAACAAACAGGCTGCAACTTCTGCACCCAACAATTCAATCAACTTGATGGTGGCTGCGGCTGTGCCGCCGGTAGCAAGCAGATCATCAACCACCACCACCTTGTGGCCTGTACTCAATGCATCACGGTGCACTTCGAGTCGATCCATGCCATATTCCAATTCATATTCAACACTATGCACCCGCGATGGCAGTTTACCGGGTTTGCGCACTGTGATCAGCCCCAAACCAAGCTGTTGCGCCAATGCCGCGCCAAAAATAAAACCGCGTGATTCAATGCCAACAATCGCATCAACATCGGAATCGATATGACAGGCAAGCTCGGATACGGCCGCAGAAAAAGCATCCCCATCGGCAATCAGCGGGGTGATATCTTTGAATACAATGCCAGGCTTGGGGAAATCGGGCACATCACGAATATAATCCTGCCAGCGTTTCTGGGAGGCACTGTTGCTGCTTTTTTTCATTATAACATTTCCTCAAGGCTGATATCTTCACGTTTAACCATCAGTCGTAGTTTTTTCAATGCTTTGACCTGTATTTGCCGGATGCGTTCACGTGTGACATTCATATGTGCGCCAATGGCTTCGAGTGTTTGTACTTCCCCATAACCACCCAAACCATAACGCATGCGTACCACTTCCCGCTCCTGTTCGGAGAGATATTCCATCCATTTCTCCAGGCTTTCGTTGCGGCGGTTGGTTTCCAGTCGGTCACCTGGAGCGGCAGCTTGCTCATCGGCCGTCACTTCATAAATTGAAAAGCCTTCACCGCCGGCTTTGACTTCATCAGCGCTTTCAGTATTCAGCGTGGTACGCAGCAGGGTGTGTACCCGGGCGACAGTAATATCCATGAGTTCCGCTACTTCTATCTCGCTGGGTTCGCGCCCCAATGATGTTCTTAATTGATTGGCATGTCTGATGACGCTGTTGAGTTCTTTGGTGATATGTACCGGCACACGAATGGTGCGTGATTGATTCATGATGGCGCGTTCCACCGATTGCCTGATCCACCATGTGGCATAGGTGGAAAAACGACAGCCATGTGAGGCATCGAACTTTTCAACCGCACGCATCAGCCCGACATTGCCTTCTTCGATGAGATCGGCCAACGCCAGACCTCGGTTTAAATAGCGGCGTGATATTTTTACCACCAAGCGTAAATTGGTCTGAATCATGTGATGGCGTGCATCTTCATTCCCATCGGCAATTTGCTTGGATAATTCAATTTCTTCATCGGCACTGAGCAATTCATAACGCGAAATATCGCGCATATAAATAGCCATGGATTCGGTGCTGTGAGAGTTAGCCATTGTGTTGCTTTATAACTATTGCGTGTGGGATGGAATTCATGACGGTCAAAGTTTCTACTATCTTATCGATGAGGTAAATAGGCAATTGGATTTACCGGCGTGCTGCCTTGGCGCACTTCAAAATGTAGATGAGGGCCAGAGGCACGGCCGGTGTGACCAACTTGTGCAATCACATCGCCAGCGCGCACTTTTGCACCTTTGCGCACCAGCATGCGTCGATTGTGACCATAGGCGGTGAATAGATTTTTACCGTGACGAATAATAATCAGCTTGCCATAACCACTTAAACGCGAATCGGCATAGACAACTTCGCCACTGGCCGCTGCATAAACGCGTGTACCTTCTTTGGCCCCAATATCAATGCCATCGTGCATGCGGCTACCACGGCGGCCAAATTTGCTGGTTACAATGCCTTTTACCGGCCAGCGCAATTGGCCTTTATAGCCTTTGGCTTTGTTGCGGTGGGATGATTTCGCGATGCGTTTTACTTTTTTCTGATGTGTCTTTCGTTTGATTGTTTTTTTCGATGCTTTTTTATGAGATTTTTTGCTCGCATTTTTGATTTTGATGGCGGTTAAATCGTTACGCCTGGGTGCATGGCGATCAATGTACAAGCGCTGGCCCAGATAGATTTTATACGGATAGCGGATGTGATTGCGTTTGGCGATCAGACGATAATCAATACCGAATTTTTTACCAATACTGTACAGGGTGTCATTGGCACGGACATAGCGTAGGACGGGCTTGCTGTTATGGCTGTGTTTGTTGTGTGTGCTGTACTTGCTGCTGTTATGGGTTTTGTATGTTGGCGTGGGGGTGCTGATGCAGGCAGCGAGCGCCAGCAGCAGGATGAGACAGGATAAACGAAAAATTATAACCACAACAGGGCGAATCCACCCACGACGACGACGGCTACAACGACCGTTAACCATTCAAAATATTTTTCTACAAAATCACGCAAACGATCGCCACCCCAGCGCAGCAGCGCGGCTTCGATATAGAATCGTGCGCCTCGTGATATAATCGCAGCAGCCACAAAAGCAGGGAAAGATAAGCCGAAAGCACCGGCTGCAATGGTGAATACTTTAAACGGAATAGGGGAGAAGCCAGCGATGAGAATAATCGCTACGCCATAGTCTACAAACCATTGTTGCACATGGTTGAAGGTCTCGGTGGCGTGGTAAAACTCAATCACCGGTTGTGCCACGGCGGCAAATAGAAACATACCTATGGCATAACCTATCATCGCACCCACAACCGAGCCGGCTGTGGCGAGCGCTGCAAAGCTAAGAGCTGCTGCCGGACGGCCTAAAGCCAGCGCGATCAATAAAATATCCGGCGGGATAGGGAATACGGAAGCTTCGATGAGCGCAATGCAAAATAAAGCGCGCCCTGCGAATGGGTGTTCAGCCCATGATAAGGTCCAATGGTAGGTGCGGCGCAACCATGATTGGCGTTTTGCTGGGGCTGTTGTGTCAGTGATGGTGCACTCCTCTTAACAATGGCACAAATGTACATGCATCGAAATATTGTTCGCTGTAACCACGTGTATGACGCTGTCTGCGCACCAAACGGTGTTGACCATCATCCCCTTCAGGAAACAACAAAAAACCACCGGGTTTAAGCTGCTGCAACCATATATCGGAGGCAAAGCCACCGGCAGTGACAATAATTGCATCAAAGGGTGCATATTCTTCCCAGCCAGCTAAGCCATCGGCACATTTGAGCATGACATTGGCATGTCTGGCTGTACGCAGATTCTGTCGTGCCCGATCATGCAGCGCTTGAATGCGTTCGATGCTATAAACCCTGCGGCATAATCGTGATAATACAGCTGTTTGATAACCGCATCCGGTGCCTATTTCCAGTACACGTTCTGATCCCTTCAGCTCCAATAACTGGCTCATACGCGCAACCATATAAGGTTGTGATATCGTTTGGCCGCAGCCGATAGGCAAAGCGCAATCATGGTAAGCGCGGGCCGCCAGGGCGGCATCGACAAATAAATGGCGCGGCACCGCAAGCATGGTGGCCAGGACGCGTTCATCATCAATGCCTCTGAGTATAAGCTGATCCTGCACCATGCGTTTGCGCGGCCGATCCAGCACAAGGCGCGTTTGCTCTGGAATCAAATGATGTTTCACAACGATGCGCCTCCCTCTTATGAATCATTTATCCTGTGCGGATCATAATATTGTCCGGCTCAGGTTTGAGTGTATTTATGAATGATTGATTGTTTATGCAGCACAGAAGTATCACATCAGAGTATCAGCACTGCAAGTTGCTGTTCCTGCATGGTTTATGCATTGAAATTACAGCCATGACTCTGAATGTATTTAGGCGATGATCTAAAGTATTTTACATAAAAATTATTTTTGCATTATAATGTTTGGGTTTTGCATATCTTTGTGTAAGGATTATTTTATAAACATGTGCTTATCTGTGTTTGTAACTATGGTGTAATAAGAGGGTTGTTGATTAAAGCGAGATGCTTTAATTATATAGGGGGAGCTTCAATATGGAAACGAAATCATCGCGTCATCCACTTTGGCATAATTTTTTCAGGCCAAAAGATGGATGGATTGAAGACACGGCAAAAATTTGTGAAAAAAGTCTATTGTTTCAAGGCTTTTCCCCATCTGTTATTCGTTGGTTTGCGGCTAAGATGCATCCACGCTCTTATGATACGGGTGAGAATATTTTTCATGCTGGTGATGAGGGCGCGGGAGCGATTTTGTTGCGTTCTGGCAGTATCGCTATCCGAAACGGTGGTGTTGATTTAGCAATCATCAAGCCGGGTGATATGTTTGGTGAAGTTGCTTTGGTCAGTGGCCAAACACGTACAGCCGATGCAGTTGCTATTGAACCATGTGAATTGGTGTTTTTATTGGGCACAGATTTGAATGAATGGATTAATTGTCACCCTAAACATGCATGCAGGATGTTGCAGAATTTAGGCACAATGCTGGCCGGCCGTTTATTGGAAGCGAATAAAAGTATTTCTGAACATCAAGCTCCGAGGGCTAGTCAATGATGGAACGTCGCAGATCAGACCGGCGGGCAGGTGCGAGCAGGCATCCGGTTATTCAGACAACATTGGTTTTCCTTACTGGTTTACTGGTCATCCTTTGCCTATTGTTTATTGCGCATCCCGTTGTGTTTGCGTTGATCGTGTCGTTGGGTTTATATGCAGTGCTTACGCCGGCAGTTGATTACTTTAGAGATCGGGAATGGCCCAGGGCTAAAGCAGCAGGTGTTGTGATGGGGCTGGCAACGGTTGCTTTGATTCTTATCGCAGTACTTTTATATCCATTGCTGATGACGCAAGTACATCAAATTTCAGAGCAAGTTGCACATTTGGATCAGCAGTTGTTTACTGTGCTGAGTAATACCAATGCCTGGCTTATTAGTCAGGACATGACTTCGATTGATGCGCAGCAAACAACGAATATGATCATACAGCGTGCCAGTGAAGAAGGTGTTGCAACAGCTCAAAGTATGTCGGATTTTTTTACTGGTATTGCACCGTCGTTGTTGTTGATTCCCTTGGTAACATTTTTTCTTTTATGCGATTTTTTGATCTTTCGGAACCAGGTGATGCAATTGCTTCCCAATCGTCATTTTGAACTGGGGTGGTTGATTTATATTCGCGCAGCAGCGCAATTGCAGAGTTATATCCGTGGCATTTCAATTCAGTCGATGATTATGGCTAGCATTACAACACTAGGGTTTGGGTTGGCTGGAGTCGATTATGCGCCGTTATTGGGCATCATGATCGGTTTACTTAACATGATTCCCTTCTTTGGTATTTCATTGGCCAAAATCCCTCCTGTTGTGGCGGTGTTGATATCCAGTGATCCGAGCGTCATGCAGATTGTTTTGGCACTTGCGGTGGTGATGTTTGCGCAGGCTGTGGATAACAGCATTGTGATTCCTCGAATCGTGGCCAAAGCTGCCAGTTTACACCCTTTAACGGTGATGATCGGGGTCATGTTGGGTGGTTATTATTTCGGCTTCTTTGGCTTGATTCTTAGTGTACCGGTCATGTTTTCATTTAAAGTGATTTATAATGAGCTTTTGAGGGGCTTAGCACATCAGGTTTTGAATGTGCGCATCGATGCCCAGCGTCAGCAACGCATACAGGGAGAGAGAAGAGGCTGATGTTGATTGTGCTTGCTGGAAGATCAAAGCTAATGAACTACTACTCAATCAATTGACTATCTGTATGATCCGCATCTGAATATTGAAAATATTATTGCCATTTGGGATTATTAAACTGGAGAGGAATTATGCTAAATAAAGTCATGTTGATTGGGAATCTGGGTGCTGATCCGGAAACACGTTTTACGCAGGATGGTACATGTGTATGCAATTTGCGTTTGGCCACGACTGAAAAGTTTAAAAGCCGGGATGGTAATCAGCAGGAGCGTACCGAATGGCATCGCATTGTGATGTGGGGACGTTTGGGTGAAATTGCCAATCAGTATTTGAGCAAGGGTTCGCGTGTGTATATCGAAGGTAAGATTGAAACACGTAAATGGCAGGATCGTGATGGCAATGATAAATACACCACTGAAATTCGTGCCAATGAAATGAAGATGTTGGGTGGCGGTAGTGGTTCATCCAATCAAACTGGCGGAGCACAGCGTCAGTCAGGTGGTTATTCCAACAATCAGGCTGGCAGTTTTCCTAGCCAGGGTGGTGGAGCCACAGCTGCACAGAAGCAAGATAAAAACCCATTCGACAGCGCACCAGATTTTGGTGATGTACCTGTTGATGATGATATTCCGTTTTGATATCTACCATAGACTAGAATGTAAGCGTTCACCTAAAAGGCCTGTGTTTCACAGGCCTTTTTTGTTTATTTCAACGCATCATCATTGGTGTCATAACCAAAATAAAAGGCACGATCAGCCATGCGTTCAGCTAGTTTTTCAGCCAGGCGAGTATTTCTTTTTTGCTCGGCAAGGAGTTGGGCTTTAACGACTGGAGTAAGATTGGGCGCATGCCATGCTGCGATACCTTTTTTTCTATAACGCAGCCACAGTGCGGAGCTGGCACTATTGCGCTGCTGTAAAGGTAATAGCGTAGTCTTTTTTTGAATAGGGATAATAATATTGTGCAGATCTGCACTCATATTGTAATGGCTGTGATGATCGCTATCAATGATATTTAATTGGCCGTGATACGTCGTGTATTCAGGGATACTGGTGGTGGAGACCTCCCATTGGTGGTGGGAGAGCTCGTGCTGGCCTTTGTCATGCCTGAGCATGACGGCTGAGCTGTGTTGATCATGTTCAAAGGCATAGAGATAAGGCAAGGCAATAAAATGAATACTGTTCGATGCAGTTCTTTTTTGTATGGATTGGGCAGTCGTTTTAATGGTTTCTGCTGTGAGCTGAACTGGAGTAAGTAATAAAAGCAGGCCGAATAATTTGAATACAGTCATCATTGAGGCTGTCTGGAAAGCATCTGGCACAAACTTAAAATACGAACTCACGAACCCGGCTAGAGCCTTCCATATCCTGCAATAGGGTTTCAAACAAGCCTGTTTGCTGCCAGTTGGCTCCGCTCTTGCGGCGGTGAATAAGTGAAAGCACGGGGTTGCTGCCAATGAAGGCCATCAGTTGTCCGCCATCTTTTAATAATGCTTCAAGGTGGGCTGGTACTTCTTTTACTGCAGCAGTCAGTACGATCACATCGAATGGTTTTTGGAGTTCGCATTGAGCCGCAACAGCGTCAACATCCATGGCATTCATTTCAATGACTTTAACATTGTTGGCACCATGTGCTTCGATGTTTTGTGTCGATTGCTGGGCCAATGTTGCATGGATTTCACAACTGATCACTTCATCTGCTTGCATGGCCAGCATGGTGGTTAAAAAACCTGTACCTGTGCCTATTTCCAGCACACGTTCATGACCTTCAAGGTTCAGCTGCTGCAAAATATTGGCTTCTTGCAAGGGTGACAACATTTCCTGATCGCAGGCCAAAGGCACATGACCCTCCATATAAGCCAGGCTTTTCACATGTTCAGGTACGAAGTTTTCACGCGGCATGGATTCAATCAGATCCAATACGGTTGTATCGAGCACTTTGCAGCAGCGAATTTGATACTCAACCATATTATGGCGTGCAAGTTCAAAGTTGGTGGATCCAAAAGTAGTAGCAGTCATTTTACGCTCCCCAGCATGGACATGATAAATATAATTGTATGCTCACTCGAATATCAAAATGGCACATATTTTATGGCACTGCAATATGCAGAGATAGAGCCCGAAAAGCAAGAGAATTCAATGCAATTCCGAGGCGGTTATAAGGTGGTAGTGTCAATGAACAGCTTATTTTCTGGGCGCTTTCATGCGAACATCAAACATTAGCCAAGCCACATCTCTAAAATGTTTGGCATAATGGATGATAATGCCTTCCGATACACTGGCAGGTAACTCCTCCACATCGACTTCGTTGGCAGCCGGTAAGATCACTTCATGAATGCCGAGACGCTTGGCGGCCAATAGTTTTTCGCGCTCACCACCAATGGGTAAAACATCTCCGGTTAAAGTCAGTTCACCGGTCATGGCGATGCGGGCAGGGGATTGATTTAACGCCAATGATAATAAAGCAGTCGCAATGGCGGTGCCTGCTGATGGCCCATCTTTGGGTACCGCACCTTCAGGTACATGCATGTGGATGAATGCCTTGTCGAAAAAATCGCTATCAGCACCGAAACTACTCAAGTTTGAGGTGATATATGAATAAGCGATTTCAGACGATTCCTGCATGACTTTGCCCAACTGGCCGGTGATTTTCATGCCGCGCCGATCCCGATGGATAACCGTGGTTTCCAATACCAGAGTGGTGCCGCCCATGGCAGTCCAGGCGAGGCCAGTGGCCAAACCCACACCCTGTTTGATGGCCTGTTCGCGGAAACGCGGTTTGCCGATATAATCACTCAAATCGGCAACAGCGATGCGTACAGGTATTTCTGATGAGCCTTCTTCCAGCTTGCGCGCCACTTTACGCAGGATTTTTTTCATCAATAACTCGAGCCGTCGCACACCCGGTTCGCGGGCATAATCTTCAACCAGATGCTGGATTACTGTTTTGGTTAATGAGACATCCTGGCGGCTTAAAGCATGTTGTTTGAGTTGCGCAGGCCACAGGTGTTTGCGGGCAATATCGATCTTTTCGCTGGCCATATAACCGGGCAAACGAATGATTTCAGCACGATCAAGCAATGGGCGCGGTACGGTATCGAGTTGATTGGCAGTCAATAAAAATAACACCTGAGATAAATCAAAACGCACATCGAGGTAATGATCCATAAAATCCACGTTTTGCTCTGGATCAAGTACTTCCAATAAAGCCGAAGCAGGATCACCACGGGAGTCCGCACCCATTTTATCCACTTCATCAATCATAATCACCGGATTGGCCACTTCGACCCGTTTGAGAGCCTGTATCAATTTACCCGGCATGGCACCGATATAGGTGCGGCGATGGCCTTTGATTTCAGCTTCATCGCGCATGCCGCCAACTGAAAAGCGGTAGAATGGCCGATTTACTGCTGCCGCAATGGCTTTACCCATGGATGTTTTACCCACACCAGGCGGTCCGACAAATAGAATAATGGAGCCGCCGACGGCTTTTTTGCGTGCCCCGACAGCAATGAATTCAAGGATACGATCTTTGACATCATCGAGGCCTGCATGATGTTGATTCAGCGTGCGTGATGCGGTGTTTAAATTATAGCGTTCGCGGCAGGTTTTACCCCAAGGCAAGCAGGTCAGCCATTCCAGGTAATTGCGTGTAACGCTGTATTCCGGCGATGCGGTTTCGAGCATCATTAATTTGTTTAATTCTTCTTCAAAGGCTTTGGCAGCTTCATCGCTGAAATGTAGTTTGCCAGCTTTGCTGCGAAAATCGTCAATCTCTTTTTCACGCGGATCTTCATTCATGCCAAGCTCGCGCTGAATCTCCTGCAGTTGTTCATGCAAAAAGAATTTGCGTTGCTGCTCGGTAATGCGCTCATCAATATTATTGCGGATCTTGGTTTGCACCTTGCTGACATCCAGCTCCCGATTGAGCAGGGATAATACCTTTTTCAGCCGATCAAAAATTGAATAGGTTTCTAACACACCTTGTAAATCCTCACGGCTGGCGGTGGTTAAGCTGGCAGCAAAATCAGCCAACCGATTCGGTTCATTGACATCAAAGCGGGAGGCAAACAAACGCAGTTCTTCTTCATACAGCGGATTATGTTTGAGTAGTTCTTTGATGGTATTGACGATTGCGACGGTATAAGCACGCAAATCAATATTATCTTCATAGGTTGTTTCGCTGCGATACTGAGCCAGTACACGAATAGGATTCTGGTTGCTTAAAAATCCTTCAATACGGAATCGGCGCAGACATTCGACCACCAGATGCAGACCATGCCCTTCAATTTCAATGGCTTTGGCAATGCGCGCAACCACGCCGACTTCGTACAGGTTTTCAGGCGAATAGGATTGATCTTCATCACGTACCAGTACCAGACCAATATGTTGCACTTCGCTGGCTGCCAGATCACGTACGATCTGACCCATTTCATCACCTTCATAAACCAACGGCACCACCAGCCCCGGAAACAATGGCCGATTGGAGACAGGTAGCAGGGTTAATTCTGGCGGCAGGACTTCATCGGAGGGAACCAACTGTGCGTCTTTGCTTTCAGTCGATTGACTCGTATCTTCAAGTTTGTCGTCGAACTTGTCTCCAGATTCGTCTTCAGATTTGTCTTTATTGGCATCAGCAGAATCGCTGCCAGAGGTCTCAGCCGCAGATAAAGAGTCTTCAGGATTATGCTCTGCTGAGTCTTGGGCTTGATCCTCATGGCTTTCAGGCTCGGGAATGTCGTTGTCGGGCTTGTTGTCGGCGTTCATGAGTTCCTTTTAAGGTGCGTTTCATTTATTTTCAAGGCTTGTATTTGCATACTGGTGACCTCATAAGCGTAATACTATCATCTAGGAGTTTTTAATGCAGTGGTTTAAAGGTATCTTTTTATTAATTGTTACAAACTTATTAATTTTTTTCACGCTGGCAATCACCGGTACAATACTTATCGAGGTGGTGTTGCCGCAGTTTGGCATTGATCTGCGTGACTCAGTCGCTACTTATGAATTTGCCTGGGCGATGGTGTTTGGTTTTGGTGGTGCATTTATTTCCTTGTTTATGTCCAAATGGATGGCCAAACGCGGCATGCGCATGCAGCAAATTACTAGTCCTTCAACCGCGAAAGAAAAAGTAGTATATAATACTGTGGCTGAACTGGCGCAACGTGAAGGCATTAAAATGCCGGAAGTCTGGGTGTATTGGGATGATGTGCCCAATGCGTTTGCCACAGGGCCAACACGTAACAATGCCATGGTTGCTGTTTCATCCGGTTTGGCGATGAATCTCTCTGATGCAGAATTAAGGGCGGTTGTAGCGCATGAGATGGGTCATGTGAGCAATGGTGATATGATGGCGACCACATTGTTGCAGGGTTTGATGAATACCTTTGTATATTTCATTGCACGCATGATTTCACGCCCTTTAATGGAGCGTAATTACTGGATGGGTTTTGCCGTGTATATGGTCTTGCAGTTTGTTTTGTCGATTCTGGCAATGATTCCCATTTGCTGGTTTTCACGCCGTCGTGAATTCAGTGCGGATGCCTATGCGGCCAATGCAGTCGGTGCAGCCTCAATGGCTTCGGCCTTGCAAAAGATCGAAACGCTGTCGCAGCAAACATTGGCTAAAGAAGATCGCGAAGAGGGCATGTCTGATGATGCACTGGCGACCATGAAAATTCATGGTAAGTCGAAAGGGTTTTCGCATTTGTTTTCAACGCATCCGCCAACAGAAGATCGGATTGCAGCACTGAGACAATTATCGAATCAATAATCACTGCTTGAGGGTGATCATCTAGGAGCCTGTCGGACTTAGGGTGATCGTAGCGAGCAGGTGGGGAAGTGAGTCAAAAACAGCATGATTTTGAGAATCATAGTGGCAACTATGTGACGATAAATCAGGATATTTTAGGCCACTTACCCTGCCGCGCAGTA
>JAUZQK010000082.1 GCA_030951025.1 Mariprofundus sp. | reverse complement strand
ACCGTGGCTGGTTATACGAGAAGTTTCCAGAATTATTCGGCATGGATAATCCGGAATGGAAAGTTTGGCTGAAAAGCATTACTCTCCGCCCCGCTTCGCAAGAAGCTGTTAAAACAAGGCTCCCTTAGCTCAGCTGGATAGAGCATCTGACTACGAATCAGAAGGCCGGGCGTTCGAATCGCTCAGGGAGCGCCATATAAGCCCTTGATATATAAGGCATAATTTAGAGCCACCTTCGGGTGGCTCTTTTTATTTCAGAAATAGTTGCCATGTAGTTGCTTTGCGGATTGATTTCAGCAGTTGAATGCACCACTGAAAGGCGTGCTGGTGAAATGCTGTCCGGTATGGATAAGGTGCAAGTGAACCGGGCACAAACAGGGGTTCGACGCAGTGCAACGATGTTACCGCCTCAGCCCCAGCCTCATCTGACTTCACTTTGTTGCTTTCGGTCCACGCAACCAAGTCACGCCTTTGATATGCAACCAAAACCTGGCAACCTTAATCAATGGCAATCCGTGCCCATTGCAGCGCCACACATTCGGCGTGTTAGGCGACACGTTTAGAATGGTGGCCGCTTCCTTTGTGCTGAGTAGCTGATCAGGGTCAAAATTGGATGCTGATTGACACATCAAGGCTGTGGAATGTCAGTCACATCCTTCAAAATCTGGGTATGAATATCTTTCATGCGTGTTTCCGACGTAAAAAAATCACCGATATGATACTTGTGACACGTTGTACAACTTTCATTCACTCGCCCACTCTGATGACACTGAATGCAGGTGGCTTTTTTAATCGGCTGAAAGTTACTCTCAAATTTCGTCGCATCAAAGCCACCATAAGCCAATTTGAAATCAGCCCCATCGTTCATCGCATGACATGTCATACAGCCCTTATCTTTGATCAAGTTAAGATGTGAACTATGTTCAAAGCGGTTAAAGCTCTGTTGATCGACTTGTTTTGACTTGCCCTGCCAATGCACTTGATAAAAGCTTTTGCCATCCTCTGTAAGCTGTTCAATGCTATGACACTTCATACACAGGCCCGGAGAATCTTTCCGATCCGTCATGTCAGCCAAGACTGCGTTAGCCAACGGCGATTGCATGGCATTTTTGGCACTTATATTCACCCACGATTTGATGAATGCATCAGCATGACCACGCGGACGATAACGGATCGTAAAATCGCCATTACTACGATACCAGCCACCAACTTGCATCCAGGTTTCGTCTTCGATCTCTTCTATTTCGGCCTCTTCGATTTCGGTCTCTTCCAAGGCAATCTCTGCACCCCCATTCTGCACAACTGCTGCCGTAGCATCTGCTATCTCGACAGTCTCGTTACTACTGGCTGACTGCTGATGCAATGCCACTTCATGCATAAACTCTCGACCAAACCAGTCACGGCTTGCCGCCCTTAATACATCGACCGGTAACGAGCCTGATAACTCAGCCAAATCTCTACTAGCCAGTTCACGACCATCGAGGGCACGCACCACATCACTAAATTCACCCAAGCCATGGCCAATTAAATTCGACAACAATGCCTTAATACCCCAAACAAGCTCTGCCACCTGAGCCAGCACCTCATCATCTGCATCTGACAAATCATCCAGCTCCAGATCATCCGATTCAAAAGCATCCAGTATTGAAGCAATATGTTTATCTTTGGATAACATCAACCGCATCATCGGTGCAATCTCACCATCAGTATCAGCAGGCCAGCTACCGATTTGAATATCGTTTTCGCGCAATGTTTCAACATCCAAAGTCGGCAAGCCAAAAAAGATAATGCCTTTATTGATCGCACTCTTACCATAGATTTGATTGCTATGGCACTGGGCACATGAAACATCAAAGCTCTTGATGAGCATATTCCCGCTTGATGTATCGGGGCTGTGGCAGCTATTACAACTAAGATTAGTCACTTTTTTCTTGGCAAAATGTTTACTAAAATGCGATGTGTGATCAAAGAGAATATTCACACGTTGATTAAACGGATAATTACTGAATTCCGGGTGGCCGTTTGAAAATGACGTAAAGGCTTGCGTATGACAGCTCTGGCACTGCCTATTGCTCAGCTTTGTCATTTCAAACGACTCACCGCGATGTTCCTTATGGCAAGAGATACACTGCGTTTTACTGCCCACAAGCGCTGCATCCATCGCAGCTTTTTTCTCAGCTGATTTGTTTGAACTTTTCTGTTGAATAGCCGCCAGCGCAGCCAACGACAAACTGTGTGGTTTGAGCGCCTCTCCCCCCATCGCATGACAGCTTTGGCAACTACCGGTAATGCTTTTTTCAGGTTTGGAAAAGAACCACTGCCAGGGCTGACCATGAGCCTGGGCATGGCAGGCACTGCAATTCTGAGAAATCGAACTGTGCCGCGAACTCAATGGACCCGGCGATAATATATCTTCAGAAACCTGAGTACCACCAAGGCCAATAAACAATAGCGACAGCACCAAGGCCACAAAAGCCAGACTGACCAACTGCCGTTTTACACGCAACGAACGGCGTGGACTGCAGGGGGGGAATTTGCTGGAACATTCACCTGTTGGCAAAGGGCCGGTTGAACATGGGCCACCATTCAAGGCTGAACGGGTACAACGATAACCATCCGTACCTTTTACCGGTTGGCATTCGCTTTTACCTGAACACTTACCATTTTTTGATGGTCCGCTATTGCAGGAAAAACCACTCTGTTTCCATCCACATTCCCACTTCTGATTGGGTCGGCTATAATCTCTACGATCAGACAATCTCTAATCCCCTAAGAAATGAAAGGCTAACAAGCCATGAAAAGAGCCAAGCACGAGCAAAGCACTGGATAATGGAATATGCAAAAACAACCACACCTTTAGCACCCACTGCCATGAATGCTGGAAATCCAGCATGTCTTTTTCACTGAGCAATGATTCAAGCTGGTTCATGATCTCATTTTCTTCATCATTCAAATACCGTCGTGTCGCCTGGATTCGTGTATACAATGGTTCAATATGATGTTTTGAGCCTAAAATATGTTTCGAGAAAAAATAGTTCGAAGCAATAAAAAACATTTGAAGACGATCCACATAAAAATCTGCAATCGTTGATTTGCCTGTTAGCTTAATGGATTCAGCCGCAATCTCTTCCGCCTTCCATTTAATCTTACGGCGCAGCTCAGGTATCTGTTCAAAATCCACATTGCCACCACGTGCCGTCAAACGACTTGGAATCACCCGTGACAATATCAAACCCAATACTCCGCTCACAGCTACACATAAAAACAATATGGCCAGTAATGTTTCAATCACACCGGTTGGCCAATGCAGTTCAATATGCATAAAGAACAAAAACACAGCCATGCAGCCCAAATAAATATGCACCTGCAACCAACCTTCTGCCGTACCCAATGGCAAAAACGAAAAACGCTTGCGCAGGTTGAATAAAGCCAGCACGGTAACCATTGTAATCAACAGATAGCCTGTAAGCAGCGATGTATCTTCAAGCCGCTGAACATGATCAAACTGCCACAGAACCAACATCACAGCAAACGTAAACACCGTAGTAATGCCAAGCATACGCCGTCTTTTTCTGGTCATACTCATTGGCTAATCCAATCCATTAAACGCTCTGGATTTTTCATATCCAGACGCACCAAAGCGCCATGCGGGCAAGCGTTCTGACAGGCAGGGCCTCCAATTTGTTCCGCACACAGATCACACTTGGTCGCTTTCACAATTGGTTTCTGGCTATCCTGATCACGAATATAAGCCCCCTGTTCAGAACGCACTTCGACCATACGAATATTCTCATAGGGACAACTGTTCGCACACGTCGAACAACCGATACAGGTTAAATCATTAATCACCACTTGCCCTTCACCTGTTTGGCGATGAATCGCGCCAGTTGGGCAGCCAATCATGCACACAGGATCCTGGCAGTGCATACAGGCGTGTGCCACCATCAAATTACTGATGTGTTTACCCTGCCGCACAAAACGCGGATTATTGCCATGCGCTGAAGCACAGGCTCGCACACAATCATCACAGCGTGTACAACGATCCAAATCCACAATCATCGTCGCGGTACCGTTGATGTATCGGTTTTCAACCATAAATTCAATCACGTCAGTTTTACTCAGATGTTCACTGCTTAAGGCAACAGCATCCATATTTTCATCGATACCCGGCTGATCTTCTTCCATCTCAAACTGAGCAGGGAGATCAGTTGGCGACATTTTCTCCAATACATATTGTTGAATGATATCGGATGGCACCACCAGAATATCGACATAACCCAAAGCACGCAGGCTATGCTGATATGTCACCGGTTCTTCGCTACGCCAATTGTGTGCTATTTCACGAAAGCCAAAGCTCTGGCCTTTACTGATATAACCCACCGTACGGTGGCCATTGCCTTTAAGCACGCTGACACGGGCAAAACCTGCTCGTATAATCACCAGCGAATCAGGATAGCCTCCCTCCTCATAAATCAATGACTCATCATCCAAACGTTCGGCAGCAGACTTTTGAGAAATCTTTTTATAGCTGGCATGCCAATCAAATGAACCGATCGAATGAAACTCGGTACGATTGGCGACCTGTTGCAATTCTGCTTCATTCAAATGCGCAAAAATAGCTGTCGCACCCAGTTGCACATTTAAACTGCGTTGACGATAAAGTTTATCGATATGCTGTTTGATTGAAGGCGTAAATAGGCGAATATCGCGCAAACCCTGCCATTTGATTTCAAGTAATTCAGTGCCATCTTCATCTGCAAAAATGGTTGCCGTTCTCGGTGTCCGTCCAAGTGCCGCGATTTCACCAAAGAACTCACCCTGAGCAATCGTAACGGTTTCATGATTTTTAATAACACCGGGGATATCCTGTAAAAAGACCGTCGTATTTTCACCCTCTCCTCTAGCAAGCACATCACCTTCACCCTGGCCGGAGCTGGCCTGCACCTTGGCTCGAAATTCTGCAACGACAGGGTTCTTCCATACTTGTGCAATAGACTCCCAAACAGATTTACTCTTGCTAAGCTTTCGACCCAACACAGATTCAGGTAATTCATTATTGGGCAAGGGCACAACCACCCGCACCCGGCCTTTGATAACAAAAAAGGCCGAATTACCATAATCACCTTGACGCACGACCAGATCACCAGCACGATATTTTAAGATACGTGCTTCATTTTCAATAATACCCCGCAACGGGATCGCTTGGGGGAATCTGCTTTGATCAATGTCACAGAATGGTTTGGCCGCCAGCACCTGATCGACATCAGCTAGCGTCATATCCTCATCAAACGGCACATCCCAACGCTGCGGGCGCTCGCTATGGGTTAATTCACTCAAGACAGGCTACGCTTATTCAACCGCTGTCCCTTTCGCCTTGGCTGGAATAAGCCCATCCAATGCTGCCAAAGCACTGCCATCCTGGGTTTTCAAATAAGCTTGTGCCTTGTCGGAAATCGCTTCAGCAGCTTTTAACAAATTGGCCTTGTTGTTGGCTTCTATTTTAACCCCTTTACCAAGGCTAAGGATTTCAGCCAAAGCCGGTGCTTTAATGACATCAGAGATCTCTTGCACATACACCAGAGCCTGTTTACTGCGTTTGGACATCGCTGCTGAATACTTGTTGTTCGCAGTCACTTCAGCCATGCCACGCAAACCATATTCCAGATCAAGGATACGTCCGGCCAAATACAACACACGTTTTCTTTCCACTGATGCAGCTTTATTGCTACCGGCCACAAAGGTATGCCGCACCTCACCCTGCGACCAGGTCACCAGCTCAAACTCACTGCCGGCTTTATGCCCACCGACTTCCACCAGCTTTTCATGCGGTACGGTATGACACTGAAAACAATTGCGTGCCAGATTATAAATATCATCCGGACGAATCATGCCGCCGGCAATCGACTCTAAAATACGCTGTGATTTATGTGCTGCAGTTTCCTGCGCTTTCTTAACCTTTTTTCCGCCATAATCGGAATGCACTTTAATCCACTTCTCAGATGCACCATGGCAGGATTCGCATGATGTACCTGCAACCGGTTTAATTTTACCTTTTTTATTCGGCATCACGGTGTAATGGCACTGCACACAGGTTTGATCTTTTTTAATGCGTTTGATGCCCATCGCTTTGGCTATTTTCTTCGCATCTTTTGACTTATGAAACTTTTTAAAGCTGGTGAAATGATGCGTGCCCTGCCATGCCTTACTTTCCAACTCATGGCATTCAGTACACGACTGAGGGCCTTGAAAGCCCGGTTGAGCAACACTTGTATTGGCCGTGCCAAACATCGCCATCAACAAAGCAAGCCATGTTAAAATATTTATTTTTTTCATAGTTCTCTCCCTTATTTAAACAAGCTTCCAAGCAAGTTTTTAACTAATGATCCATCAACTAATTATCCATCAATTTCAACAGGTCCTGTTGGCCTGGCGATACAAGGCAAACAGGTGCCTGCATCAAAATCAAAACCGGGTTTAGCTGGATAATCCACCGTGCCCTTTTTCAAGGCCACCATGCAAGTTCCACAGTTACCAATGCCACAACTCATGGCCAAACCGATATCATTGGCAGTCGCCAACTCCAAAATAGAATCCTCTTCACCCGTCCACTGACATTCTTTACCCGAGCGACTGAATTTAACCGCAAAGCTCTCTTGCGATGCTGCATCGTCTTTTTTCTTGGCTCTGGTTTTTTTAACCGATGCAGGTCCAAATGCCTCAAAGCGCACATGTTCCGATGGTACATCCCAAGCTTCCAAATCGGACACCAGAGAGTTCATCATCGGCGGTGGCCCACAGATATAAAACACATAATTATTCACATGCAATACGCGTTTAAACAGATCCACCGACACCCGTTCAGCATATTGATAATCCTCACCCTCTTTATCATCAGGCTCCGGATTGCTATAACACAAACAAATATGCATATTCGGATGTGTGCGGGCGATTTCTTTCAATTCTTCGCTATATAACTGCTCCGTCTTGTTGCGCAGCCCATAGAAAAACCATACTTCCCTTTCTGAATCTTCTGCGGCCAAGGTGCGTAACATGCTATACACCGGCGTAACGCCAATACCACCACCAATCAATACAATCGGTGAGTGCTCCCTGGTTTCCAGATAAAAGTTTCCCGATGCTATTTTCACATCGATGATCTCATCACTCTTCAGCACCTCATTAATATAAGTCGATGATTTACCAGATGGAAGTTCCGGTTTATCGCGTGGTGGCAAGATCTTTTTGACTGAAATTCGGTAATATTCATCATTGGGTTTATCCGATAAGGAATAACAACGAATCAGGGGTTTATCCTCATCAGGCAACTTGAATTGGAATGTTAAGAATTGGCCGGGTTTGAATGGGGGTAGTTTTTTACCATCATGTGGGCGAAAATAACAAGAGGTAACATCGGATAATTCTTTTTTTACATCAACACGAAACTTGCGGTAACCTGTCCAACTGTAGCGTTTGCTCTGTTCATATTCTTTATGCAAAACTTTCATCGCTTCCATTTTGTTTCTCAACAATCGCAAGCTTAAGTTTTTATGCTCTGCATCCGCTCTCACCTTGGCCCATGAATTTGCAAATGCAATCATCAACTGCACACTCACCAAAGCAGAAAGGCCACCTCCGACAACCACCAACAATGTACCCACCTCAGTCATATCTTCTTCTCCTCAGAACTTCCAACGCAGTTCAGATCGAGCGCCCCAAAGGTTTCTTTGTTGCTCACGAAAGCCAATCATGGCATCCATTCTTAACAGAATAGTTTTTGTTAAGGGCAATTGATAACGTGCAGCAAAACCATATTGATCACCAAACGCATTGCGTCCGGGCTTGCCTACACCTTCAAGAATTTTCACAAGAGCAGCTTCTACAATAATTTGCTGATTCAGATTAAACAAATATTCCAGACCGATTGCACCACCAGCAGTATCATTGGCTGTCGCATCCAGGGTAGGGAATCCGGTCAAACCATCGGCTTCAAAGATAATGCCGGTATTTTGTAGAATACCACCAACACGGGCAACCGACTGCGGCCTGCCAAAACCATAGAATAAATCCAGATAAGGAATCAAGGTATAGGGTTTACTGGTGATAAAGGATGATTCAAACAACACAAGCGTACCATCAGCAGTTTTACCAACCACCTGCCCCGGACGTACTTGCTGGCCGAAGTTATGCAACACCCGATACGAAACAGATGCCAGATTACCAATACGATGGCTGTATGAAAGCATCACATTATGGTAACTCTGATCACCATCAGCCAACAGCTTATCTTCTGTATAAGCGTAACCCAGTTCAATATAACCGTTCAACATTTCAATAAAGGCATTAAAACCATACAGCCTGACACTGTCGAGCTGGGCAGAAAGCGGAGAGTTAACCTGATTATTCGCTGCAAAAAAGGTGACATCCATATTGCTAATATCAAACTGCGGTGAATTCATCGCAGGCAGCGTAAATGCAATGCCATCAATGATATCATTCAGCCAAATGCCATTTTGAAAAATCATCGGCATGCGACCCACAGCGAAAGGTAAGTCAAACGATAAATATGAACCTGAAATACCGGTGAGAATCGCGCCCAGATCACCTTCAAAAAACAAGTCTTCCAGATCACCATTCATTTCATTCTGAAACTTGCCCTGATTACCCTGACCATCAAACACAAAGCGACTGAATTTACCATTATTATCCAATGGCCGGACAAAAGCATGAATCCGTTCGGTGGCAGTCAATTTTAAATCAAGATCCAGATTCAATCGTGTGGCGACTTCAGCCAGAGAGTTGTTGCCATTATCACTAGAGGCATAAGCAACACGCAGATCACCCGTGGCCATAAAACGCGGATACATCGCATTTTTTGTACCCAGAACATTTAAACCCTCATTAAACTGCTCCGATGGATACAAACCCCGACCGAAGAATAAAGGATAAAAGGGCTGATCATTTTGAGCCCTTTGTTTATAAACACCTGTCTGAGCCTCAGCGCTATAGATATGATCCAGATAGCTGGGATCCGGCAGAAAAACTTGCACATCATAAGGTATCTTCTTGGCTGGCGGACCCATTTCTGTATCCTCAGAAGCCCATACTAGGCCAGCCATTGTTAGCATC
>JAUZQK010000081.1 GCA_030951025.1 Mariprofundus sp. | reverse complement strand
TGAGTCAGCCATAACTTCGCCCTCCAATACATCCTCAATAATAGCGACATCGCGCTGTTCAACTGCGGTTTCTGCCACTGCTTCTGCCACTTCTTCTGCCACTTCTTCTGCCACTTCTTCTGCCACTTCCTCTGCCACTTCTTCTGCCACTGCTTCTGCCACTGCCACTGCCTCTGCCACTGCTTCTGTCACTGCTTCTGTCACTTTCTCTGCCACTTTCTCTGCCTCTGCCTCTGCCACTGCTTCTGTCACTGTTTCAGCATCATGAGCAACAGCCAACACATCCTTCAAAGCCAGACGTTCTTCCTGCATCACAAAACGGCTTTCCATCGCACCTGCCCAGCCAATCGAAGCCTGCTCGTCAGGCAAAGCCTGTGCCCAGTCCTGCATCACATGCTTCACATTATTCAGCCGCTGATTGACCCGATCAATATTCTGCAAATCGGTCAGTGCCGCCATAATCAAACTTTCTACCGCTGCATCGATGCCCATGTCCAAAACGTCCATCAACTTCATCAAGGCATCTTCGGAGCTGCTTTCCAGCATTTCGACTGATCCGGCCACCTGCTTTTCCATCACCTTGAGCAAGCGTTTATCTGCCTGCTCAGGCCAGACTGCCGTTTCCACCAGCTGAGCATCTACAACCTCATCCGCCAAAACCACATCAACCGATTCATCTGCCTGTTGCGCAACAACAACCGGCTCGGTCTGTTTCAATACGGTTCTTTTCACATCAGCCTGTTTTACATCGGACTGTTTCACCTCAGCCCTTTTCACCTCAGACTTGGGCTCAACCTTAATCTCAGCCTTGGCTTGCTTAACCGTTGCAGTCGGCACGGCTTCTGCCACCACCGCCTTGACAGCTTTTTTCTCCTGCCGCTGCGCCAACACACCACGGCGGCAAAACAACAGGCTCTCACTCTCCATCGGCAAATCCATTTCTTGCACCGCCACGCCACCGAGCAAATGCATGGCGTGCATATGATCATTCTGAGCCGATGGAAAAGTGCTATCCAGCAGCTCAAATACATTCCAGCCATCAGACTCATGATGTGGCATCAAATACCCGATCAACAACCAACCGCGCCGCAACGACTCACGGTACACATCCGACCAGTTCACCACGCCCTGCTTCTCATCAATTAAACGTGATGCAGCCACACTCTCCACCAACACCGTGTCACCCAGCATCGCATCTACAAAACGGAATACCTTATCATTCTGTGCGCTATCTTCGGCATCCACATGTCTGCAAGCTTCATTGAGCAAGCGCCTTGCCATAAACACATCATGGAACGCATCGGGCGAACCGACATGCGTTTCAAGCGCCTCATAAGCCAGCGCTGCCTGCACAAATGTGGCCACATTCGCGCCCTGCCTTGGCAACACCATCAGCTTCGGCGGTGTCCACCATTTGGCTTTGGCTTTACGCGCACACAACATGCCCGAGACCTCGTGATACCACAGTTCCAGCAATGAATCCTCACCACCCACACCTGCCTCTGGACGCTCCTCAGGATAAAACATAATCACCTTGCAACCACGCAACTGGCTCACCAGCGCCTCTGCATCCAGCCCATCCCAGGCATGCACCGATGCCTTCAACTCACAACCAGCACCTGCGGCCTGCACCACATTTTGCAATTGCCGATTGGCTCGCATCAGCCCGTCTTCATCCAGCGTACTGAAGACATGAATGTTCAGCTTGTGATGTTTCAAAGCCATTTCTTCGACCATGGCCGGTAAACCCTGATGCCAGCCCAAAAAGATCATGGATAAATCCCATGTTTCCGGCCAGGTAAAGGTTTTCAATTTGTTTTCATGCTGTTGATTATGCGAGTAACCCTGATCACTCCGATCACTCGACTCAGCCGCAGACGACTCCGCAGCTGTCATCAATGCCCGTGTCATCACGCCCGACCATAAACTCGGTGAATGACCAATCGCCACCACATCACTAAAACAATGCTCGCCTTCGCGTCGCATCAGGTCACTGAACAGTACCGGCTCACCCTCATCATTCATCGCCGCCAAGACATTGACACCTTGAGCGAAGCATTGTGTCAACCAAACTTCCAGCTCAATTGAGCTTGACTTATCCTCGTTTGATTTTTCTTTATTGGATTGATCAGCCGCCCGGCTCAACACCGCCGCCGCCCCATCACAGCGCACACTCAATGCCCAGGGTAGAGAGAACAAACCGGTTTCACCCGCCACTGCATCGAGCAAACGAATTCCCAGCTCCGGCATATAAGCGCAATGATGCATCTGATATAACATCCGCGCCGTCACCGAAGCCGAATCGAGCACCGGCATATTTAACGATTGATTGTAGATCACATGCAAGCGCTCCGATAAAGCCGCATCCGCCACCACCATACCTTCAGCCTGCACATCGCGTTTCAAATGGTGCATATCCACCACATCCTGATGTTTCTCCTTGCCTTCAGCCAGATGAAAAAAGAACAACTGCCGCACCCCCGACAATTGAAAACGCTCAATCAAGCCGCGATCACCATTCTCAACCTGCCGCACCGTCATCCACGGCCCGATGCTTTTGGCCCCGGACAGCGGCTCGCCATAAAACACCCACACCGATGCAAAGGATCTGCGCATGCGCCCATACAAACGACCGAGTTGTTTTAAAATATTAATGGATTGTTCGTTGGCTCCGACAAACAACAAATGCTCACGCGCCGACAACGGACTATTGGATAACTCACGCAACAAATAATGCATCACGTTGGCACCGAGGCCGACCACCAAGGCAAAGAAAAACACCCCGGCCATCACCAGTAACACCGTCAACCCAACCAACCACGGCGAAAAAGCCTCTGGTGGTGCTGTACCCGGATCCATAATGATTCGAAATACAAACAGAATAATCTGGAACGGCGCATAATCGGCCACATTGATGGTATCATCTTCATTGATATCCATTTCAGGATAGAGATAAATCACCGACATCGAACCAATGAATAATAACGCCGCCAGCATGCCAGTCAGCATACTAAACTCACTGCGTACCGCCGGCATCTGCGCCACTTTGTTGAATGCTCTACCGACATTATTCAAAGGATTAAGCATGATCAAAAAACGCGCCAAACGTAACAACACCCAATAGGTCGATAAGCCGGGAATCAAACCGGTCACAGCCAATGCGGCAACCACATCGAGTGGTAAAAAGGCCAGCTCCGCTTTTAAACGCCCACCTTTCGGCAATACTTTCAACATCGAATAAGCCCGGCTGCATACTTCCAGCAGCAATACGATGCCGACATACAGCCCTACACTTTCAAGCGCCAGCCCAATGCCTGCCAAACCCACCACCAACATGGCAAAGGGCATCGAATAGACAAAGGTATCATGGCTTAAAAAGCGGAAGATGCGCAACATGCGCAACAAATACATACCACGCAACAGCCGCGCCAAACGCAAATAAAAACCCTGCGCGAGTAAACTCGCAGGCATCAACATGGCCGTAAACAAACTGATGGTGGCAATGCCATCGAGCGCCAAAAATACCAGCTCGGTTTTATTGCGTGCGCCATTTTCCAGCTGCAACCAAAGCCGTAAACACCATTCCAGCGCAAAGAACAATGCCAGCGGCATCATCACCCACAAATAGCGTTCAAACGTACACAGCCCCAAGGCCACCACAATCAACAAGGCATAACGCGGATGCGAAAATACCCGCTCACCCAACAATAACCAGGCACGCCGGCTATGACCACCGGCCAACTTACTCTTGAATGCATGCTGGTCTGCGTCTGCTGGCAAGGCTTGCACTGATGCCGACGATGCCACATCTGCCGCCGATATCACATCAACCGCAACTGTTTGTGCTGATCCTTTTTTTACTGCGGCCTCGGCCACAGTCGCTTTGGCATGGGACTCAGTCATCACCGCATCAGCCTGAACTGACATCGCGGCAACAGACTCGACAGCAGATCGGACAGCAGATCGGACAGAAGGTCGGACAGCAGATCGGACAGCAGACTGATCACGCTCTGCCGGCATAAGCAGCCCGGCAGTCTCATCAATGTCATCAATACCACCATCAATCTGATCAGTGCCATCGACACTCCGCTGCTTAACAGCAGGCCGAGACGCGGAAACACTTGCTTGCCCTGCGGCATCGCTACCTATCGACGCAATCCGACTAAAAAATCATTGACCCGTTGCTGTAGCTCAGCGCCCTTCTCACTCAATCCGGTAGCCACACCCAATACTGCCACAGCAGCCTGACCTGTCTGCTCAGCCGAATCGGTTACACCGGAGATTTCTTCCGATGCACGATGCGTGGCATCGGATGCATATTGCACACTCTGGGCAATCTCATGGGTGGCTGAATTCTGTTCTTCGGTAGCAGCAGAAATAGCCTGATTGATTTCATTCATACGTGAAATAATGTCCGATATATTGCCAATGGCTTTGGCCGCGCCATCACTCTGGGTTTGAATTTCACCAATCTTTTCTGAAATCTGCTCGGTTGCTCGCGCCGTCTGATTGGCCAGTTCTTTCACTTCACCTGCCACCACCGCAAAACCACGCCCTGCATCACCGGCTCGGGCCGCCTCAATACTGGCATTCAAAGCCAATAGATTGGTTTGCTCGGCAATATCAGTAATGACTCGAATGACTTCGCCAATCTGCTCAGAAGCCGATGATAGTGTGCTCACCGTTGCATTGGTTTTATTGGCTTCATCCACCGCTTGAGAGGAGATTTCCACCGCCTCATGTACCTGACGGGTAATCTCGGCAATGGAAGCGGATAACTCTTCAGAGGCTGAAGCCACCGTCACTACATTTTCACTGGCTTCATTCGAACTGCCTGCCACCGCTTCCGCCTGCGCCGAAGATTGCTCAGCCATGGCTGAGAGTGTTTCTGATGATTCCTGCATCTGTTTACCGAATTCCATGATCTCTCCCACCACAGAACCAATATTCGTTTCAAAATCATTGGCCAGTTCCTGGCGTTCGGTCACATCATTCCATGACACCAGAATCGATACCCAATCACCTGCTTCATCATCAATGGCATAGGCTTCAAATTCAATATTGCGGCCGGCTGCCACAAAACTCGCCTGCATCGGCAAATTGCTTTTGTTGGCCAATATACCACGTTGATGAGCCGGATTTTTATGGAATACATCAATGCACTGCCCCACCAGTTCATCGGCGCGGCACGGTAAAAATGATTCAATGGTACGGAATAGTTTTAATGCTTCCGGATTCAAATAAGTGATGGTCAAATCGGAGGCACCGGCCAGCATCATCGCCTGCGGACTGGTTTCCACCACCTTCTGCAACTGAAATGCATGGCGCGAAGTGACTTGCAGCTTCTTATAAGAATGCACCAGCGTACCGATCTCTCCAGCCATATTGGAATCCACTGACACGGTTGTATCACCATCATCGAGTGCATCCATACCTTCAGCCAGTTCGTTCAAAGGATGCGTAATCGAGCGCGCAATCAAGGTGAGCACAAAGCCAATAAATAACAACAGCGTCAAACTAACACCCCAAAACACCAAGCTTTGAGAGCCATGAATGCTCGTGGCCTGTGCCCGCAAAGCCTGAATTTCTACGCCCAGTTTTTCATCCATCACGTCCAAACCCGGCAACAGCTGTTCATTAAACACTGCAGCAAACAGTGTCCGCTGGCTAGCCAGATCAAGATAACCCTTGGCATATTCAGCCATCGCCTTGTTATAGACCTGCATTTCATCTGCAATCTTCATTTGATCGGCTGGCGCAATTGATGACTGACGTAACAATCCACCAAATAACTCACTCTGTTTGGCATGTTTTTTCAGGTATTTCTCAGCCCCACGCAGCATAAAATCCTTTTCATGCCGCCGTAACATCAACATTGAGACCATTAAGCGATTCTCATGGAAGCCCTTCAAGTTCCCCTCAACCTGATGCACCGCATTGCGCAACTCTCCACGCAAACCCAGCTTCGGCGTTAACCCCATCTGTTTTTTATCAGCTGCATATGCTCGAACATAAACATCAAACTTTTTTTGATAGGCAA
>JAUZQK010000080.1 GCA_030951025.1 Mariprofundus sp. | reverse complement strand
TATTTTATTGGCTGATGATGATCCTGGTCTATGTGAATGCCACAGCGCTTTATTGCAGGGCATGGGTTATCAGGTGCACATTGCCCATGATGGTTTAGAAGCATTTAAACTGTATCAGAAACATGATTTTGATCTGGTACTGATGGATGTTGTGATGCCTGTGCTCGGTGGCGTAGCGGCTGCACAACGCATTCTAAAATTCGATCCTCAAGCTCGGGTTATTTTCGCTACCGGTTATGATAAAGATAGTGAGCTGACCTGTGAGATGGTTTCAGATTGGCAAAAGGTACTGCATAAACCATTTAAGATTGAAACATTAAGTCAGGTGATTCGAAATAGGCTGAATGCTGATGAATAGTGCTGGCATTGGCTGCCACCAAGTGGATATGGATACAATACGCATAACTTGACATAATATCCATTATGCGACGTTGTATGATAAAGTAATGAGGAGTCTTTTAATGACTACCCTGTATTACTTGCTTGGCTTTTCCACATCAATCAGTTGGCTGCGTAATTGAGCCAGTGCCTGTTGGGTTTGATCGAGTTCTTTTAACAGTTGATCATGTGTCACCGGTGCACGTAATTCTCTTAAACGCTCTTCTTTGGCTTCATCGAGATTGTTGATCACCACGGCAATAAATAAATTGATGATCACAAACGTGCCCATGATCACGAACGATACAAAATAAATCCAACTCAATGGATTCATGGCCATGGCGGTGTACATCAGATCAGTCCAATCCTCCAAGGTGACGATACGAAATAAGGTTAACAAAGAAATACCCAAATTTCCCCAGTGTTCCGGATCATGTTCATGGAATAACTGCTGGCCAGCTACGGCATAAATATAAAAGATCACACTCATCAACAGCATCACATTGGCCATGCTCGGAATCGAACGCATCAAGGTGGCAACAATCAGACGTAGTTCAGGAATAGCAGAAATTAAACGCAGCACCCTCAATAATCGGGCTAAACGTGCCAGCATGGCCAGTTCACCGGTGCTTGGAATCAGAGCCAATAAAATAATGGTAAAATCAAAGATGTTCCAGCCTTCACGAAAATAATCCCCTATTTTTGGTGATACGGCATAGATTTTTATGGCCGCCTCGACAATAAAAATGCCCAGCACAATGCGATTACCCCAACTGATCCATGGGCCATAAGCATCGACTATGGAAGCCGAAGTTTCCATGCCAATCAATACCGCACTGGTTAAAATGATTGCAATAATAAAGCGCTCAAATGCAACATGAGCAACAATTTTTTGAGCCATTAATTTCATCTTTTTCTCCAACACCGTGCATCCATATGATAACGGAGCCGGATTATCACGATTGGAGAGACAGGTACAAGCGCTGTCAGAACTGCTTTAACATTGCCTCAACGGATGTTCTGGCTTGCTGCAAACGTTCTGGATGCTGAGAGCTTAAACAGATTTTACCTTCTGGCTCAGGACCACAGCGACCGGGATAAGAGCCGATTTCAACATCATCAAACTGCGCTTGAATGAGACTGAGTTGATTGGAAAACATACTTTCCGGCAAAGCCACATCAATCTCCAAACGCAGAAATGGCCGATCACCAAAGTCATCCAGAATTGAATCCAACTGCGATGCAAAAATATCCGGCACACCTGCCAGAATATAGACGTTTTCAATGCGAGCGCCCGGTGCAATGGTTTTATCACAACGAATTAACGAAGCACCATCCGGCACTCGCGTCATGCGCATGCGGCCTTCATTCATGCCTTCATTACCAAAGTATTCGGTCATGGCCTGAACGATAAAACGATGTTCAATCAGTTCGATATTAAAAGCCGATGCAATTGATTGCATGGTAATATCATCATGGGTGGGGCCAATGCCGCCGGATGTCAGCACAGCATCATACTGGGCTCTTAAGCGGTTCAATGTGCTCATAATGGCGACATCTACATCTGCAACAATGGCAATTTCAGCCAGTTTGCAGCCGCGATCAAAAAACTGTTTCGCTGCCAGATAAGCATTGGCTTCGCGTGTGCGTCCAGAGAGCACTTCATTGCCGATCACCAGCATCGCTACAGTTTGATGTTTCATGCTCACAGATTCAGCCTTGATGCAGGATCAGTCAAGCCCTGTATAAAAAACGTTATGATTCATGATGAGTTACAGCTGAAATCTGCTTAAACATGGGCTCTGTATGATTGTAATCAATGCCAATATTGTGATTGATTCCATCCTCGTCGTTTAAAATAAGGCTAGGAAAACCGGCACAGCCCATGGATTGAGATTGTTTGATTTCTTGCTGCAGCTGGTCTTTAGTTTCAGTTGCATAAAAATCCGTGTAAAATTGATCTGGCTGCAACGCCAGTTGCGCTGCGATTTTTAGCAATACGGCATCATCGGATGGATTGCATGCCTCCAGATAATAAGCCTGCTGGATAGCGAAAATCATGGCCTGCTCAAAGTGAATGCCCTGCCCTCTGGCTGCAATGACGGCGCGACAGGCCGGATAAGTTGAACGTCTGGCCTCGCACTGTATCCAGAAATCAAAATTAAACTGCGTTCCCCTCACCCGCTGGCCAATCACCTGCCAATGGCGTTGGATCTGCTTTTGCATGGATGGTGGCATAGCCAGATCAGTATCAGCCGCCAAACCTCCTAACAGATATTGAATAGAGATCGGTTCTGACAACTGGTGTTTGAGTTCGGCTTGAAGCTGTAGCCAGACAGGGCGAAATGCCCAGCACCAACTGCACATTGGATCATGAATATAATACAGCGTTTGAATGTTGTTCTTCATCTTCTCCCCATCATACTTGGCCGCTGCAATCAATCCAACAGCAATGATTTAATCAATGGCCAAGCTGACTGTCAATCTGACTATCAATCTGACTACTCGCACTGCATCATAGAGCACATTCACACCGCCTTGAGGAGAACCTGTTGGAATTTATTCAATGTCCACATTGCCAAAAGAAATATGCTATCAGTGATCAACTGCGTGCCGCAGTTGGTAAGAAAATACGCTGCAAACATTGCTCTGAAGTCTTCGATATTAACATTCAAATGGCCTCAAAAAAACCTGCGCCCTCCCCTGCTGCTAGCCCTGTGGCAGAACAAGAGCCGCAAATAAAAGCAGCACAAGCTAAAAAGAAAAAATTAAACATTCAGTTGATGATTACAATTGTATTGCTGATTATTCTCATGGCTGTGGCTATTGGTGCGTATTTGTTTTTCAACAAAGACTCATTGTTTGGTACATCACCTGAACAAGATACGCAACGGATTATTCCACAAGAGCTTATCAAACCGGTTGCTATTAAATTATCGTCTCCTGTTAATGATCATGCCGTTAAAAAGGTAGAACAGAAGAAAGCTGTTACACTGGCGCAACACAAGCCTGCTGCCCTCCCCGCTTCAGCAGCGGTCAAAAGCCAAACAATACCGGAGCCTGCAGTTCCAGTTGATAAGCAAGCCAGTCAGCCATCACAAGTATGCAAGGATATTTCAGCCGATTACTGGGTACGTAGTCATCGGCTCGCTACAACAAGCATGGATACAGCCACCTATATGAAACTACTCGATCAAAATCTGGAACAGGCAGATGAAATACGCCAACGATGCAAACAGAAAGGTTTGATCAGTAAAATCGCCAAAGCCTCACGCACCAATCAAAAACCGGCCTGGATAGCGCAGGAAATTAGTTCACGCATCGAATCCAATCAAACTCAAACGAATCAACAAGAATAATTTGATCTGAATATTTTGAATCCACGAATGATTAAAAATGTGATTCCGAATCATCGGGTATGGGTGCAGATTCACCGGCTATACGGTAATCGCCGGCAGCCCATTGCCCCAAATCCATGGTACGGCAGCGAGGGCTACAAAAAGGAAAATCATCATTTGCACGCTGCACTGCTCTTTTACACATAGGGCAGGAAAACGGCATGCTTGGCTTGGCAGTATCCTTAGCTGTTTTGTTGGATGCAGACATCAATTACCCACCGGTACGAGCATCATCTCGTATGGCATATCTTCGTGAAAATCACTGGCTGACTGGCCGGGTAACCAACGCTGAAAACGCAATCGAATCGCCAGTTTATTGCCAGAGATATCTGGCACCACACCTTCAGCCACAGCCTCAGCAGGCAATGCAATCACCAACAATCCATACGATTTACCACGGGCTGGTGTGATATGACCTGCTCCTGCTGTGGCCACACATTTTTCCCAGCCAACAAAATCATTCAGCATATCATTCAGGCTGTTGATGGCATTCGTTAATGGTGAAAGCGCTTGATGCAAAGGTTGCGTACGCATTTCAGCATGGCTCCAGAGCGCTTTAATGCTCTGTTGCATACATAATTTATGACCCAGCCAATCGTGTTTTTTCTGTGTGTTGAGATAGGCGTTGATCAAGGCATCCTGGGTTAAATATTGACAAGCATCGGGTAAACCCGGTTTAAGTTGTGCGATCAATAAATCGATTTGATCACAGGATGATAAAATTTGATCGTGATATTTGGGCATATCATCAGCCAGTTTCTGCAAATATGTTTTTACATCTCGGAACAGGCCGACCACTTCAGGAATAGCATTTTTTCGACCATGATCACCGAGTAATGATGCCCGTAAATCACAGCTTGCATGCAGCCAGCTGGAAGCATGCTGACGATTGAAAGCCTGCTCAAGGCAGTGCAAGGCATCACGCAACTCAATAAACGAACGCATACGCGGACTTAATGCGAACGAAAAATGAACTTTGTCTGTCATGCTTATTCCTATCTCACAATATTGTGGCTTTAAAGTCTGGTTGGCAATTGATCCGCTGTACGCACACGCCATGTTTGCGATACCACGGTGTGCCAATCCTGCCAGCGATTTGAGGCGACGACCACGATTGTATTCGATTGCCTTGCCCAGGCGGCAATATCTTCGGCCAATATTAACGCTGTTTCCTCACATAAAGCAGCGCTGGGATTATCCAGCAAGACCAATTCAGGCTTGGCCAAGTCGATTGCGGCCAATGATAAACGAAGCGATTGTAAGCGATTCAAATGCCGCACTTCCTTAGTCAAGGACAGGTCAGATAAACGCCAGTTCGATAAAGTCTCTTCCAATTGCGCTCTGCTGGGCAGCGCGCCAAGACCAAACATCAGCTCTTCTTCGACGTTGCCCCCCAGCCATACACAGGGCCATCGATCAAACTGCATGCGCACCACAGCATGTTTACTCATACGCATCGAGGCTTCAGGTAAATCCATCAAACCAGCCATTCGCTTGAGCCATGCCGACTTGCCAGAGCCTGCATCTCCGCGCAGTAATATGAGCTCACCAGCTTCAGCTTGAAGACATGATTCAGGGTTATTTAATCGTAGTTTAGGCATGATTGGCTCAGGCATTAGATGATGACTATCTTACTTGGCTTTATGAATCCAGACACCCTTGATGCCATGCTGTTGCGCCAAATATGTTTTTTGAATTTCTGCTTCCGCACGACTGGCAAAACCACTGACACGCACACGAAACCAATCTTTTCCTTTGACTGTTGTGGGATGAATATCAGCTGCAATCCCCTTGCCCTTTAATCTGGCCAAGGCTTTTTCAGCCGCGATGCGCGAATTCACTGAAGCAATAATAATCGCCCAACTGCCAGTTGTTTGCTGTCGAATGGGTGTGACTAGGGCATGAGTTGTGGCGCTTTTCTTTTGAATGGATTGCTGTTTAATCGCGGGCACTTTTTTGGCATGCCTAGGTTGCGTTTGTGATCGGCTCAACTCGGAAACCTGATGGGTAAGCTCAGCAATCTCCCTATCTTTTGAAATCAAACGTGTTTGCAACGATGCAATACGTTCTTGCAGCATGGTGATTTGTTTTTCTTCAGATTGTTTTTCTTTAGATTGTTGTTCATTGTTAGTTGGCAGCTGTGTATCAACCACATCCATGTTTACATTCATGTCGCCATGATGAGACGGTTCATTTGAAGCCTTCAGATTAAACCAGGCCACCAAAACAACCAGAACAACGGCAATACCGGCAAATATAAACATGGTATTGTTGCTTGAAGGCTCGGGAGAAGCTGAATCATCTGCTTCAGTCAGATCTGTTTCAGTCGAATCAGGGCTGGCGGTCATGTTATTCGGGGCTGCACTTGGTGCAGTGATATAAACATCATCCTGTTTATTTATTGTGTCGGCAGTTAAATCCTGCGCTGTTGATTCAAATAGATCAGGCACACTTGGGGCTTGTTTATCATCTTCAAATGCTGAATCAAAGGCCTCGTGTTCTTTGTCAGGCGCATACAATACATCAGCCGATTCATTATCGTCGATTGCGCTTTTAGCATCGCTTAAATCAACGTTATTTAAACTGAATTCCGGCTCATCATTTTCGTTGATCTGATCTGTCGGTTTATCTGACATGGGAAATTAGCCTCCTGCATTTATGCGGCCTGATGATAGTCATCGCTAAGCATAAAGAGAACCGTATAAATACACACTGCTGCTTCCCTCTATGGTTATGGCTAAAAGCTTATGACAAATCAGACTTTTGGGGTGTTAAACCATGATCAATTAAACCACTCTCATCCAACCAGCCGCTGTTGGCTTCGGCTATCAGGTCGGCATAAGGAATATACGGCTTGATATCGAGTACGGGGGTGCCATCGAGCATGTCATGGCCTTCGATATGCAGCACCCGGCCTGTGATATGATCCAGACGAACGGCAGATAAACCGATGCTATTGGGGCGATGGGGTGCGCGGGTAGCAAACAAACCACGCCGCACTTTCGGGCCGCGTGGCGGCATGACTGTCGGATTCCAGCCCTGATTCAAATGCATCCAGTATATCACCCAGATATGTGAGAAATTCTGCAGATCTTTTACGGCTTGCTCAAAATTCAGACCTGAATTCAAATGAATTTGGGCCGCTTGAGCAGTGTCGAGACTAGCTTGTCGGGGTGTGGCAAAACGCTCTTTATAACTGCTATGAACCACGCCGATGGCCTGCATGTCGATCTGTAACGAAGCAGAATCAGCATATTCAGCATCATCGGTATAAGACTTTGCTTTTTTATTGCCCTGAGTGACTGAAACACCTGGCTGGCCGGGACGATTGCCAGAGGCTGTCATGACAGCTCGGTTTCCTGCTCCCGCACAACCAGTTTATTATCCACACAATCAATCACAGCAGCCCCACCCTTTTGCAAAGCGCCAAACAAAATAGCATCGGCCAATGGTTTTTTGATATGCTCCTGAATCAATCGTGCCATCGGACGCGCGCCCATCAAGGGATCAAAACCATGTTTGGCAAGCCATTGGCGGGCAGTATCAGTGACTTCCAGCTCGACTTTCTTTTCATCCAACTGGGTTTCCAGTTCTACCAGTAATTTATTGACGACATGCAAAATCACATCTTCTTTCAACACATCGAAAGTAATGCTGGCATCGAGGCGATTACGAAACTCCGGTGTGAATATGCGTTTGATGGCCTCATCATCTGCGCCCTGTCGAGCTTGTGGATTAAAGCCAATCGTGCTCTGCTGCATTTCAAATGCACCGGCATTACTGGTCATAATCAATACAATATGCCGGAAATCTGCCTTGCGACCATTGTTATCGGTCAAGGTGCCGTGATCCATGATCTGCAACAATAGATTAAACAAATCGGGATGTGCTTTTTCAATTTCATCCAGCAATAACACCGCATGTGGCGTTTTGCTTACAGCCTCGGTTAACAAGCCACCCTGATCAAAGCCGACATAACCCGGAGGTGCCCCGATCAAGCGGGAAACGGTATGGGATTCCATATATTCGGACATATCAAAACGAATCAGTTCCACTCCCATGATACGCGCCAGCTGACGTGCAACTTCGGTTTTACCCACACCGGTTGGACCAGTGAATAGAAAAGAGCCAATAGGTTTTTCTGGATGCGCCAAGCCTGCACGCGATAATTTTATGCTTGCAGCCAATTGATCGATGGCTTTGTTTTGCCCGAATACGGCCAGTTTCAAATCACGATCCAGATGCGATAAACGTTTTTTATCTGAAGCATTAACCTGTTGAGGTGGAATGCGAGCCATCGTGGCAATCATTCGTGTAATATCATGCACGCCAATATTACTGCGCCGTTTATCCTCTGGTTTTATGCGCATAGATGCCCCTGCTTCATCTAGAACATCAATGGCTGAATCCGGCAGATTACGTTCACCGAGATGCCGCTTGGCCAGTTTGGCAGCCTGCTCAATGGCAGTGCGGCTATAACGTACACCATGATGTTCCTGCAGCTTGGCTTTGAGGCCTTTAAGGATTTCAACTGTCTCTTCCACACTCGGTTCCGGCACATCAATCTTCTGAAAACGACGTGCCAGTGCACGGTCTTTTTCAAACAGATTACGGAATTCCTGATAGGTGGTGGCTCCGATACAACGCAGTTCACCATTGGCCAAAGCCGGTTTGAGCAAATTCGATGCATCCATAGTGCCACCACTGGCAGCACCGGCACCAATAATGGTATGGATTTCATCAATAAATAAAACTGCCTGATCTTCTGATTCCAGTGCATTGAGCACCGCCTTTAAGCGCTCTTCAAAGTCACCACGGTATTTTGTGCCGGCCAATAATGCCCCCATATCGAGAGAGTAAATAACTGCATTATGAATTACATCAGGGGCATCCTTATCTTCGATGCGCAGCGCCAAGCCCTCGGCGATGGCTGTTTTACCAACCCCTGCATCACCCACCAACAAGGGGTTGTTCTTGCGCCTGCGACAGAGAATCTGGATACAGCGTTTTAACTCATCAGCACGACCAATCAAGGGATCAATTTTACCATCTCGCGCTCTCTGGCTGAGATTGACGCAATAGCGATGCAAGGGTGATTTACTTTCATCTTTCTTATCTGATTCAATGGCTGGTCGCTCGATGGTCGAATCGGCCTGTGAGATATCATTACTGACTGCCCCGTGCGCCATAAAACTGACTATATCCAAACGGCTAATACCCATGCGATTAAGGAAATGAACCGCGTGAGATTCTTTTTCAGAGCAAATCGCAACCAGCACATGTGCACCGGTTACTTCGCGTTTACCCGAAGCCTGCACATGCATCACGGCACGTTGAATCACCCGTTGCAGACCAATGCTGGCCGTTGTTTCGCCAGCATCTTCCGGCAAAATGGCGATATTATCATGGATAAATTCACTGAGCTCATGGCGCAATGCTTCAATATCAGCACGACAACCCAGCAATACACCGAGCGCATTGGGGTTATCCAGCAAACCAAGCAATAGATGCTCGACTGTGACAAACTCGTTGCGACGCACATGTGCATTGCGAAACGTGTCATTCAATGTCTCTTCAAGTTCTTCACTTAAAATACCCATATTGTCTCCTCAGTAGCCTACAAATAGCTTAACAGTCTGTACTCATCATTCAACCGCAATATTGATGCCATAATCAGCAAGCCCAACTCAAACACAAGATTATCAACAACAGATATCCATCAGTCGTCGCCATCATGCTCCATCATACAACGCAAAGGATGACCGCTGGTACGACTGGCTGTTTCAACCTGCTGCAGCTTGGTTTCGGCCAAATCACGCGTAAACACACCGCATCTGGCACTACCCTCATGGTGAATCTGTAACATCAATTGATTGGCAATATCTTCCGATTTGTGGAAAAAACGCACCAGCACATCAACCACAAACTCCATGGGTGTGAAATCATCATTGAGCATAACCACACGATACATAGGGGGTCTTTGCAGTTGAGGTTGATCTATTTCTGTCGCAGCCTTGCGTACAACATCCGGCATCTCGGTTTGACTCATACAAATCTGATTCATGCGCCAAGGCTAACATCAACAGCTGCACGTTGAAGCCCATGACTCGAATCGAGCCAATAAAAAGCATCAAAAGCAAACCGGCCGGCTGAAGTTATGTGGATAGTTTTATGGAGGTAATATGGCAGAATTAAAATGTATCTTGTGGGATGTCGATGGCACATTGGCAGACACCGAACGTGATGGGCATCGCGTTGCTTTTAATATGGCTTTTGATGAAGCAGGTATTGATCGTCAATGGGACGTTGCCACGTATGGTGAATTGCTGGCCGTAACCGGTGGCAAAGAACGTATGCGTTTTGATATTGATCGCGGTGGCATGGCCGATATGCCATTTGAAAAAATCGCTGCCCTGCACGCACGCAAGACCATTCATTATCAAAGTTTAATCGCTGAAGGTCGTATTCCGCTCAGACCGGGGGTATTGCGTTTGCTTGAAGAAGCCTATCAGGCCGGCATTACACTGGGGGTTTCAACCACCACGACACCAGCCGCACTCGATGCCCTGATTGAACATTCGCTCGGTAAAGAATGGTTTGACCGCTTTGCAGTGCTTGCTGCCGGTGACATTGTCCCAGCCAAAAAGCCAGCACCGGACATTTACAACTACGCTATCGAACAGCTCGGTGTCTCTGCCGATGAAACCATTGCGCTGGAAGATTCCAGCAATGGCTGGAAATCTGTGCGTGATGCCAACATGAAATGTGTGGTAACAATCAATGATTATACCGCAGCGCATGATTTCAGTGGTGCTGATCTGGTTGTCAGCGATTTGGGTGAACCTGAAAACGAAGCGATTAATGTGATACAAAACCCCAACAAACTCGATATCCACCATGTTGAACTGAAACATTTGCAGGCCATCATGCATGCATAAGGATCACGGCATCAGCCTGTTCGATACCCATTGCCACGTAAATTTCCCGCATTATAAGGATGATCGCGATGCCATGTTTGAACGCATGGCTACAGCTGGTGTCGAAGGCTGTATTGTCGTTGCGGTTGATTTGGAACATGTGGCTGAATTGAGAGAGCTGGCTGAGGCGCGTGATAATGTCTGGTTCAGTGCTGGCGTTCATCCCAATCATGAGATTGCAACAGAGCCGAGTGTGGATGATTTGTTATCATTGGCTGATCATCCGCGCTGCGTGGCTATTGGGGAGAGCGGCATGGATTTTTTCCGCAATACGGTTGCCGCTGAAATTCAGGAATCACGTTTTCGCACCCATTTAAAAGCCGCCAGACTGTGTAACAAACCCATCATCGTACACAACCGCAATGCTGATGAAACAAGCATGCGGATTCTAAGCGATGAAGGTGTGCAAACATGCGGAGGCATCATGCACTGCTTTTCCTCCGACTGGCCTACGGCCAAAAAAGCCATTGATCTCGGTATGTCGATCTCTTTTTCAGGCAATGTCACATTCAAGGCCAACCAAGCATTACGCGATGTCGCAGCCCGTGTGCCCGATGATTTGCTGTTAATTGAAACAGACTCCCCCTACCTCACACCAGTCCCCTACCGTGGCAAACGCAATGAACCAACCTATGTGCGCCACATCGCTGAATGCATTGCCGAAACACGCGCTGTAAGCCTTGAAAAACTGGCATCTCAAACGACAGCAAACGCCATCAAACGGTTTCAACTGTAGCGCAACAGAAGTTCAGCACGAAGGCCGCACAGGACAACTCAATCGTTCAATAAATCGCTTAAGAGCTCGAGCAATTCAGTTTTATCGGCTTTGAGCTGGCCTTTGGCGAGATAGGCATCAGCACCGGCATCGAGTGCACGCTGGCATTCGGTGGCACTTTCGCGGCTGGCGATAATAATGATAGGAAAGGTTTTATCTTGTTTTTCATGCTGCAGTTGCTGGATCAATGCGATACCATCGATATCCGGCATTTCAAGATCAGTGACCATTAAATCGTAATCATTTAAAGGTATTTTTTCCAAGGCATCACTGCCGCCAATAGCAGTATCGACACGGAAGCCCATCTGTTCAAACATCTGTTTCTCAATGTTCAAGGCGATGCTGGAATCATCAACCAATAGAATATGTTGATGAAACACTGGCGAGTCTGCATCAGAATGAGGAGAAACTGGGTGAAGAGAAGCAGGCTGCCCTGTATCGACCGGCGGTTTCAGCACTGCAGCATCAGGCGCTGTGCGCCACATCTCTTTTAAGCCATTCGGTTCCAGCAGTAATTGCACACTGCCATCATCAATAATGGTACAGCCCATCAAACCAATGGGGTGATAATATTTAAGGTAAGGATCGATTTCACGCAGCATGATTTCAGTTTTAGCTAAGACTTCATCAACCAGCATCGCCAAAAAACCTTCCAGATGTTCGACAATCAGAATCTTGGCATGCTCTGAATGATGATCGAAACGCTGACCCGCCAGAGACTCATGCAGATCGATCACCGGCACACGATGACCATCATACATGATATAACCTTTTCTATACGGGCCAGAACCTATTTTGATTTGCTGACTTTTTAATGGCATCACCTGCACAATCAAGTTGGCAAGCATGGCGAAACGCTGTTCACCAATGCGAAATAACTTGGCCATTTGTACAGTCAGGCTAACCGGGAATACCATACTGAAACAGGTGCCTTTACCCGGCTCAGTTTGAATATGGATATTACCGGTTAATTCATGCATCACATCAAGCACAACAGACATGCCCATGCCCCGCCCTGCCAGCTTGGTCACTACCGATTGAGTCGAAAAACCCGGTCGAAAAATAAGTTCTAGGATCTCTGAATCATCCATATCCTCAGCTTCAGATGCACTGACAATGGATTGGACAATGGCTTGATCCCTGATCTCATTCACATCCATGCCCATGCCATCATCAATCACATCGAGATGAATCAAGTTGCCCTGTTGTTTGGCGCAAATGGTGATCTGTCCTTCTGTCGGCTTACCGGACTGTACGCGCTGCTTGGGTCTTTCAATGCCATGGGCTATCGCATTATTAATTAAATGCATCAATGGTTCGCTCAGGCTTTCAGCTGCCAATTGATCCATTTCAACCGCATCACCCGCCACCAGCAGCTGCACTTTTTTGCCACTGCGTTTGCATGCATCACGCACAGCACGGGGAAACATTGAAAAAACACTATTTAGCGGTTTTAACATCAAGTTGAGTGTTTGATCGCGCACGCCATTCAACATCTGAGATGAACGTTGCTGCTGATGCCGAAAAGCATCGCTGCATTGCTGGATCTGACGCAAATGCTCATCCATCAGCGTCTGCAATGCAGCCAGTGTGGATGGGGCAATATCGGAGTCGGACAATAATTTATCTTTTAATTGACGAAAATCTTTCACTGCCGATTGCAATTGCTGCTCAGGCGCATCATCACGAAAACGCAACGAAGCCAGTTCTACAATTTGATTGCTCAAATGCGTCAAACGGCTGCGATCAACACGCAAGAAGTTAGCCGACCCTTTGTTGCCAGCTTTATCTGCAAGCTCCAGTTCGGCAAGATCTGGTCTGAAATCAATAGCATTTACGGCTGTTTGAGGCTGTTCATTTTCAGTTTCGTCAGCTTTATCCATTTTATCAGAGTGTTTACCCTGGCTAGCGGCATGGCTTTGTTGCAACGAATTCTCAAAATTACCCATCACTGCAGCAATAAGGTTTTTTGGCACCTTGGTTTTCTTTTTGCGACGAAGTGGTTTTTTGCCTTGATCGGAATTGTTTGTTTGTTCAGCGTTTTTTATTTGTTCAGAATTGTGTGTCTGTCCGGAATCAATCCGGAGTGATTGCGTTTTAGCATCCAAGGCTTTTTTAAGCTGCTCGAACTGAGTTTTTTTTAAAGCTGAATCTATACGTGTTTCTGTATCGGTTTGTTTTAAACGTGATTGTAGCGTGTCATGTAAATCAAACAAGAACTGCAACATCGGCAAGCTATCGGTCTTTTCTTCAAGTGTGGCAGCATTTACGGCATCTTCAAATACATGGCATAACTCACTGATATCCTGCACACCGAGCATTTGCGCCGCACCCTTGATGGTATGCAAATCACGGCGCAATTGTATCAAGCCTGCATCATCAAGCTCGGCCGCCTCTAGCAACACCAGCTTTTGATTAATCGATTGCAATCTGCCCCTGGCCTCATCAAAAAACTCAGCCAGAAACATCGACACATCAAATTTACTCATAGCAATACAACAAGCAAACTAAGTCATATCTTGCAGACTTTCAGATGCTGCAGTTAAACGATCCGATGCATCTTTATAAGCCTGTAACTTATCATCTGAACTATGCAATAATTCAGAGATATGGCGTAATACCATGAGGATTTTCTGATTACGCACATTTTGCTGTGCTGTCGCCTGAGCAATCACAATCGCCGCCTGAGCATTGTTTTCCGATAATTTTTCTATGCGCTGCAATACATCCGATGTGTTCTGGAATTCTTGAGCCATGCGTTCAATGACGCTGTTATCTTTCTGTTTTGATTGATCTGTGTCATCAGATGCCTGCGAAATTGCCTGCACAGCAGTGCGTATTTCATCGGTATGCGCACCAATTTGATCAGCCAGTTGTTGCACTTCATGGGTGATGGATGAAGTGCCATCAATGGATGCATTCAAAGCCAATAAGTTGGCCTCATCCGCTATATTTTGAATTTGCCCCAGCGCCTGCAATATATGTTTCAGTTTATTGCTATGGTGTGCTGCTTTATCTGTTAACGATGCAATGCTATCGCCGGTTGCATGAATCGACTGCAATATGTTTTCAACATCGCGGCCTCCTCCCTTTGCAAAAGAAGCAATCACCACAGCATTCTTTTCCAGCTTTCGTGTTGCCAACGGTATTTTTGCACCGGACACGGCAATCAGCTCAAGCCCCTTGATCACTTTATCCATAAACCTGGTTTGTTGTTCCGTCATGCTGGTTTGTATTTTATTCACTTCGACAATATCGCCTGCACGTTCAACCACATGATCTGAAGCCTTTGAAACCGTCTGTGCATGTGTTAGCAGCTTTCGATTCAGTAATTCGAGCAATAACACAATCAATACAATAAAAGCCAACAAGCCATACAACTGCATGTTTGCCTGTTGGGCGCGCTGTTCCACATGTTGTTTCAACTGCATATTCATGCTTTGAATAATAGTGCCCAATTTGAATTGCGCTGATAACACCAGATTCTGTGCAATGACTGCTACTTGCGCAGCCTGATCGGCTGATATTTTCCCATCCGCTACATCATTGGCAATATTCTTCACTTCCGACATCAGCTTATTGATCTGCTGCAGCGATTGAATATTGTCGGCAGTGAGATAAGAAATAGCTGTGATGTCGTTATAATGTCGCGAGAAAACGTCAATGGCTTTGCGTATTCTGGCGAAATTTTTGGTATCTGCAGTCATGGTGAAATCATTGATCGGCACCATCACATCAGACATCGATGCTTTCAACTGCCCCACCCGGAACTGATCATCATATACATCCACCAGCTGATTCATGCTGCTGCTATCACGCCATGATGCGACAAATATAATGCTGATCAAGATAATAAAAAGCAGCAACGATAACATGAAATTTCGTTTGGCCAGTTGTTTGAGTGATGTTTTTGCACTCGCTATTGATTCTGATTTCACTCTGTTTCCCATTCCGCTCCCTATCCTCTTCCCTCAGCCACAATTCTGACAGCCATCACGCAGCCAAGTGTAACAGCTTGCTACATTGCAAAAAGTCGTAACTGATACCTTCAACGACAATGCTTTGGCTACTGTCGTTTTTCTCATCGCCCTTGGCAAGCGCATCTGCAAACACGCTGGCATCAAGCTGTTGCATCTTATAAACCGCATCCACCCATATTGCGACATGCATCTCTGCATGCCGCAGCAGTAGCAAACGCGTATTCTGATTTGCTTGTTTGGCGCAATACGGCAGCGATGTAACACCGCCTGCATCAATAACACAGACAACCTGACCATGCACATTGGCCAGACCCTTCAAATGCTGTGGCCCCATGGGCACAGCTGTTAAAGGTTTTGCACGCAGCACCTGTTTTATCTCAGATGCCGCTACAAAGACCTTTGTCCCGCCGATACCGACAAGCAATAAATCAACCATCTTAGCTTCAGATCCAGTCACAACAGTCATCAATGCCGGGCATTGCTGCGAGCAATGATATGTTTGTATAAATTCAAGGTGCGTTTAACACGCGCTTGCAACTTTAACGGTTCAACCGGTTTGCCGATATAATCATCGGCTCCTGAATTAAAACCCTGCACTTCATCATCTTCATTTTTGCGCGCTGTAAGCATGATGATTGGCACATCATTGAATCGATCCTGTTCACGCATACGCCGCAGCAATTCAAGACCGGTCATATTGGGCATTTCGTAATCGGTTAACACCAAGCTGGGTTTAAAGCGCTGCAATATATCCCAGGCTTGCTGACCATCTTCAGCCTGTAATATCTTGTAACCATCTGCATCGAGTACAAATTCAACCAGATTACGTACACTGCTGGAATCATCGACCACCAGAATAGTTTGTTGCTCATGGCTCTCCGTTTGGCTGGCATTGTTTTTATCACGCCGTCGCTGCACTGCACCAAAGCTCATTAGCTGTTGATCGTCATCGAGATGTTCACTTAACCTGAATCCTTCGGGCAACACCGATGAACGCAATACCTCCTGTAAACTGGTTTGTCCGGCCAAGGCCTTGCATAAACCATCTTCAAACAAGCTTAACATGCCATCTTCACGGGCTGCTTGCATCAGTTCACGGTCGCCAGCACCCCGCCCAATCAGCGTGCGCATGCGATCATTAACATAAAGCACTTCATGAATACCCAAACGACCTTTATAACCGATGTTCATGCACGCTTTGCAACCCACTTTTTCATAAAATATAACATCGTCTGGTATATCAAAGCGTTCAATCAACTCCTGATCCGGCTTCTCTTGTTTGAGACATTTTGGACACAAGCGCCGCACCAAGCGTTGCGCCACGATCAGATTGAGCGACGATGCCAGCATGGATGGTTCAATCGCCATATCGAGCAAGCGTGTAATGGTGGAAGGTGCATCATTGGTATGCAATGTTGAAAGCACCAAATGCCCGGTTTGAGCCGCATGCAGAGCGATCTCGGCAGTTTCTTCATCTCGAATTTCGCCCACCATCACAACATCTGGATCCTGTCGTAAAATTGATCGCAAGACTGTGGCAAAGGTCATGCCTGCCTTGGGGTTCACCTGCACCTGATTGATGCCTTCAATTTGAAACTCCACCGGATCTTCGATGGTAATCAGATTCATTTCTTCATCTTTAATATGATGCAAAAATGAATACAGGGTTGTGGTTTTGCCACTACCGGTAGGGCCTGTCACCAATACAGCGCCGGTCGGTTGGCCGATACATTCACGAATACGTTTGTATGCCAGCTCCTCAAAACACAGCACATCCAGATTCAGCGCCAGACCACCTTTATCCAGAATACGCATCACAATTTTTTCACCATGCAAGGCCGGCAATGTTGAGATACGCATATCGTAACTTTTACCCCATAACTTCACCCGTGCACGCCCATCTTGTGGTGTGCGTGAATTGGAAATATCCAGCTTGGACATGATTTTAATTCTCGAAGCCACCAGCGGATGCGCTTTGGAAGGAAAACGAATCATCGGCCTTAAACGGCCATCGACTCGCAAACGCACCACACTTTGCCGTTCACCCGGCTCAATATGGATATCGGATGAGCCGATTTTCATGGCCTGAACAATAACGCCGTTAACCAGCTTTATGATCGGTGAATTTTCGGCACCACGTTTTAATGCATCGAGACTCGATGTTTCCTGCGTGGCCACCATTTCCTGGGTCAAAATATGTTCATCTTCCAGATCATCACCCAGATCATCAACCACAGCATCAAAGTCGGAATGAGTATGTTGATACAGATCCCTGATTTTTGATTGGATGCGATCAGGCCGCGTAAACTGGGCAACAATGCGTTTACCCAGCTTGAAAGCCAGCGCATCGAGCATATTGATGTCCAATGGATTCGCAGTGGCAATAATGATATCTGTTTCATTTTGACCAATCGGAATAAAATTATATTTTTTGCATAACTTCTCGGAACAGACCTGTAACAAGGTGTCATCAAACTTACAGCTGCTCAAATCTACATAAGGTGTTTTATAAATTTTCGCCAGTGCATTTAAAAACTCACTATGTTCAATACTCTCAATTTCCAGCAGTGCTGTGATAATATTTTTATTATCAAATTTGGCTGCGGCTTCAGCCTCGCTTAACTGCGCTTCGGTCACCACACCGGATTGAATCAACTGCAATTGATATTTTAACTGCATTTCGCCCTGCACCTGTTCATGTGAATCTCATATCCCCTCTAAGCTGGATTATCACTATACCTGAAAATATCCTGTAAGCTGATTATGCATTTATCCTTGCATTATACGTATCGATGGCTTTATTCACCAGTGCCCACATTGGCATAAAAGGCAATGCCACTTGATTCATCTTCAAACAGTTCGACCCAAGCATCGATACCCTGATCAGTATCCGGCAAACTGGCCATCGGAATGATTGCCGTCACATTTTTGTTCAATGAATCAATAATTTTACATAAACCACCAAGCTCAAATGACGTATCTTCTTCCGTACTAAGATCGGCAAAGGTTAAGGTGCAAGCGATACCAATATCATTCAGTCCTTCTGATGATTCACGCAATACATCCTGTTGCAGATTGATAATATCACCATCAATAGAATCTTTGGTGTGTGACAATAACAATACCTGAGAACCATTCATGGCTTCAATAAAATCACTGAAACGCCCCAGTACAATCGGTTCAAATTCAAACTCTGGCGTGGATTTTTGAAATACGGCAAAATTGATATTGCGAATTTCTGCTGCTGTAAGCAACAATGGCGCACACAGCATTTGTGTGAATAATAAAGTGATAAAAAAACTACAGCGCCCGAATCGCATAGATTGCATCCTCCATCATTTGTTGAATCTTGGCATTCATGGCACGGCGCATGCGGTCGACATCTTTTTTAGCCAAACCGGCTTTTTCCAGTTCATCAAAATCTTTCATGCTGCCCATGGCATCACGCAATTTCTTAATGATCAACGTCACCCGTTTCATATTGTTGCCAGTGTTTGTTTCTGCCGCTTGCAGAGATTGAAATCCAGTTGATAAGGATGACATTGAAAGAGGTGCCGAACATGCAACAATCAAAGCCACCATCGTGACCAATAAATATTTTTTCACCTAAGCCCTCCCGACGATTCAAAAAAACAGGCTTAATATGAACGATTTGATGTAAAAATGTCAAGCCGGGTCAGACAATATAACAATAAAAATTTTAATAATATAAGCTATTTATACACCCTGTATTCGCCATCTACATGAGCAATGGCATTCCCAAGCACTCAAGCTAGGGTTTGCTCTGTGACTTCCTATTTAATCAAACGCCTTGTCGGCATGGTTCCCCTGCTTTTCGGCATCACCATCATCTCTTTTGGCATGATGCACCTGGCTCCCGGTGAACCGAGTGTGATCGGTCAGGAGTTTAATCCTAAAGTTTCAGCTCAGGATATCGAGCGTTTACGCTCCTACTATGGCCTGGATCAACCCTTGTACGAACAATACTGGAATTGGCTCAAACGTTTGGCTGTGCTCGATTTCGGGCAATCCTTTTCTGCCGATGGCAGGCCTGTGATTGATAAAATAAGCGAGCGTATTCCGGTCACCTTATGGGTAAATGTATTGGCCATGTTGATTATCATTATCATCGCCATTCCTATCGGGGTAGCCAGTGCGGTTCGGCGTGACTCATGGTTTGATAAAGCCATGACGGTATTTGTTTTTATCGGTTTCGCTATCCCCTCCTTTTGGTTGGGTTTGCTGTTGATGATAGGTTTGGGTGTAAACTTGAACTGGTTACCGATTTCCGGTTTGCATGATTACAGCTGGCAACAAATGGGCTTTTGGCAACAGCAGGTCGATATGCTTCAACATCTGATTCTGCCGGTTTTTGTCTCGGCCATTGGTGGACTCGCTGGCATGAGCCGCTTTATGCGCACCGGCATGCTCGATGTAATTCGTGCCGATTATATCACCACGGCACGCGCCATGGGTATTGCAGAATCAAACATACGCTATCGTCTGGCATTAAAAAACGCTGTGCTGCCAATCATCACCCTGCTTGGATTATCGATCCCCGGCCTGATTGGCGGCTCAGTGATTGTCGAGCAGTTGTTCTCCTTGCCCGGCATGGGTTTGTTGTTTTTTGAAGCGGTCATGTCACGTGATTATCCACTGGTGATGGGCATTACCGTGATTGGTGCTGTGTTAACGCTATTGGGCAACCTGATTGCCGATTTGGCCTACGCATGGGTTGATCCACGCTTGCGTCATGGAGGCAAACGATGAGCCTGTTAATGCAGCGTTTTCCGCTCATGGTGATTGGCGGCGCAGTGGTTCTCAGCATCGCCATACTGGCCTTGTTTGCGCCTTTGATTGCACCGTTCGATCCGACTGATATTGATGTCAGTGTTATTTTGATGCCACCATCATGGCAACACTGGTGTGGCACAGACACGCTCGGCCGTGATGTGTTTTCACGCTTGCTTTATGGCGCACGTGTATCTCTGGCGGTTGGTTTTGTTGCGGTGGGTATTTCTCTGTTTCTCGGGCTGGTGCTCGGTGCTGTTGCCGGTTTCTTCGGGGGCCGTATCGATGCCATACTGATGCGGCTAACTGATATGGTTTTATGTTTCCCTACATTCTTCCTCATCCTGGCTGTTATCGCTTTTCTCGAACCATCAATCTGGAATATTATGATTGTTATTGGTTTAACCTCCTGGATGGGTGTGGCACGCTTGGTTAGAGCAGAATTTTTAAGTCTCAGCCAGCGTGAATTCATACTCTCCGCCCATAGTCTCGGTGTAGCACCGGTTCGTTTAATGTGGCGTTATCTATTGCCCAATGCCATGGGACCAGTGCTGGTGTCTGCTATTCTCGGCATTGCCGGTGCTGTACTGGTGGAGTCTGGCTTGTCCTTTTTGGGGCTGGGTGTGCAGCCACCGGATGCGTCCTGGGGTAATATTTTGACCGAAGGCAAAGATAATATTCAAATCGCCTGGTGGTTATCTGCTTTCCCCGGCATGGCAATTCTAATCACCGTGCTGGGTTACAATCTGCTCGGTGAAGGATTACGTGATTATTTTGATCCCAAATTAAAACGCTGATGAAAGACGATCTGCATTATATGCAAATAGCGCTGCAACAGGCTGAATTGGCAGCAGATGCTGACGAAGTGCCGGTGGGCGCGGTACTGGTGTTATCCGGTGCTCAGGTATTCAGCGCTCACAATGCACCAATCACACAGCATGATGCATCTGCACATGCAGAAATGCGGGTGATTCGCAGTGCCTGTCAGGCGATCAATAATTACAGACTCAATGGCAGCACGCTGTATGTGACACTCGAGCCCTGCTGCATGTGTGCAGGCGCGATTGTGCATGCCAGAATTGATCGTCTGGTATTTGCTGCCACCGACCCTAAAACCGGAGCCGTAGAATCGTTATACCAATTGTTAAACGATCAGCGTTTGAATCATCAGGTGGAAATCACCAGCGGCCTGATGTCTGAAGCATCAAGCACTTTATTGAAACAGTTCTTTAAAGCCCGCCGCAGCAACAGAAACAAAACTGAAATAAAATGAAATTCGCATCATCGCTACAATCCAAAGCTGAATCTTCCGCTGTAATAAAGCCGCATTAATGAGACCCGAAAAGCCAGTCAATCCACCGAAGTAAAGAAACTAAGCTTCCCCATAAAACATGGTCGGATTGATTTGCCACAAGATGGACCAACCCGTATTGTTTTTCTCCAGACAAACAACCCCGCCATTACGAAAACGAACAGCTTCGCGAGCTGCATCAGCACAAATCAGCAGGCCAGCCAAACGCTGTAAATGCGGCAAATGACCGACCAACATCACATCATCGGTCATGACTGCCAAACGTGTAAACCACAACGATGCATCATCCTTTGCAGCAAGTCCTGATGTTGTCTCTAAAGCAATGCCACCCCAAGCCTCTGCGAACATGGCCGCTGTTTGCTCAGCACGCAACTTCCCACTGTGTTTAATCGTTGTCGGCCGTGGTTTTTCAAACAGGCTCAAAAAACCGGCCGTACGGGTTACATCTTCTCGCCCCTGAGCAGATAATGGCCGGGTCGAATCATCCAACTCATCTTTCGCCAAACCATGTTGCACCAAATACAATCGCATCATCATCTCCGGTTCATTCATCTCACTTTTATTTCCATGGGTCATTTCCCTGGATGCTCCAAGGGTCATTCTAAGGGATGACCTTGCACAGAGATTAGGCCATCATGCGGCCATCCTACAAACTGGGGGGCGGTATGGTTAGCATTAAAACAGCGCGAGACATCGAGGCCATGCGGCCAGCCTGTCATCATGCCGCCGATACGCTGGTGATGATTGAACCATATATCAAAGCCGGTATCAGCACCGATGACATCAATGATCTGGTGCATGCGTTCACCATCAAGGCCGGCGGTATCCCTGCCCCGCTGAACTATCATGGTTTCCCCAAGTCCGTCTGCACATCGGTCAATCATGTGGTGTGTCACGGTATTCCGGGCAATAAAAAGCTGCAGGATGGCGATATTGTCAATGTCGATGTGACCACTATTCTGGATGGCTGGCATGGCGATACCAGCAAAACCTTTTATGTTGGCAAAGCCAAGCCGCGCACAGAAAAAGTCGTGGAAGCTGCCAGAAAAGCATTGCAACTCGGCATCGCCGAGGTACGTCCCGGCGCAACATTGGGTGATATCGGCCATGCCATTCAGAGCTATGTCGAAGGTCAGCGTTTATCCATTGTGCGTGAATATTGTGGCCATGGCATTGGTCGAGTCTTTCATGAAGATCCGCAAGTCTTGCATTATGGCAAGCCGGGTACGGGTGTTGTGCTCAAAAAGGGTATGGTCTTTACCATCGAACCCATGGTGAATATCGGTAAAGCCGATGTTAAAGTATTGGCTGATCACTGGACTGTTGTAACCCGTGATAAATCGCTCTCGGCTCAATTTGAACACACCATGGTTGTCACCGATGATGGCTGCGAAATACTCACCATCCCATCACAATAGAAGCGTACAAACACAGCCTCTAGGAGTCTGTCGGACTTAGGGTGATCGTAGCGAGCAGGTGGGGACGTGAGTCAAAAACAGCATGATTTTGAGAATCATAGTGGCAACTATGTGACGATAAATCAGGATATTTTAGGCCAATTACCCTGCCGCGCAGTAGATTTCTCATAAGTCCGACAGACTCCTAGCGTAGAGGACTCGGGGTAAATTAACATCATCCGCTATGTTTGCTGACTGTTCAGGTTTTCCTCTGTCTCCCCCGCGCTCTCTGCGTTAGTTTTTTAGATTTTGTCACTGATTAGATCATCATTATTCCTCATCCATTGCGTAATAATTAATATTACTTCCATCTGAGCTATGAAACGCTACTATGCGCGCCACTTAGAGTTAGAGGTTATTATATGTCACGCAAATTACGCAATATCGCCATCATCGCCCACGTTGACCATGGCAAAACCACACTGGTGGATGAACTGCTGAAACAGTCCGGCACAATGGACAACCTCCGCGCTGACATGGAAACCTGTGTCATGGATTCCAATGACCTCGAAAAAGAGCGTGGCATTACCATTACCGCGAAGAACACCGCCATTCGTTATGGCGACACCCATATCAACATCATCGACACCCCCGGCCATGCCGATTTCGGTGGTGAAGTGGAACGTGTGCTGAACATGGTGGATGGTGTGGTATTGCTGGTTGATGCCCGCGAAGGCCCAATGCCTCAAACCAAATTCGTAACCTCCAAAGCGCTCGCACTTGGTCTGAAACCGATTGTCGTGGTCAATAAAATCGATCGCGAAGGCTCTGATCCTGATGCCGTCGTTGATCTGACCTTTGATTTGTTTGCTTCCCTTGGCGCAACCGATGAACAGCTGGATTTCCCGGTTGTGTATGCATCGGCTAAAAATGGTTATGGCATGCTGGATTTGGCTGATGAGTCCGACAACCTTATCTGTTTGTTTGATACCATTATTGAGCACGTTCAGGAACCAGAGGGTGACCCGGAAGCACCGCTACAGATGTTAGCAACCACCCTGGATTGGGATGAATATATCGGTCGTGTGGTGATTGGTCGTATCGCCAATGGCCGTGTTAAAGTCGGTGAAGAGATTACCGTTATCCATGCGGATTCCAGAAAAGAAAACTTTAAAGTCTCCAAACTACTGGGTTTCCTGGGCCTGAGCCGTATCGAAGTTGAAAGCGCTGAAGCGGGTGAAATTGTTGCCATGGCTGGCATTGAACATATCAATATCGGTGAAACCATTGCATCGAAAGCCGACCCTGTTGCACTTCCGGTGATCCATGTCGATGAACCGACCCTGAGCATGGAACTGCATGTCAATAAATCGCCATTGGCCGGCACTGAAGGTAAATTTATTACCACACGTCAAATTCGTGACCGCTTGATGAAAGAGATTCGTACCAATGTGGCGATGCGTGTAGAGGAAACAGATTCTCCGGATGTGTATAAAATCTCCGGTCGTGGTGAGCTGCATATTGGTATTTTGCTGGAAACCATGCGTCGTGAAGGTTTCGAAATGGCTGTATCACGCCCAACTGTGATTGTGCGTGAAATTGATGGCCAAAAACAAGAACCTTATGAACACGTTACCGTTGATGTGGAACAGGAATATCAGGGTGCTGTGATTGAGAAGCTGGGTAAACGTGGTGC
>JAUZQK010000008.1 GCA_030951025.1 Mariprofundus sp. | reverse complement strand
TTAAGGTGAGGTTCCCACTGCCGAATTGCCTGCAAACTTCCTTTAAAACTAATGCGCCGTGTCTTAGTTTTTGTGCCTGTTGTTGCATGGACAATGAGGCTACGAATGCAATTGTAAGCAATCATATGCATGAGGATTTCTTTACGAATCATCTCAGGTGTTTTACAGCGTAAAATATCCATACCCATGGTAGTTTTGATATCACGAAAGAACAGCTCAACGTCCCAACGCTCAAAGTATAAATCTGCAATTTCATCTGCCGGGTACAGCTTGGAATCCAGTAAAGTTGTCACGATATAAAATGATTCAACTCGAAACCCTGCCGGATCAACGGTGACCTTGATTTGTCTAAGCAGCAGGGTTTCAGGTAAAGCCTCCCACTCTTCTTTTCCGGCCTTCATGGCCAAAAGGATTGAAACTTCCGGACAACTTCCTTGCACCCACCATCGGCATCAACAACCTGAGAAAGAAATGCCCAGAAAATATTTTTCTTACTGAAGATTCTATTGCGGCTTAGTGAACCAGATCCAGCTGATGCTTGATGAAGGGTGAATCATGACGACCCTTCAAGCATGAAACGATTTACCCAGCAGGAAGAATTCAGAGGATGTCTTGCGACTGGCGGCGGGTTTGATGTTTTTAATTTTCTGAAATGATTGACCCATATCGCGGCGAAAAGTATCGTAACCTTCACCCATAAAGGTTTTCATCAGGATATCACCACCCGGTCGCAAATGTTGCTGAGCGAAATGCAGGGTCATTTCATTCAAGCCGATCATACGCATCTGATCGACCAGTTTATTGCCACTCATTTCCGGTGCCATATCGGACACCACCAGATCAATCGCCCTGCCCTGCAATGCATCAGCCAAAGCCTGCTGGCCTGCGGGTGAATCAAAATCAGCCTCAATTAGACTCACGCCACTGATTGGATTCACCGGCAACAAATCAATACCGATCACCAGGCCTTCAGCCCCCACTAGCTTGGCCAGCTCCACACTCCATGAACCCGGCGCACAGCCCAGATCAACCACCACCGTATTGCTCTTGACCTTCAGATCGTGTTTTTGATTATCGAGAATCTCAGTTAATTTGAATGCCGCTCTCGATCGCTTGCCTTCGCGCTGGGCGCGTTTGACATGCGGATCATTGGCATGACGCTGGTACCAGGCGGACGTTTTGCGTGCCGCTTTGCTCTTTGATGACTGTGCCATTGATAAATACTCCTATTCCTTCATCCGCCAACCGATCGCCCACAAATACCAGCATGTACACATCGTCAGTATGGTCGCAAACAGTACAATCGCAATTGAGGCATAGGGATCGGTATCACCGATACCCAAAAAACCATAACGAAAACCATCAGTCAGATAAAAGAACGGATTGGCATTATTAACCTGCTGCCAGAATTCCGGCAATTGTTTGACCGAATAAAACACACCGGAAAGAAAGGTCAGTGGTAAAATCACGAAGTTGGTAATCATGGCAATATTATCGAAATCCTTGGCCCACATGCCTGCAATCAAACCCAAGCCACCCATCATAATACTGGCACACACGCCGTACAGCAGAATGATGCCGGGATGCAATAAGTTCACATCCACAAAGGGGGAAAGCACTGCAAGAAACACCACCGCCACCACCACTGCTCGCACCACCGCTGCAGCCAAAAAGGCCAGCACCACTTCCAGCGCCGATAATGGTGCCATCAATAGATAGATATGCATGCCCATCACTTTACCCATAATCATCGAGCTCGATGTATTGGCAAAGGCATTCTGCATCATCGCCATCATCGCCAGCCCCGGCACCAGGAAAGTGAAATAATCCACCTCCAGTCCGGGTACTTGCCGCTCACCCATGGCATAACGGAAGATGAGTAAATATAACATCGCAGTCAAAGCAGGGGTCACTATTGTTTGCATTTTCACCTTGAGGAAGCGGCGTACCTCTCTCAAGAACAGTGTCCATGCGCCGCGTGGATTTGTCAGCTTCATGGATTTCACTGTGAATCCTTTTGGGTTAAGCGTAAAAACACATCTTCTAAATCTTCCGAACGCACACCTGCATCCAGCGGCGGCCCGAAGCGGCTCACCGCAGCTTCATAAGCGATATGAAATGTCGATTGTCCATCGCTCTGCTTACCCAGTTCCAAACACACACCTTCATCATTTAAACGCGGTTTGAAGGCCGCCAGGGCAAGGCCATCGGCATCGGATAACGACAGCTTTTTATCGTAATGCATCCATAAATACGACGATGCAACCGCTTGCATCAAATCACGCATCGGTTGAGCTGTCACCACTGTGCCCTGATCAATGATAGCCACGTGATCACATAGTTCTTCAGCTTCATCGAGATAATGGGTGGTCAATAGAATCGTTGTCCCGGCAGCATTTAATTCACGCATAAATTCCCATAAACGTCGCCGCAGCTCCACATCGACACCGGCTGTCGGCTCATCTAAAATCACCAGTTCAGGCTTATGCACCAAAGCTTGGGCCACCAGCAAACGCCGCCGCATACCACCAGAGAGCTGGCGTGTGTTTTTACCCACATGCGCACTTAATTCCAAACGCTGCAATAATTCATCAATCCAGCCATAATCCGCTTTGCAGCCAAACAGACCGGCAGTAAAAGCCAATACTTCCCGTGGTGTAAAAAAAGGATCGAAAGCCACTTCCTGTGGCACCACCCCTATCCGCCGTTTGCACCAGGCACGTTCAGTAAATAAATTATGTTCAAGCAGATGCACAGAGCCTGAACTTGGGCGCACAGTATCGGCCAAAATATTGATCAGCGTACTCTTACCCGCCCCATTCGGCCCCAGCAAGGCAAAGAAACTGCCTTTGGGCACCGATAAAGAGACATCGTGCAAAGCTCGGTTGCCATTGCCATAGATTTTGTTTAAGTCTCGAATTTCAAGCGCACTCATCCCGGCAAGCTACCCTTTCACAAACAATTGCGCAGACAATTTCACAAAGCATAAAAAAAGCGGAGTCCGAAGACCCCGCATAAATAGAAAAAACATGCTGCTAAGCTATTTAGTAACCCGCGTTAGAACAACCACTACTACCCGATTCAGAAGGGGTAAATGATTTGCCACAACCACAGGTCGATGAAGCATTGGGATTACGAATCACAAACGATTCACCTTGTACTGAAGTCTGATAATCAATTTCGGAACCTTCGAGCATTTCCATGCTCATCTGATCAACCAAGAGCTTCACACCGTGGTTTTCAACCACCGTATCGTTGTCATTAATTTTATCATCAAAGGAAAAACCATACTGAAAACCGGAACATCCACCGCCAGAAACAAACACACGCAAATTCAATGTATCATCTTCTTTTTCCAATAGTCCCTGCACTTTTTCTGCTGCTGCTGTCGTTAATGCCACTGCCATATTACACCTCATCGAAGTACCTGAGCGCAATTATCAAGTATTCGCATCATAATGGCAAATATACTGTCATCCGCCCCCCCTTTAGAACCACTTTAAAAGCCCCGTTAAAAGCCAATTGACTAAATACCCAATTGCAGCTAGAAACAGTCAGTGAATAATCAAACTGCGGACAGCCATGGGAATATTTGATCACATCATAAAGCGATTGCACCGCTCCGATACGGCCAACAAGGTATCGCCAGTATGCCACCGTCTGTGCTATAATCTGTTCAACAATGAACATATTATAGCTACTGACCTTGATGCATTGATTGATGAGATAATTGCATCGAATGATGCAGGCATTGAAACCTTTCAACTGAGCCTTGCGAATAAGCATCAGCCCCCCCGTCGGCACGAGCAAATCCTGGATATGCTCGGGGCTATGAAATCACCCGCCCCGTCACCGCATGCAGAAAAAACCATTATCGCATTGATCGCCTGTTTCCTTAATGGGCCGCAAGGCCTGCTTGCGGCCAAAGCAACCGAATACCTTGCCCGCTATGGCGCTGCAGCAACAGATCTATTATTGAATGCCTTACAACACGAACATGGCCGCAGCCGTAGCCATGCCGCCAGAGCATTGGCAAACTGCGATGATAAACGTATTACTGCACGCTTAATCAGCGCATTGCAGGATGATGATGCACGGGTGCGCAGCGATGTTGCAGAAAGTCTGGGTAAACTGGCTGACCCACTGGCCATCGAAGCCCTGATTCATGCCTTATCCGATTCCAACTGGCTGGTGCGCGACAGTGCCAGCGTTGCACTGGCTGGTTTCAGTGATGAAATAGATCAATTCAGCCTGCTTTTACAGCATGAAAATCATCAAATACGGGCATCGGCAGTCGGCATTATTCAGCGTTTAAAACATCAACAGGTGTTGCCTTTACTCATTGCAGCCCTCGATGACCCTCACCCTGATGTGCAACGGCAAGCTGTTGAGGCTTTATCATTGTTTCACAAGGCTATTATCCCCCTGCTGCAACACTACCATCAAAGCGATATAGTCTTACGCCAGCATATCGCTTCAGCCTGCAATAAAATCGGCATTAACCGTGTCGCCACACAGTTGAGTAATCATGAAATCAATATTCGTATCGCAGTTATTCATATCCTGGCACAGCTGGGTTGTACCGGGCTACTGCCTTTGTTAGCCGATGCATGGCAACATGAAAACAACGCTGAAGCACGCACTCAAATCATCATTGCCATAGCTCAACTCACAGCCAGCGCTGGAGAAAACAGCCCTGACAGCGCCATCACAACGCTGATTCAGGCCACAAAATCTTCTGATCAGAATATTGTTTACCATGCCCGAAAAGCCTTACAATCCTTACCCCACCCGCTGGCCGAGCAATTTATGCAACCAGCTTTACAGGCCAGTGAAATCGCCATCAACTGCCCCAGCTGTCTGCAAACATTACAATTAAAACCACCGCTAACAGATAAAAAATGGTCTTGTCCACACTGTCATCTGAGCTTTAGCATTCACAATGGAGTCGGTGATGTACTGATGGTTACGCCGCTCACTGCAACCGTACAAGGCGCAACGCTGCCGAAGCAATCCGCAGCATGGTTCGAGATCTTGCAAATAAAGCCCGATGCCAATGTGACCACCATCAAACGCTCCTTTCGCAAGCTGCTCAAACAATATCACCCGGATAAAGTGGATGCGTTAGGCACAGAATTCAAACTATTGGCCGAAGAAAAAACCCGTTTACTTACCTGGGCATTGCGTAGCGGCTTAAAGCAACGCGTAAAATAACCGAACCCTGCTTTTTGAACAGCAAAATCAAAATAATTTCTCACAAAGTTCTCGAAGTACACAAAGGGTATACACCACCCCAATCTGGGAAGTTTATAGACTGCATTAAAATCAACTATGGAAATGGTAATAAAGTCTGAAGCCCTGAAAATGCTTATTGCAGCCTCCAGTAGATTGAATCGGGCGCGGCTATTCTGATAATCTTCAGCCCGTTAAAGCCCAATTGACTAAACACAATGCAGCCGTTAGAAACAGTCACAACATGGGGGTGATATTGAATAAAACACCAGACATATTGTTAACATGACTTTTGATCTGCATGACTATAAACTGCATGGCTCTGATATTGATGCTTGGAATATAGAAACAAGAAAACGCTCGCTCATCCGGTTCTTGGCTGTCTTTGTACCGACGATCATCATCTTCAGCATCTTTAATATCACCGCCGGCAATCTGGTGATTGGTTATTTGGAAGCAAGCCTTGCGCTGACTGCCTTTCTCTCCTGGAGAGGCATGCAATATCTGAAACTTTCTACTCTGGAGCAAATCACTGCCAGCCAAATCGCAATTCTCACCTTTGCATTTCTCTTTTTTAATGCAGTTGGAGATAATGCTTATATCTGGAGCATGGCATTTCCATTCTTCATTTCATATTTGGTAGGCATTCAACGCGGGCTGAAATGGATCATCGGATACGCACTCGCCGTTACATTGACCAGCCTCATACTCTGGCAACAAGGGCTACAATTATACTGGCCATGGGAGATGGCTGCCTATTTCCTGGTCGACTATGCGATTATTGCACTGCTGGCATATTTCTTTTCCCTACAAACTGAACGCTATGTGCGCTTATTAAAAAAACTCATGCAGCAATCTGATGCAGATGCCAATGAATTGGCTGAAAGTGAAAACCGATACCATGCTTTACTGAAATCATCCATGCACGCCATTATGATCACCGATGCCAATAGCGTTATCCTTGATGTTAATCATGCTTTTGAATCTGTCACCGGCTATACCGCACAAGAAGTGCAAGGAAAAAAACCAAGCATCTTACACTCCAACAAACAAGATTTAAATTTCTACCAACAGATGTGGCACGCCATTAGCACAACCGGACAATGGGAGAGTGAGATTTGGAACAAGCGCAAAAATGGAGATATTTATCCCGAACATCTATCCATCTCTGCAATTTATGACTGCAAGGGTGTAGTGATCAATTATGTGGGCATCTTTTCAGACATAAGCGAACAACAATCAATGCAAGAACAATTACGACAATCTCAAAAGATGGAGGCCATCGGCACTCTGGTTGGCGGCATTGCCCATGATTTTAATAATATGTTAGCTGGCATGGCTGGCAACCTGTATTTGGCCAAACAAAAGGTTCAACAACAACCTGATGTGTTGCAAAAACTCATCAGTATTGAACAACTCTCCCGTCGCGCAGCCGATATGATTCAGCAACTGCTCACCTTTGCCCGTAAAGGCATCGTAAGTAAAAAAGCCATGCCTCTGAGAGTCTTCATCCAAGAAAGCATGGGCTTTTTCCATACAACATTGCCTGAGAATATTAAGTTGAATGAAGAAATCTGCCCAGAAAACTTATCAATCCATGGCGATAACACGCAAATTCATCAGATACTGATGAACTTGATCAACAATGCCCGTGATGCAGTTGAAGGCCTGCATGAGCCATGCATCACAATCAGCCTGAAACCATTCACAGCCGATGAGGCATTTCTTATTTCTCATCCTTATTTCAAAAAAGGAGCCTATGCACATCTGAGCATATCAGATAACGGCCATGGCATTGGCAAAGAAAAAATAGTCCATATCTTCGAGCCGTTTTACACCACCAAAGAGCAGGGCAAAGGCACTGGCCTTGGCCTATCCATGGTTTATGGTGCTATCCGGACCCATGATGGTTTCGTCGAAGTCGATAGTATCGAAGATCAGGGCACGACCTTTAATCTATATATCCCACTTATCGAAGATAGCCAGACAAGCACTCCAAGCATGCAAAAGGAAACAATATGCAAGGGTGAGAATGAATTGATTTTAATTGCCGATGATGAGCCTGTTGTTCGCGAAACCATGGCCGAAGTGCTGCAATCACTGGGTTATAAGGTGCTCATGGCTGAAGATGGTTTGATGGCCTTGGAATTATTCAAACAAAAGCAAGGACAAATAGAGCTGGCTCTGCTCGATGTGGTGATGCCACATTTGGGTGGTGTACAACTTGCCACTCGCATCAAAGCCATTCAAGCCGATCTCCCGATCATCTTTTTAACGGGTTATGATAAAGAGCAAGTGCTGAATGGCTCTGAAGCGTTAGAAAATACGGATATACTCACCAAGCCCATCAATCTCGATGTGTTAAGTCAGAGGATTCGCCAAATGCTTGAGTAATCAATCCATGCATCACCCATCAGTAAATCAGCAACCGGCGGACAAGCATGGGAATGTTTGATAACATCATCAAGCGTCAGCAGCACTCTTCTGCGGGCAATAAGGTATCGCCAGTATGCCACCCAGTATGCCACAGGTCTTGCCTTTACCCATTGCAGCCCTCGATGACCCACACCCTGATGTGCAACGGCAAGCTGTTGAGGCTTTATGGTTCTACCCAACCGATCGGTGCCATGGTTCGATGTATTACAAATCTCCCCAGATGCCGATGTGACCACCATCAAACGTTCCTTTCGTGGCCTGCTCAAACAATATCACCCGGATAAAGTGGATGCGTTAGGCACAGAATTCAAACTACTGGCAGACGAAAAAACCCGTTTACTTACCTGGGCATTGCGTAGCGGCTTAAAGCACGTGGAGAAGTATCATGGGGGGAAGTATCATGAAAAAAACAACACCTGAAAAACTCGCCATCAGGGCGAAACTTCCAGACAGTTACCGCCCTTGCTTTTGGCCACATACAGTGCTGCATCGGCCCGTTTAATCCAGTCATGCAGCGATTCATTGGCAGCACGTTCAGCCAGCCCAAATGAAACACGGGTTTTAATATCACCACCGGAAAACGATAACGCCGGCATCTGCTCAATAACATCGAACAAAGCTGTCGCAGCCTGTACTGCGGCCTGACCACCCACAGCCGGAAACACCGCCACGAACTCATCGCCGCCAACACGAAACACCATATCATCATTACGCATGCGCCCGATCAATGCATCGGCAATTTCACATAAACAATGGTTGCCTCCGGCTTCTCCTGCCAAATCATTTATCTGCTGGAGCTGATCGACATCCATGATCACCAGACTCATCACACTCTGGTTAGCACGTTGGCTCAGGAAATCAGTCAAAGCACGTTTGTTGGGTAAACCGGTCAACACATCACTGCGCACCTGTTTTTGTGCCGCAGAGAGCTGGGTGGATACATCTTCAAAAGCCTGCACACGATCACCAAGATCATGCTGCATTTGTTTACTGCCATCGATCATTTTACGCTGCACATGTTGTAAATCATCATTCACCTGTTTCAGATATTCACGCGCTTGCACAGGATCATCAGGAATCGGACGCGACAATAATATTGCCACATGCTGCAGTTCCGGTGATTCCTCACCAAGCTCGACCAGCATTGCCTGCACCGCCTGCAACGATTCCATTGTAGCCATAGCCAGTTGATGCAGTTTCTCTCCCATATCCCGATCTTCCCGCAAATGTTCCAGCAGCACACTGGCAAACCAGGCGATCTGATCCGCTAGCGGCACAGCTTGTAAGCCTGAAGCACCCAGCATTCCAGCCAGATGTTTTACCCCCAGCATCACCTTCGTTTGCAATACCAAACCCGTACGCAATTGTTCCTGCTGCCCTTTCACATGCCGATCAATACTGATCTCATCGAGATCATTCGGTTCATCCGGATAGCGTTTAACCAGCATGCCATGTTCAACATCACATAACTGTGCCAGCCAGGTGGTCAATGCTCGCGCACTTGGCGGCACAGCGTTTAATCTCTCATCCATCATCTCCAGCTGATAAACCAGCTTACGCAAATGCGCTTTGACCTCAGCATCCTGATTGTCCCGCAACAACTCGTACAAGGCATTGGCATGCAGCTTTAACCCATCAAGTTCAGTTATCATGATCACCCTCGCTTCAATCGCCTATGCCCAGCATGGTAACAACCTTTATCGCTTCTGCATGCCCTGCATTCTGGCCAAACATTGTCGATCAGAATGGGCAGAAAGAATGGGCGGAAGCTTAAAGGTGAAAAAACTGCACCTGTTCAGCCGCCATACTCTTATTTACCATCAGCCTTTATTTACCATAAGGAGATCAAATGAAAAGAAGTCTATACCTGTCATTATTGATAGTGATGTCTTTGGCTGCATGCCAAAATGAGCAAGCCAGCACAGCCAAGACAACACATGAAGTAACCAGCCCGACAACGGCAGTGGAACAACATGCCATTAGCCCCAAAGCCAGCACCGTAGCCGTCACCAAAGATGCCGTGCAACACCATGCCAAGGATTTGCAGGCTGGCATGGCCGAGAGCAAAGCAGTCGAAGCAGCCAAACAACTGACTGAAACAAGCGCCGCAGATACAGCAGCGATAAAAGCCGGTCAGGC